>CAMZLG010000079.1 GCA_947311495.1 uncultured Zetaproteobacteria bacterium
AGTGGATTGTGCCCACCAATGTTGACCAAACTTCCACCAATAAACACCACATCAGCAATGGTATATAATGATACAAGCACACCCATAGCATCAATGAGTATCACATCTTCATGCCCTGTTCGTTCATCTGCATATCGCGTGTAGCTAAATCCATGCTCATCTAATAATTGGGCAACATCTGCAAAACGTTCAGGATGACGCGGTACAATCACGGTTAACAAATTGGACTGTTTTTGCTTCCAAGTGGTTAGCTGTTCTAAAATTTGTGTCTCTTCATTGTCATGGGTGCTGGCGATAATTAAAATAGGGCGCTTGCCAGTGGGGTCAATCCATTGGCGAACTTGGGTTGCATCAATATCGGGTGTTTGCACGGCAAATTTTAAATTACCCACGGTTTTAATCTTGTGTTTAGCGACACCCATGGCTTCCAGGCGGTCAGCATCAACCGCGCTTTGCGCAAGGAATAATGACACAGGGTTTAACCAACGCGACCAAAGTTTGCGTGTTTTGTAATACTTGGGAAATGAGCGGTCGGATATGCGCGTATTCACACCAACAACAGGTACGTTTTGTTTTTTACAGGCTTTGAGCATACCCGGCCAAAATTCGGTTTCATTTAATAAAAGTAGGCTGGGTTGCAAATGTTTAACGAAACGCGCCATCAAAAAAGGTAAATCCCAAGGGAGCCAACTTTTGCTGATTTTATCTTTAAATAATCGCTCAGCATGGGCGTAACCTGTTCGGGTGACAACGGTTAAGTGAACCTGCTTTTTAGCGTCCAAAAGTTTGTTGATTAGTGGTGCGACTGATGCAACTTCACCCATGGAACAGGCATGAACCCAAACCGTGTCTTTTTGTACAGAAGGACGCTGAAACGTCATATGTTGTTGCCACTTGGAGGCTCGCATACTATATATAGTGTTCCTTGTCATTTTTGTATGAAAACATAACCCTGATATAGCTTTGAAACAAGTGCCATTGTTTTTTTATCACACTTCAACCACACCAACCATTGACATGCGCTTATCCCCAACTAACGCTCAAGTGATGGCAATGCCATAATAAATAAAGGGAAAGGGGCGTATGATGCAGTTAAAAAGAAACCTGGAGACACCAAAAAATAGGGGAGAACATTATTCTTCATTGGATATTACCTATGAAGATGAATATGAGTTGGCATGGTATAGAATGAATGCGCATCCAAGACCGTGTTTTACACCAGAGGTTGTCCAAAATATTCAAGACTGGTTTGATGGTATTATGTCTGGGAAGAATAGTCGCTCAGAAAGCTTAAAGTACCTTGTGATGGGTTCATCCATATCGAATGTATTCTGTCTAGGTGGCGATTTACATCTATTTTTAGATTTAATTCGTTCTAAAAATAGAGAGAGTATCTACAAATATGATGAGGCATGTATTAGAGCGATGTATCAAATACATACTGATTTGAATAGAGATATAACTACGATTGCGCTTGTTCAAGGTGATGCTTTAGGTGGTGGATTTGAAGGTGTATTGGCGAATGATATTATTATCGCTGAGAAAAGTGCAAAAATGGGGCTTCCTGATATTTTGTTTAATCTATTCCCTGGTGCAGGTGCATATAGTTTTTTATCTCGAAAAATAGGTATGGTTGAAGCAGAACGTATGGTTTTGGGCGGTAAGTTATACAGTGCAGAAGAAATGTATAATTTGGGCGTGGTTGATATTTTAGTGGATGATGGAGAAGGTGAACAAGCAGTTTATGACTATATCAAAAAAGAGAATAGACAGAGAAATGGAAGAAGAGCTTTTAGAAAAACAAAAAGGTTGAATAACCCAGTGACTTTGGATGAACTACTGATGGGTGCAGATATTTGGGCAGACACAGCTATGAAGCTTGAGAAAAAAGATTTGCGCATGATGGAACGCTTGGTTAAGCGGCAGTCTGCTAAATCTGCAAGCTAAGTTAGCTACTCTGGTGTAGCACCCTTACATTTGTTGAGATAGAGGGTTAGTTCTTGCCTACAAGCTTGCACTGCTTGATGAATATCAGTGGTGCAAGCATTCATGGTTGCCTTATCGATGTTAGACAAGGCTTCTACTCTTTCACAAGCAAATTGAACGGCAATACATCCAAGCATACCTGATGCCCCTTTAAGGCTATGAATAACTTGTAAGAAAGTTTGGGTATCACCCTGTTGCGAAGCTAATTGAAGCTTGGTTAGTTTTTCTTCAGTATGCCCCAAGAACCTTTCAATAAGACCTTCGGTAAACCCGTCTCGGCGACTCATGCTTTGGAGTTTATCAAGCACGTTTACATCAATATGTTGCCAAGATGTTGCTTGTGCATGGGTTTGTTGCATGTGTTTGATTGGTTGTGATGAATTTTTAGGTTGAATGAGTTTATCAATGGCTTGTGCGAGTTTTTCATGTTCAATCGGTTTGGTGAGATATGCATCAGCACCCGCATCCAAACATTCGTTGATATTGACCGAAGTAGCATCGGCAGAAAGCATAGCCATGGGTAAATGGCGATTTGTTTCAAGGAAACGATAAGCTTTGAGTACATCCAAACCAGACATGTTTGGCATATTGATGTCCAAGAGTGCCAAATCAAAATCATGCTCCGTATCCAGTGCATCCAATGCCAATTCCCCATCTTCAACTAAGGTGATGCGGTGGCCCATAATTTCGATAAATTCACGGATAACGATTTGATTTACTTCATTATCTTCAGCCACCAAAATATGTAGCCCTGATGTTTGGTTTTGTTGTTTGGCTGCAATAGAGGGCAGGTTGTGCTGTTGAGTTTGACCGATGCATATTTCATGCAACACGTTAAAAAGCAGTGATTCATTTAGGGGTAAAGAAAGCACATCGGCAAAACCTAGCTCAATGAGTTTATTCATAGTGATTGTATCAAAGTATTCACCCACCAAAATAAATGAAATCAGTTCAATGTTTGCATCATTTTTGGCGCTTTTGATAAATTGTTCGGCAGACATGCCCAGCTTATCCGATTCAACGATAACAACATGAAATTCTTGTTGTGATAATTGATGGAATAAATCCAACACATGATTTGCAGTGCTAAGTGTTTGCCCCCAGCGCTGAATAGGTGTGGTAAATTGAGGTAAAGTATCTTCTTTTAATAAGGTGAGCACGTGTATGTCTGAAAAAGATGCTGCTTTTGCGATTTTTTCTTTGTCTGCTTTTTCTTGGCACTCTAAGGGTAATTCAAACCAAAATTCTGAACCTTCGCCTTCTTTACTTTCTAAGCCAATTTCACCACCCATCAACGACACAAGCTCTTTGGAAATGGTTGTGCCTAGCCCTGTGCCACCATATTGACGTGTGGTTGAAACATCTGCTTGGGTGAAGCTCTCGAATATTTTGGCTTGCTCGCTTTCTGACAGACCAATGCCCGTGTCAAAAATACGAAAGCGAAGCCAACAGGTAATACCATCCATGTCTTGTTCAGGAAGCTCTACATGCACACGCACACTGCCATGTTCGGTAAACTTTAAAGCGTTGCTGATAAAATTAATCAGCACTTGTCGGATATGTAGCTCATCCCCTTTGAGCCTAAAGGGTACATCGTCATTCACATGCGAAGAAAGCTTTAAACTTTTTTTCTTCGCTTGAGGTAAAAACGTTTGTATGGTGGTGTTGATAAGTATATGCAAATCAAATGTTTTAATTTCTTGTGTTTGTTTGCCAGCCTCAATTTTTGAAATATCTAATACATCATTAATCAAGGCGAGCAAGGTATGCCCTGAAGACTGAATAAGTTGTGCATAGCCATTTTGTTTCTTATTGAGTTTGGTCATGGAAAGTAATTCGCTTGCACCAATAATCCCATTGAGTGGGGTACGAAGCTCATGACTCATATTGGCAAGGAACTGCGATTTAGCTTGGTTGGCTTGTTCGGCTACTTGAATTGCTTGATGTAAGTTTTTCACAAGTTTAGCCATAAATAATGGAACGGCTAAAATGATTACATAGTTTCCTATAGTTGTATGTAAATGTTGTAACCAGTAAGGATTATAAGCTATAACACAGGAAAACCCGATAACGACTAGTATGGTGGTTAGATAAGTGTATTGAATACCATACCTAAATCCAAAGCCTGTGATAATCCATAAAAAAATACCAACGAACAAGGTACCTTCTTCTCCATTTGCGTAATATAGACAAATGGAAACGGTGCTTACATCTGCAATTGCCATTAAAGCCCTACGTAAGTGATTTGTATCAGGGGATAAAGTTGACCAAATAAGAAATGATATTGCTGTAATAAGGTATATAGAAGAAACTGTAAAAAGTATGCTGTTTTCAGAGTTGAAGAAGTAGATGAATATAGCAATAACAATAAAAAGGCGAGTAAGTGATTGTGACCACTCAGGACTTGCTTTTGCAAGTTGGATTTGGGAAATAAAGTTCTTCTTTTGCACAGTTATTCGGCAAGCATAACATGAGAAATGCACCCATTCCTACCACTAATATAAGAAATGATAAGGTTTTTGCATGGTAATAATCTGTTATTCATAAGTGTGATAGCCCAATCGTTGCATTTGTTTTTATGTGTCATAAAAGCAAGCAATTTAGCTGCCATAAAGCGTTAAGTGGTTAAAACATACCCAATTGTAACTTGGCTTCATCACTCATCATCGCTCTGTCCCATGGCGGTTCAAACACGAGTTCAACATGCACATCTGTTACATTTTCAACGTCCAATGTTTTGGCGCGTACATCATCCACAATAAATGGCCCCATGCCGCAACCTGGTGCGGTTAAGGTCATGGTGATGTCTACGTTATTACCACCTTCATCGGTGTCCACAATATGCACATCATAAACCAAACCTAAGTTGACAATATCTACGGGAATTTCAGGGTCATACACCGTTTTGAGCGCATCCCAAACTGCACTCTCTTCTACAGGACCTTTGGCAGTTTTGACTTCTTCTTTGGCTTCAGATTTATCATCATCACCAAAACCAAGCGCATCCGCATCTTTGCCTTCCACGCGGGCAAGGTTGCCATTGACTGATACGGTATACGTGCCGCCAAGCTCTTGGGTGATGGCAACTTGCGCACCTTCAGGGATAATCACAGGTGTGCCAAGTGGAATTAAAATTGCATCAATATCACGATTGGTTGTAATCATTTGACCAGTTGCCATGCTTTACTCCGTTTTCGCTGGTTCGCCAGCATCTTCAATCGCAGATTTGACGGTATGCCAACATAATGTGGCACATTTGATACGCGATGGAAATTCTTTTACTCCTGCAAGCACAGCAAGTTTACCCAACACATCTTCATCGGGTTCATCATCCATATCAGCGGTTGCCATATCATGAAATGCGCCAAATAATGCGTTAAATGCATCCACGGTTTTACCTTTGAGCACTTGGGTCATTAATGATGCTGAAGCTGTTGAAATCGAGCAGCCTTGCCCTTCAAACTTCACATCTTCAATGATGTTGTCATCGTTAATTTGCAGGTACACATGCAGTTGGTCGCCACATAACGGGTTAAAACCTTCAGCATCGTGGCTGCATGGCTCTAATTTGCCAAAATTGCGCGGCGCTTTGGTGTGGTCGATAATCACTTCTTTGTATAAATCGCCTAAACTAAACATTTCTTCTCTCTTTTGTTCCATTTCCCCTCTCCCTTTGAAGGGAGAGGGCTAGGGTGAGGGTTGTTACCATATTAAAACCATCACCCCTCATCCCACCCTTCTCCCCTCAAGGGTAGAAGGAGCCAAACCTTCACTATGCAAACATATCCCGTGCTTTTTCAAGTGCAGCAAACAACGCATCCACTTCAGCTTCAGTGTTGTAAATCGAAAATGAAGCGCGAGCCGTGGCAGGCACTTTATAAAACTGCATCACAGGCATGGCACAGTGATGCCCAGCGCGAATTGCTACACCTTCACGGTCTAGAATCGTACCCAAATCATGCGGATGCACACCGTCCAAAACAAAGGAAAGCACACATGCTTTATGTTTTGCCGTACCAATCTGGCGCAAACCTTCAAAACTTTGAGCCTTTTTAGTGGCGTAAGCTAGCAATTCTTTTTCACGTTTTTCAATGGCTTCAAAACCGATGTTGGATATATACTTTAAGGCTTCACCAAAACCAATCACACCTGCGATATTGGGTGTACCTGCCTCAAATTTATGTGGTAACTCGTTGTATTGGGTTTTCTCAAAGGTCACCATCAAAATCATGTCACCACCACCTTGATACGGTGGCATAGCATTCAACAATTCCTCTTTGGCAATCAATACGCCCACACCTGTTGGACCATACATTTTATGCGCGGATGTGGCATAAAAATCAATATCCAAAGCTTGCAAGTCTGTTGCGATGTGAGCGGCAGCTTGTGCGCCATCAATCAATACTTTGGCTCCAACTTTGTGTGCTTGCTCAATCATTTCAGCAATCGGATTAATCGTACCCAAAGCATTGGACATGTGAACGATGCCAACAAGCTTAGTGCGTTCGTTCAATAGTTCGGCATAGGCAGTCAAATCAAGCTCGCCCGCTTCATTCATGGGAATGACTTTAAGCACAGCGCCTGTGCGTTCACACAACATTTGCCAAGGCACGATATTAGAATGATGTTCCATGTGTGTAATCAGGATTTCATCACCCTTGCCGATGTTTGCGCCACCCCACGATGATGCGACAAGGTTGATGCTTTCGGTGGTGCCACGGGTGAAAATTACTTCTTTGGTCGATTTGGCATTGAAGAAATCACGAATGGTTTTACGCGCTGCTTCATAATCTTTGGTGGCGCGTTCTGAAAGAGAATGCACACCTCTATGGATATTGGAATTATCCTTTTCGTAGTAATGTTTGATCTTATCAATCACACATTGCGGCTTTTGTGTGGTTGCCGCATTATCCAAATAGACCAGTGGATGCCCAAATACTTCTTGGTGTAGGGTGGGGAAGTCATTGCGAATGTTGTCTATATTCATGAACCTAACATTTCCTCCAAATTATCGCCGTGTGGCAATTTGGCAAATGCAGCCTTTTCCACATAACTGCGCACCGTTTGATTGCTCATCGCCACCAACACTTCATCAGCAAAAGCGAAGGTTAATAATTCTTGCGCTGCTTCTGCTGAAATACCACGCGAGCGAAGATAAAACAGTTGTTTATCATCAAGCTGACCAATGGTTGCACCGTGGGCGCATTTCACATCATCATTATAAATTTCAAGTTCAGGTTTGGTGTCGATTTCAGCATGTTTGGATAATAAAATATTACCATTGCTCATGTTGGAATCGGTCTTAACCGCACCTTCATGTACCATCACTTTACCATTAAACACACCATGCGAACGCCCATCAAGCACAGTGCGATAAAGCTCGCGGCTGGTGCAATGCGGGGCTTTATGGTCGATGCGGGTATGATGATCGGCATGTTGCCTTCCGCCCAACACAAATAAACCGTTCAAGTCGCAAGATGCGCCTTCACCGTGTAAATTGACCACCAAATCCGTGCGCGATAATGCTGCGCCAAGTTCTACACCATGAAAGGTGTAGCTTGAACCTTTGCATTGTTTGACCTGCACACGCGCTACATGTGATTGTTTGTCGCCTTCTTGTTGAATGCGGCTGTGCTCTAAATGTGCTTCGGCTTTGAGTGCGACAAAGCTGCATGAGTTGCTCAGCGCTTTGTTATCACCTGCGCTGATAAAGTGTTCAATAATTTCAGCTTGTGCATGTTGACCAATCATAAAACTATGGCGAACTACATTGCTTTGGTTGCTGATATGCAAGATATACAAAGGTTTGGTCAAAATCGCATTGTCTGCCAAAATAATCACAGAACCATCACTGGCTTTGGCAGCATTATAGGCATTAAAGCCATTCATCAATGGCGCTTGGGTGTCCACAGTGAATAGCTTGGCAATGCCTTTGGCATCTTCACCCACACTGTTTTTCTCCAACTCAGCCAAAGATAGAATGCTCACACCTTCAGGTAAATCTGATTCGGCCTCGGCAAACATGCCATTGATAAAGACCATGCGGTAAGCATCAAGCCCATTGATGCCCATATCTTTGATGTGAATGTTTTCGTCTATTGGTGTTGGCTGCAATAAATCTTTAAGGCGCGAAGCATCGGTGTATTTCCAATCTTCATCGCGCAAGGTGGGTAAACCAAGTTTTTCAAACAGGTTTAGGGCATCTTGTCGGGTTTGTTCGATAACACTCATTTGTTTTCTTTCACCCAATCATAACCATGTTCTTCAAGTTCAAGTGCTAATGATTTATCACCTGTTTTTTGAATCATACCATCCGCCAAGACATGCACAAAATCAGGTTCGATATAGTCGAGCAGGCGTTGGTAATGGGTAATCATCACCATCGCTCTGTCGGGTGAGCGTAATTTATTCACACCACCAGCCACAATGCGAAGGGCATCAATATCCAAACCAGAATCGGTTTCATCCAATAAGGCTAACGATGGTTCAAGCACTGCCATTTGGAAAATTTCGTTGCGTTTTTTCTCACCACCAGAGAAACCTTCATTCACAGAGCGGCTTAGGAAAGATGGGTCAAGCTCAACCAATTTGGCTTTTTCCTTGACGGTTTGCATAAAATCAAAGGCATCCAACTCTTCCAAACCTTGATGTTTGCGCTTGGCATTCACGCCAGCTTTGAGCAGGTAAGTATTATTCACACCTGGAATTTCAACGGGATATTGAAACGCAAGGAATACACCCGCCCAAGCCCGCTCTTCAGGGCTCATTTCGAGCAAGTCATCATTTTTGTAGGTAATCGAACCTGATGTGATTTCGTAACCATCGCGCCCAGCAATCACATTGGATAATGTGGACTTGCCTGCACCATTGGGCCCCATGATGGCATGAACTTCACCTGCATTGATGGTGAGGTTCAAACCTTTAAGAATTTTCTTGCCGTCAACGGAGACGTGTAAATCTTTAACTTCTAACATTATTTATTTCCTCTTTTAGTAACCACAAAGGCACAAAGACACAAAGTTTTCATAATATTACTCGCTTGATACCATCTTTGATTCTTGCAGTATTGAAATTGATTAATAGACCAAGGCGGTTATTGGTCAGCTTGAGGTAGGTCAATAGTTGCGCTTGATGTACATTCGTGATGTGTTCTACGGCTTTAAGCTCTATTACAAGTTGTTTATCCACCCAAATATCAAGACGTAAACCTGCTTCTAAAGTGATACCATCGTAAACAACAGGCAAAGATACTTGTTTCTGAAATGAAACCTTCCGTTTTTTCAACTCATAACAAAGACATGTTTCATAAACAGACTCCAATAGACCTGCCCCAAGCGTTTGGTGTACAGCAAACGCAGCATCAACCACCTGACGCGCAAGTTCATTCAACTCAGGATTAATGTTTTCTCTTTGTGTCTTTGTGTCTTTGTGGTTTGTATTTATCATCTACCCAACCGAACCTTCAAGGCTCACTTCCATCAAACGGTTGGCTTCCACAGCAAATTCCATGGGTAGCTCATCAAACACATCCTTGCAGAATCCGTTCACAATCATATTCACCGCATCTTCTTCAGAAAGCCCGCGTTGCTGACAATAAAACAACTGGTCTTCACCGATTTTGGAAGTGGTAGCTTCATGTTCCAGAGTTGCTGTTGCATTTTTCACTTCCACATAAGGGAAGGTATGCGCACCGCACTTATCACCCAGTAATAATGAATCACATTGGGTGAAGTTTCGTGCATTGTCAGCATTTTTACCCATGCGCACCAAACCGCGATACGATTGTTGCGCTTTGCCTGCGGAAATACCTTTGGAGATGATGGTAGATTTGGTGTTTTTACCCAAATGAATCATCTTTGTTCCCGTATCGGCTTGCTGACAGTTGGTAGTAACGGCGACGGAGAAAAACTTGCCCACCGAATCATCGCCGCGCAGAACGCAGCTTGGATATTTCCAGGTAATCGCAGAGCCTGTTTCCACTTGTGTCCAGCTCACTTTGGAGCGGTCACCACGGCAATCGGCACGTTTGGTCACGAAGTTGTAAATACCACCCACGCCATTTTCATCACCGGGATACCAGTTTTGCACGGTAGCATATTTGATTTCCGCATCATCCAAGGCAACCAACTCCACCACGGCTGCATGAAGTTGATTTTCATCGCGCATGGGAGCAGTACACCCTTCAAGATAGGATACATGCGAACCTTCATCGGCGATAATCAAAGTGCGTTCAAATTGACCGGTGTTCAAAGCATTGATACGGAAATATGTCGATAATTCCATGGGGCAACGCACACCTTTGGGGATGTACACAAACGAACCATCAGTGAACACGGCAGAGTTTAAGGCTGCAAAGAAATTGTCACCTTGGGGGACAACTGTGCCGAGGTATTTTTGTACCAATTCAGGATAATCATGCACGGCTTCAGAGATGGGGCAGAAAATCACGCCTGCATCTTTGAGTTTTCCCTTAAACGTGGTGGCAACAGATACCGAATCAAACACGGCATCCACGGCGATATTTTTTACGCCAGCTAAAAACTCTTGCTCACGCAAAGGAATGCCTAACTTGTCGTAGGTTTCCAGCAGCTTAGGGTCAACCTCATCCAAACTGTCAGGACCACTATCCGCAGGTTTTGGCGCTGAATAATAAGAGATAGATTGATAATCTGTGGGTGTGTAGTCCACGGCTGCCCATGTTGGCTCTTCCATGGTTAACCAATGGCGATACGCTTCCAAACGCCAGTCTAGCAACCATTGTGGCTCATCTTTTTTAGCAGAAATATGGCGAATGGTGTCTTCATTGAGACCAGGGGGTAGGGTGTCCGAATCAATGTCGGTGACAAAACCTGCGTCATATTCGCGTTTTTCTAAATCGTGTTGTATTTCTTCGTTTGTTGCCATCGGTTATTTTGCTCCACTTTCTATACGAATTGGCACCACTTTTTTCATGGTAAAGATGGGTGTAAAGCCTTCATCAACCATGTCTTTTAAACTTATATTTTGCAGGGCATCACATACCGCTTGGTTAATTTTTAACCAGTTGGTGCGCGTGCCGCAGACATGGGCTTGTTCGCAAGCCCTGTTGCCCGCTTCCTCACAACCTGTGAGTGCAATATCGCCTTCAATGCTGCGAATCAAATCGCGTACGCTGATGTCGGATGCATCATGCATCAGTTTGTAACCACCATTAATGCCGCGCACGGATTCAACAAGCTCTGCTGAAATTAATGTGGTCATCACTTTACGCACGGTAGGCTGAGGAATATGGGTTACTTCGGCCAAATCGGGCGCGCGCTGAACCTCACCATCGCTTTTGGCAAGCTCAGACATCAACAACACACCATAATCAGTCATTTTCGATAAACGAAGCACGTGCAGTTCAACCACCTTGAATTTTTAAAGTGGAGCAGTTTAGTCATGTTTAAAAAATAGGACAAGTAAATAATCTCATGTTTAGAATAAGGGATTAGTTGAAAGTGATAAATTTGGCAGTTGTGCAAGAGTTGTATAAGCTAGTGCATATCTCATCAAACGGAGGCGAGCATGTTAAAAGGTAAAATGGTGATAGGACAATCGGGTGGACCAACAGCGGTCATCAATCAATCTTTGGTGGGTGCGATTTTAGCAGCACGCAAACAAGAAACGATTACAGGTATCTTAGGCGCAAAACATGGCTTAAAAGGTATCATGGAAGAAGACTTTATTGATTTGACAACGCAATCGGTAGCGCAACTTGAAGAAGTGGCAACTACACCTGCGGCAGCATTGGGTTCGGTGCGTCTCAAACCAGGCAAAGTAGAATGTGAGAAAGTATTTGAAGTATTCAAAAAGAATGATGTGCGTTTCTTCTTTTATATTGGCGGTAATGATTCAGCGGAGACTGCATATATTATTTCTGAAATGGCAAAAGAAGCCAATTATGATTTTTGCACCATCCATATCCCTAAAACCATTGATAATGATTTAAGAGTTACCGATCACTGCCCAGGTTTTGCTTCGGCGGCTAAGTTTGTAGCTTTAGCATTTATGGGTGATGACAGGGATAATAAAGCTTTGTCGGGTGTAAAAATTAATGTGGTGATGGGGCGCGATGCTGGGTTTTTAACCGCAGCATCAGCATTAGCGCGTCAAGGCGATGGCGATGGTCCGCATTTGATTTATCTGCCTGAGACAACCTTTAATGTTGCACAGTTTCAAGCTGATGTGGCAGCACAAGTGGAGCAACATGGGCGTTGTGTGATTGCCGTATCTGAAGGTATTGTGGATGCGGAAGGTCATCCGATTGCAACCACGGGCGAAAAAGATTCGCATGGTAATTTGCAACTTTCAGGAACGGGAGCTTTGGGTGACACATTATCGGGGCTGGTGAAGAAAGCTTTGCCAGAAGGGGCAAGAGTGCGTGCGGATACATTTGGTTATTTGCAACGCAGCTTCCCTGCGATTGTGTCCGATGTGGATAGCAAAGAAGCTCGGGATGTGGGCGAGTTTGCGGTGAATCATGCAATATCATCGGCAGAAAATGGTTCTGTTGCCATCAAACGCGAAAGCAGCAACCCTTATTCAAGCAGTTATTTTGTCACACCACTCTCCACCGTGGCACGCGAAGCGACTTCCATGAAAGATGAGTATATCAATAGCGCAGGCAATGATGTCACCCAAGCTTGGTTGGATTATGTGGCACCGTTGGTTGGCGATTTGCCGAAAATGGGTCGTTTGTGAAATTATTCTTTGCCTTAGGGCTATTCTGTATATTGCTTACATATTCATCGATAAGTTATGCTTTGGGACCAAGACTTGTTTATGTCGAGCCTTCATCAAGTTTGAGTGATTCAGGAGGGTCTTTACTTGGTCGCTATTTGTATTTGGGTGTGATTTTTGCAGATGACAACCCGCAAGGGTTTGGTGGCGCAACCATCAAGTTGGGCTGGGGGAAAACTGGGAAAAAGTTGAATGTTGGGTATATGACAGGAAGCCGAGCCATGTCGATTGAGGCTGGGTTTTCTTATATTAAACAAGATGATGATGCCACATTGTTTATCAATCCTGAGCATAAAGGTTATGCGTTAGAAGCGGCATTTCGTTTGACTGCATTTTCGGTCATTGGCGTGTTTGCTAAAGAAAATACATCTGTTGAATTAGGGATTGGATTCTAAAAAATAAAAAGGCTGCACTATTTTCATAGGCAGCCTTTCGTTTGTTTCGAATGACGGTTAATCAATCATTTGTTTAAGCCAACGCTCCAAGAAATGAATATTAAAATCAGCTTTTTGGAAACCAGGGTTGGCTAACAATCGTTTGTGCAGCTCCTGATTTGTGGTGATGCCAATAATCGCAAGTTCATCAATCGCGCGCTGCATACGGCGGATACATTTTTTCCTGTCCCTTGCATGGGTAATCACCTTAGCAATCATAGAATCATAATGTGGCGGAATGCTGTAACCCGTATAAACGGCTGAATCCACACGCACACTGCGACCACCCGGTGCATGGTACAGGGTAATTTTCCCTGGAGAAGGTGTAAACTTAAATGGATGTTCCGCATTGATGCGGCATTCAATCGCATGTCCTTTCATTTTGATGTCTTTTTGTTTGAAGGCAAGCTTCTCACCCGCAGCTACACGGATTTGCCACTCAATCAAGTCCACACCTGTAATCCATTCTGTTACAGGATGCTCCACTTGGATTCGTGTATTCATTTCCATGAAATAAAAGGATTGGTCTGGATTGAGCAAAAACTCAATCGTGCCAGCACCTTCATAGTTGACAGCCGCAGCCGCAGCAACACCTGCTTTGCAAATCGCTTTGCGCGTTTCCTCACTGATGGAAGGGCTTGGCGCTTCTTCTAAAACCTTTTGATTATTACGCTGAATAGAGCATTCGCGCTCAAACAAGTGAACGATGTTACCATGTCCATCACCCAGCACCTGCACCTCGATATGACGTGGTTCTTCCAAGAATTGCTCGATAAACACAGTGTCATCACCAAAGACTGTGCCTGCTTCAGACTGGCAGAGACTAAAGGCAGAAGGCAATGAAGGTTCGGCGCGAACAATTTTCATGCCGCGTCCACCGCCACCTGATGCCGCCTTAATAATTAAAGGGAAGCCACAATCCTTCGCCACTTCCTTGGCTTCTTCAACTGTACGCACTGCACCAGGAGAGCCATATACCAAAGGTACACCAGCTTCAGTCATGCGCTGTTTGGCTTTAACTTTATCACCCATCACACGCATAGATTCAGGTGTGGGACCAATCCATGTGTAGCCAGACTCAATGACAATTTCTGCAAACTCAGCATTTTCTGCCAAGAAGCCGTAACCTGGATGAATCGCAGCTACATCGGTTAACGATGCGGCTGCCATAATAGCGGGAATATTTAGATAAGAATGTGTGCTGACCGCAGGACCAACGCATACGGATTCATCGGCAAGGCGGGTATGCATAGCATCCTTATCAGCCTCTGAATAAATAGCGACAGTTTCAATGCCCAGTTCTTTACACGCACGAATAATGCGAACAGCAATTTCGCCTCGGTTGGCGACAAGTATTTTATGAAACATATTCTTACCCTTACGCTGGTGTAATGACGAACAAAGGCTGACCATATTCAAGCGGCTCTGCGTTTTTCACCAATACTTTTTCAACTGTGCCATCATATTCCGCTTCAATTTCATTCATCAGTTTCATGGCTTCAACAATGCACAACACATCACCTTTCTTCACTGAAGTACCCGCTGATACAAAGGGGTCATCATCAGGCGAAGATGCGGCATAAAAGGTGCCGACCATGGGTGAAGTGACCACATTTTCAGTGTCTTCTTCAACAGGTGGAGCTTCAGCAGCAGTAGCTTGCTGTGCAGGTGCCGCCATTACGGGAGCAGCTGCCATCATTGCAGGTTGTTGTGCCATCATAGGTGCTGCCGCCATGCCTTGGCGGGAAATGCGCACTGTGCTTTCGCCTTCTGTGACTTCGATTTCTGTAACATCGCTTTGCTGAACCAAGCGAATAAGTTTACGAATTTCTGAAATATCCATTCTGTTCTCCTAGAAAATTATGATTTTGATTGTGTTAAATAATGGTGCAGCCCGCGAAGGGCAAGGTTGTAGGATTGTGCGCCAAAGCCAGCAATCACACCCATTGCCATGTCCACCATCATGGATTTGTGTCTAAATTCTTCACGTTTGTGAATATTGGACAAATGCACTTCCACAAACGGCACTTTGACTGCCAACAAAGCATCTCGAATCGCCACACTGGTATGGGTGTATGCAGCAGGGTTAATAATTAAAGCATCGGCATCCAAATGTTGGATTTTATCAACAATTTCACCTTCGTGATTGCTTTGGAAGCTTGTGATTTGAACATTTAATTCATCACCCAATTGGATAATGGATTCATCAATATCAATCAGAGTTTGACTGCCATAATGCCCTGGCTCGCGTGTGCCAAGCATGTTGAGGTTGGGGCCGTGTATGATTTGAATATGTAAATTGCTCATGTGGTTGATGTCCATGTTTGTTGTAGAGCGATTAGCTCTTTATCATTTGGCGATTCAAGCAGAAGTTCAGCAAGCATATTAAGCGCTGCACCCGCTTCATCTTGCGCCCAAAGCAGCTTTGCCATGCGTTTGGATGATGGTAAGTCTGATTGGAGTTCAATATCAGTTTCTTGGATAAGTAAGGTGCGTTTTAAGCACTCACGCGCCTCTTCTTTTTCCCCTTTGCGATTTAGGACGGCAGCAAGGATATGCCAAGGCTCAGGCTCCGCGGGGGCAAACTCTAAAACTTCGCGTAAAAGCTGCTCGGCAAGGGCAAGGTTTTTGTTTTCCACGGCTTCTTTGGCTTCCTTTAAACCTTCTTTCACACCCAACCAAATTCTAGGTTTTGGTGCGTTAGGGTTTCTAGAATTTGAGCTTGGTGCACCCAAACCTTCCATATTATCTGAAGAAGCTGCTAACATGCGGCTTATAGTACGCAGGAAACAAATTAGGGTCAAATCAAAAAATACAAAGATAAGCCTATTTTTGTTACTTTTTACGTAAAAAATGATAAAAAACACAAAAAAGGTTAAATTTTATGGAAATTTTACTTAATGGTGAGAAAATGGATGTTTCGGCAAAAACCATTTCAGATTTGATTATAGAGCTAGGCTTAGAGACACGCATGTTGGCAGTGGAGCGCAATTTAGAAGTGATTTCCAAGAGTGCATACGATTCAACTGCATTGAAAGAAAATGACCGCATCGAAATCGTACACATGATTGGCGGCGGCTGAGGATAAATATGAGTAACGATACATTTAAAGTAGGTACATACGAATTTACATCACGTTTAATCGTGGGTTCGGGCAAGTATAAAGATTTTGAGACCACCAAGCTGGCGACTGAAGCATCGGAAGCTGAGATGATTACGGTTGCGGTGCGTCGTGTGAATATTACCGAAGCAGGTAAAGAAAATTTACTTGATTATATCGATCCAAAAAAATACACCATTTTGCCCAATACCGCAGGTTGTTTTAATGCTGAAGACGCTATTCGCACCCTAAGACTGGCAAGGGAAGCTGGTGGCTGGGATTTGGTAAAACTCGAAGTCTTGGGTGATACCCAAACGCTTTATCCCAATGTGGTGGAAACCATCAAAGCTGCCGAAGTGTTGGTCAAAGAAGGTTTTCAAGTCATGGTCTATACCAATGATGACCCGATTGTTGCGACCAAACTTGAAGATGTGGGTTGCGTGGCTGTGATGCCATTGGGCAACCCGATTGGTTCAGGGCGTGGGCTTGCTAACCCGTTTAACATCCGCGTGATTAAAGAGCGGGCGAATGTACCCATCGTTGTTGATGCAGGCATCGGCACGGCTTCTGATGCTGCTAAAGCTTTAGAGTTAGGCGCTGATGCTGCTTTAATTAATACAGCCATTGCTGAAGCTAAAGATGAATGTTTGATGGCAGAAGCCATGCGTGATGCGGTGCGCTCTGGGCGCAAAGCGTTTCTTGCAGGTAGAATGCCTAAGCGGTCATTTGCCAGTGCGTCATCACCCACAGAAGGCTATATCTGGGATTAATGACTTATCTGACGCGCACTAACTGCGTCAGGATTGTTTGCGCATAGAACTTGCTATGCGCTGCACAACCTTCCTTGTTATTGTCGCCCCAGCTAAGCCATTAAAGTTTTGGTTGTTTTGTAGGGTATACTCACCAACTGTACGCTAACAGCTTGCAAGCATGGGTAAGTGAAGGTCGCGGCAACGCTTTTAGACGATTATATTTGATATTGATAGTTGCTGCCCTTAAACCACTGCCCTAAAAATTTAGTCATTTCACGGATTCGGGCGTTGTAAGCTGTATCAGCATGGCAAACGATCCAAAATTCAAGGGGTTCAAGTGGCAACCAGTCTAAGATTTGTTCCAGTTCAGGGTAATGTTGGGCAAGTCCAATATGTGTACCGACAATGCCACCATCAAAACGTGCAAGGTTAATTTGAGCGGGCAAGCTATCAGTACGCAAGTTAAAATCAGTTTGTAACAGATTGAATCCCATACGTTTAGCCGCATCAACAAATGTTGTATCTCTGTCAAAACCAATCAATGTATGTTGGCGAAAATCTTTAGGTGATTGTGGCACGCCATGGTCTTCAATATAATTTTTTGAGGCAAAAAAACCCAATGGCAGGTTATCCAAGCGGCGGGCAACCAAATCAGGCTGCGTAGGTCGATACATTCTTAAAGCAATGTCGGCATCACGTTTGTTTAGGTTGGTGCTTTGATTGGTAATCTCTAATTCAATATGAACTTTAGGGTGCTTTGCCCTAAATGCACTTAGGGCAGGCGGTAGTAAATATATACCAACAATTTCATTGGCGCTGATACGAATATCACCTTCTAACTCTTCAGAAAACCCTGAAACTTGACGCAAGAATAAATCAGATGCCTCTTCCATGTTGCTTGCAGCTTCCAAGAGTTGCTCGCCAACTTCGGTTAAGGTTAATCCTTTGGTGGTGCGCTGAAACAATTGTAGTTTGGTTTGATGTTCAAGCATTTGAATATTTCGGCTTAATGTGGGCTGCGAAACACCGAGGCTAATCGCTGCTTTGGATAAGCTGCCATCCTTTGCAGTTTGCCTAAAGCTACGAATCAAATCCCATGATATACTATTCATATATGAATACCCATTCCTGATATAATGACGTTCCTGCAAAGATAGAGAATATCTAAGATTGCGCTATTCGCAAGTCATGAAAAGGAGACAATCATGAAAAAAGTATTGATTTTGGGTATTACAGGCACATTTGGTAAACATGTTGCGCAAGCTTTGGAAGGTAAAGGCTGGAAAATTAAAGCCATGGTGCGGGATGTGACAAAGTTATCTGCTCAGTTTGAAGATGTGGAAGTGGTGCAGGGTGATGCGAGTAATTATGATGATGTAAAGCAAGCAGCAAAGGGTGTGACGATATTGGTGTATGGGGTAAACCCAGCCAATTATGATTGGGAGAACAAAGCATTACCTTGGCTAGATGTGAGTGCGCGTGTAGCAGAAGAGCAGGGTTTGACCATTGTTTTTCCAGGAAACATCTATAATTATAACCCTGATAATCATTCGCTAGTCCATGAGCTGAGCAAACAATCACCCATGTCGAGTCGTGGAGAAATTCGTCAGCACATGGAGTTTCGATTGCAGCGTGCAGCAGAACATGGTGCCAAGGTTTTAATACTTAGAATGGGTGACTTTATTGCGGCTAAACCATCACAGTCTTGGTTGCCAAGACTACTTAGCGAAAAGAAAAAGAAAGTGATACTTAGCTCGCCTGGTTCAAAGGATATTAAACATGCATGGGCTTATGTGCCTGATGCAGCCGCAACGGTTGCTTTGTTGGTTGAAAAAATTGATAAACTTCCTGCTTTTAGTGTATTTCATTTCAAAGGTTATTCGCTTAGTTTACAAGACATGGCAGGTATTATCGCAGAACAAACAGGTAAACCCGTGCAAATAAAACCTTTGGCATGGTGGTTTCTTTCTATGTTACGCCCTTTCCTTACTGCCATTCAAGGTGTATTTGAAATGCGCTATTTGTGGCAGAAAGAAATACTTTTGGATGATAGCAAACTTCGCCGCACAATTGGCGATGTACCCTACACAAAGGTTGGGCAAGCATTGATGGACTCTAGTTTGATTACATCAGAGTAAATAATTATTTCTGTTTACGAAGTAGAATGTTGCAAGCACCACCACCGCTTTGTGTGGAGGGGATAGCGATGAGGACATGGCTGGAAAACGAACCATATTCTAACCATCGGTAAGTCAAATCTTTGAGCACGGATTTACCTTCTTGGGAATGCCTGCCTTGCCCATGAATGATGCTCAGGTATCGCTCGCCATGATGAATGGTTTGGCTGATGAATTGTTGCATGGCTTGTTCGGCTTGGGTTTGGGTTAGCCCGTGCAAGTCCAGTTCATGTTGGATGTTCATTTGCGCAAGTTTTTTAACATCTTTGGCGGAAACGCTGTCGGCTTTGAGTTCGTAGGTGTTAATGCGTTGCACACTAAGTCTGGCATGATGTTGTGATGCTGTGGTATGAAGCTCTTTGTCTTCAAGTCGATTGATAATGTCGTGTTTATTTGTTTTTTTGGGTTGAACGCGGCTTTCTTTTTTAATGGGTTGCACTTTATCACCCATCATTTGGGCAAATAAGTCATCCTCACTCATCGCGTTGGGGTCGTTCCATCAAGGTTTGCAATGCTTTTTTCGGCGATGTTTCACCTTGAAGCACAGCGTACACCATGTTTGAAATTGGCATTTCGATATGCTGTTTTTCAGCGAGTTTAATCGCAGCGGTGGCTGTTTTTTCACCTTCGACCACTTGCCCAACATATTCTCTAGCCTTTTCAACACTCAAACCCGATGCCAAAGCCATGCCCATTTTGCGATTGCGCGACAAGCTGCCTGTGCAAGTGAGTAATAAGTCTCCAAGCCCTGACAAACCCGACATGGTTTCAGGTTGCCCACCACATGCTACGGTGAGCCTTGATATTTCAGCAATACCTCGCGTGACCAAGGCGGCAAGTGCATTGTGACCCAAGTGCATACCTTCAGCCATGCCAGCGGCAATGGCAATCACGTTTTTCAATGCGCCACCAAGCGCAACACCAACCAAATCGGTGCTGGTATAAACCCTGAAATTGCCGTCTTCAAAAATCGCAGATACACGTTTTGCCAAGTCGGCATCATTGGCGGCAAGCGTAATGGCGGTGGGTTTACCCGTTGCCACTTCTGCGGCAAAGGATGGTCCTGATAAAAGTAGGGTGCGTTCCACACCAACAAAACGAATCAGCAGTTCATCAACCCGCTCCAAAGAATCGGGATTGATACCTTTATTGGCAGCAATGATGGGATGGTTGTAATCGCGTAGGCGAATCAATGCAGTTTCCGCAGCCGAGCAGGGAAGCCCAAGCACTGTGGCAAAAGATTGCTCTAAAAGCGCTGGTAAATCGGGATGCTCCTGCCCTATGGCGTTTAGGGAATTGGGGAAAGGCATACCTTGCAAATATCGCGCATTTTCACGCTCAGTATTAAGCTTATCGGCAGTGGTTTGGTTGCGAGTGATTAAGTCAACTGGGCGACCATGTTTGGCAAGTACCATGGCTAAAGCCGTGCCCCAAGAGCCCGCGCCCCAAACCGTTATCCGTTGCTTATTCATATAAACCTCTCCCTGCGAAACAATTGAAACACTGCCATGCCAAGGATGATGAAGGCAAGGCTAAGGATAGGTGTGTCGCCCCATTTCTGATATAAGGTTTGATGAGAAAGCGGCTCATATTTGCCACGCACTACACCTTCTTCCCACCACGGCATGGTGGCTGTAACCCTTCCATCAGGCGCAATCACAGCAGACACACCTGAATTGGCAGCACGAAGTACATAACGCCCATTTTCAATGGCACGGACTTGCGAGGCTTGGAAATGTTGCCATGCCGCAGGGCTTTTGCCGTACCAAGTATCATTGGTAATCACGAGCAAGACATTGGCACCATGACGCACGCGATTAAATGATTCTTCGGGAAACAATGATTCATAACAAATGATGGAGCCAAGCTTTTGCTGTTTACCACGCTTGTCGGTCATGGTGAGCAGCCCATCATCAGTTGCGGGATGGTAGTCGGATAATCCGGGCACAATTTTACCCAAAAAAGGAAGCCATGACGGCACATATTCACCAAAAGGCACAAGGTGATGTTTGCCAACAAAGGGGCGTGCATCGCTATCATTTTGAAACAGAAACATGCCACTTTGTGGCTTACCATTATCGCCAATGTTCAAGCTGCCAAAAGCCAGCGCACCTTGCCAGCCATCACTTTTTTCTTTGAGCCAAGTATCCCAGTTGGGGTTACGCAATAAATACATGGGCACTGCCGCTTCGGACCAAACAATCAAATCAGCATCTTTGGCTTGCTCCGATAACAACACCAATTTGAACATAATATCACGCACATATTGCGCATCCCACTTGTGGTCTTGTAAGACAACAGGCTGCACCAAAGCAACGGTGTGGCTGGGTGAAGTGGGCACATCAATGGGCGGAGCTGCAAAGATAAGCACACCTGATGCAGCAAGAGCAAGTATAGCATGTTTACGTTTGCCTTGTTCCAAAAGCTGCATCAATGCAGCAACGATGAATAAAATGAAAAAGGTCATGCCATAGCTGCCGATTACACTTAACCACGATGATGCAGGTGTATCCACACTGATGTTGGCAATGGCTGTCCATGGTAAGCCTGTAAACACAAAGCTACGCAACCATTCTTCAAGCACACCGAGCGCAGGAAAAAGCCATAAAACATCTAATTTATGTTGGTGAAGTTTGCAGAAAAACCATGCCCAAAATAGAATGAACAGGGTGAACATAAATGCAAGAGTCACCACCACACCTAGTCCTGCGATATAGGGAAGATGACCATAGATTTGTATGGTATCGGCAAGCCACCAACCACCAAAACCAAACCAGCCAAATCCAAATGCACCACCCAGTTTAAGTGGGTGTTTAGGGTATTGCATCAAGAGATGTAGCCAGCCTGCAAAAGCAATAAAGGCTAACCACCAGTGGTTGAATGGTGAGAAAGCATAAGGCATAGCAGAGCCAAACAACAAAGCTAAAAATATGGTAAACTTATGATTCATAGGCGTAACTTAGCATTAATACTATGGTATTTCATGGATTAGGTTAAACTTTCAATTATGGATACGATATTGTGGATATTTCCCTACCTTGGTTTAGGGCTGGTCGTCGGCTTTTTTGCTGGTTTATTGGGTATTGGTGGGGGTGGTATTATGGTCCCGCTGCTGACCATGATATTTATGGTGCAGGGTTTTGATGCCGCACAACTGGTACATATGGCATTAGGCACATCCATGGCATCCATCGTGCTCACGGCTATGTCCAGCGCATACAACCATCACAAACATGGGGCAGTGCGTTGGGATGTTTGGAAGCAGATGGCACTTGGTTTATTGTTAGGCACATTCATTCTATCTTTCTTTACATCATATTTGCCACGCACATTTCTTGCTATCTTTTTTAGTGTGTTTATGACCTATGTGGCGATTCAAATGTTTCTTAATATCAAACCCAAACCGCACCGCACCTTACCGAGTAAACCTGGGCTAGGGTTTGTCGGTTTTGGTATTGGTGGTATATCGGCATTGGTGGCAATTGGAGGGGGCACGATGAGTGTGCCGTTTCTGACATGGTGCAATGTTAAAATTCAACATGCCATTGCCACGTCTGCAGCACTTGGTGTACCAATTGCAGTGGCAGGTGCTGTGGGCTATGCCATTGCTGGTTGGGGTGAACAAGGATTACCCGCATACTGCGTGGGTTATGTGTATTTGCCTGCTGTGGTGCTTATTTCTCTGGTTAGCATATTTACCGTGCCATTTGGTGTGCGGTTGTCGCACCGATTACCTGTGGGTTTACTGAAAAAAGTATTTGCTGTGATTTTATTGCTGCTTGCAATCAAGATGCTGGATATTGTGTTCTAAATATTAAATAAGGCTTATATTTCTTTGGTTGCGCTTTGACGGTAAAGCCGCATAGTGCAGCATCCTCAAAGTCGAGAACTATCGGCTGGTTGTGTTAGGTCATCACTGAAATCTAACGTCTTTTGGAAAATAAATCGGAACAAATCGCACCCGCTGGTCAGTGACTTGAAGTTTGGGTGTAATTTATAATTAAACATGACATTTCAAGAACTTGGGCTCTCTAAAGAGCTTCTTCAAGCTGTAACCAATTCAGGCTACACCACGCCGACACCTGTGCAGGCGAATGCAATCCCTGCCGTTTTAAATGGTGATGATGTATTGGCTGGTGCGCAAACCGGCACAGGCAAAACAGCAGGTTTTACGCTGCCTATGTTGCATTTGTTGCAACCCAAAGCAGGCAAAACCAAACATATTCGCGCTTTGGTGCTTACACCCACCCGCGAACTTGCGGCACAAATTGGCGAAAGCGTGGAGACCTATGGCAAACATTTGCCGCTTCGCTCGACTGTAGTATTTGGCGGCGTGGGCATTAACCCGCAAATTGCCAAGTTAAGACGCGGCGTTGATATTTTGGTGGCAACACCGGGTCGTTTGTTGGACTTGATTAATCAAGGTAAAGCAGATTTGTCGCAAATTGAATTTTTTGTTTTGGACGAAGCAGACCGCATGTTGGATATGGGCTTCATCCATGATATTCGTAAAGTATTGAAATTATTGCCTAAGAAACGTCAAAATCTGTTATTTTCAGCGACATTCTCCAATGAAATCAAGAAGCTTGCCAGCGGGTTTTTGCATAACCCAACGTATATCGAAGTGGCGCGCAATGAGACTTCGCATCAAGTGACGCAAGTGGTCTACCCTGTGAACAAATCGCAGAAACGGGCATTGTTATCCAAGTTGATTTCCGAAGGTGATTGGCGACAAGTGTTGGTGTTTACCAAAACCAAACATGGCGCAAACCGCTTAACCAAACAATTGGAAACTGATGGTATCGGTGCAGCAGCGATTCATGGCAATAAAAGCCAAACAGCGCGTACCAAAGCTTTGGCAGGTTTTAAGGATGGCTCTATTCGGGTGCTGGTCGCCACAGATATTGCAGCGCGCGGTCTAGACATCGATCAATTACCGCATGTGGTCAACTATGAGTTGCCCAATGTGCCAGAAGATTATGTGCATCGTATTGGGCGCACAGGCAGGGCGGGTAACACGGGCGAAGCCATGTCTTTGGTCAGCATTGATGAAGAAAAACTATTGCGCGGTATTGAACGGTTGATTAAGAAAGACATTCCCAAAGCTACGATTGAAGGGTTTGAGGCGACTGAAAAGTTATCCGATTTACCCAAAGAAAAACCGCAACGTGGGCGAAACGGTGGTCAAAACCGTGGACACAGTAGCCGCCCACAAAATAGCAATCGTCGTTCACAAGGGCAAAAAAGCGGTGGTGGTCAACGCCGCTCACAAGGTAGAGGGCGCTAGCCTTCTATTTTATCACAGGTGAGTGAAAGTAAACAGTAGTGTTCACTTGTTTTCATCTTATTTAACGAAGGCGAAAACGGATCGGTATACGTAACAAAACGGGTACAGGCTTTCCGTTGGTGTTGGCTGGAATAAGCGATGAAGCTTTGACTGCGGCAATGGCTGCTGCATCAAACAACTCACCTGCGGATTGAAGCACTTCAACACTGCGTACCTTGCCTGTGGCATCAACCAAGGCTTCGATTAGAACAGTGCCTTCTTTACCCTGCTGTTTCATGGCAGGGGGGTAAACAGGTGATGAACGATGAACAAACCTTGGCAAACTTGAAACCTCAAAAATAGGTACAGGTGTCGGCAGCACTTCCTCAACCACTTCTTCGACTTCTTCAGGAATATCTTCAATTACTTCTTTGGGTGTTTCAATCGGCTCTTGGATGGTGAGTTCAGGTTTTTTAACCACCTTCTGTTTTAACTTCTTGACCTTTTTCTTAGGCTTGGGTTTCACCTTCTTCTGTGGTTCAGGCGGTGTTTCTTTTACCTCCTTCGGCTCTTGCCACGCCATAAAATCCACAGTCAGTATCTTTGGTTCTGCGACAGCGTTTTTTTTGCTCAAGGTGGTGAGCGAAAGAAACATGGCGAAGGTTATCAGCAAGCCGACACTTATCGCTTGCAACCAAACTTTGGATGTTATCATTTTGACTTAGGCGCTTCGGAGGCAATACCCACGCGTTTTGCTCCCGCAGATTTGCACGCATCCATCAATGAAATCAGCGATTGGGTGGTGGCATTTTTATCCGCTTTCAGCATCACTGCCGTATCAGGTGCAGCCGCAAGCTGCTCTTTGACCAAACGCGACACATCAGTGAGCTGCACAGGTTTTTGTTTATACGACACCGAACCATCTTTATGTAGCTCGAATAACACACGCTTCATTTGCAAAGCTTCAGAAAACTCGGATTCAGGTTTCTCAATGTCCATGCCACGGTTATCAGGAAACACGGTGGTGACCATAAAAAAGATGAGCAACAAAAAGACCACATCAATCAATGGTGCCATGGTGATTTCAGGTGTTCCCGCCTCAATCTTCGGCGATTGCAGTTGTTTTTGCCCGATATTAGCCACGGCTGCTACCCACGCGGTTAATCACAACCAACAAGCTTTGCTCGGTGCTTGCCAGCAACATCTGTAAGCGTTGTACCAGTAAGTGATGAAAGAAAATTACAGGGATGGCAATCACCAAACCGCTGGCTGTGGTCAACAATGCCTGCGAGATACCATGCGCCATTTCTTGTGGGTCGCCAGTGCCGTGTAGGGCAATGACCTCAAACACGTTAATCATACCTGTCACCGTGCCCAAAAGACCGAGCATGGGTAATAATGTGCCAATCACGGCAACGGTGGGAAGTAAGCCGTTGAACTTGGGCATGAATTCAGAAAGCAGGGTGTTAATTTGTTTGGTTAAATCATCCTCTGTGGTTGCTTCTTGCCAGCGAATTTGGCGAAGCACACTGCGCACAGGACTTTCACCGCGAACATTCATCTCACCCTGCAAATCCTTGAGCTCAGACACATCAGCATCATGGGCAAAGGTTTGGTCTTTGGCTGCAAGCTTGAGCCACTTTTGAATTTGAATGGCGCGTTCGATGAGCATAATGATGGCAATGCTGGCGGCAAAGAAAATTACCCACATCACAGGGCCACCTCTATCCATAAGTCCGTTAAAATCTGTTAAAATGTCCATGTATTACTCCTTAATTGTTTGTGTAATTTTCATAAAAAAGTGAATTAGAATTCTGCTTCAATGCCAAAGAAGGGTAAGAATAAATCATTGGAAACTTTGGTTGGATTGTTGAAGTTGGAAAAATCATCTTCATAATCGTACCCCGACACATTCTGACGGAAGGTGACATTTTGAACATCGAAGACGTATTTCATTTTCCATGTGTCGTACAAAACTTCCTTGCTTACCCGCACATCGAGCTTGGCATATAAAGGTAGGCGGTCGGCATTGTATTCCCCATACACTGGAAGCCAGCGACTTGTTCCTGCTTCCTGAACACGCCCAATAACTTTGGTGTAGGGTAAACCAGAGTGCGCTTGAAATTTAAAGCCCCAATCCCAATCAGACCATGAGCCACCAAAGGGTTGACCCCAAACGGCAGTGAGCGTGTGCGGTTGGTCGCCTGCGAACTTTGTTGTTTTCCCTGTTTGTAAATTTTTGCGCGTTGATTTTGCCCATGAATAACTTAACCAACCCAGTTTGCGTCCTTCATATTTACGTTTGATAAATAAATCAAATCCATAAGCTTCACCTTCACCTTTATTGGTATAGTTGGCTGGTGGTACGGGATTGTTGGTGCTGATGACTAAATCCGACATCGGTTTGTGATAAATTTCAGCTTTAACACTCCAAATATCATTGATTTTTTGCTCCACGCCTAAGATGCGATGTTCTGACCAAATGTATTGAAGTTGAGGATTACCAAAGCCGTCTAAGATTTCAAAACCTTGTGGCGATTGGAAATAATCACCCCAACTAAATAACCATGTGCGATCCTCGTTTTGTTGGTACTCAGCGGATAGGCGTGGTGATAAAGCATTGAGACTGGTTTGGGCTTTGCCTATACCATGGTCATACTTGCTGGATGTATGACGCACACCTACAGATGTTTTCCACTTATCATTCCATTGTTGGGTGTGTTTTATGTATGGCGTGTAAAGTGTTCCGTCAAAGGTGCCATCAACTTTGTGTTTGGTGAGAGAGGTGAAACCACCAGGTGTAGGTGCTTGATTGGATGGTTCAACGGCAACATAAAATGATAAAGGCGCATTAAAATGTTGGTAATCTAGCCCTAATTTAATGGAGGTGTCCTTTTCTTCCCAAGTAACAGATGGGAATAAAAATGTCGTTGTTGCTTTAAAGTTGCTATAAAAAGGGTCGCCGTAGGGGTCTGTACCAAAATTAACACGCGCAGATGTTTTTTCCACACCCGCCCGAACATGCTGACTCCACTGCTCATTCCATTGTTTTTTCCAATTGATACCATACGTTTCTGATTGCATATCAAAGTTCAAATCTCCTGCCAGCTGTGGGTCAGTAACGGTTGCATCTTTGAGTACGGCTCCCAGTTGGTCGCGAGCTTTGAAATATTGTACATCAATGTATCCGTCATTGGTTTCATGGCGATATAAACCTTGTATATCGTAGAATTTAGGAACTTGGGTTATTGAATCTTTTGAATCACCTGCTGATAGCTTGGTTAAGGTCTCAGGGGAAAAAACAAGGTCGATATAACTGCGACGCGCAGCGAGATAAAAACTATCTTTGCCTGACTCACCAATAGGACCTTCAACTAGAAATGAAGACTCGTATGTGCCGATGTGCAGGTTGGTATGAATACGGTCTGTTTTGGGAGCGCGGAGCTTCACATCAATCACGCCACCCAAAGTATCGCCATACTCCACAGGGAAACCGCCCAGGAACACATTGAAGTCACTAACTAAGCTTGGGTTAATAACAGATTGAACACCACCCCAGTGATAGAGGTAGCCGAGTGGTAAGCCATCTACCCAATATTGATTATCCTCTGCAGCACTTCCGCGCATATACACTTGCCCACTACCGCTACCACTAGCAGCAACCACACCGGGCAGAGATTGAAGCACTTTGAGCGGGTCGCCTTGGCTACCTGGTGCATTGCGCAGCTCTTGGGCAGACAACACAATTTTTGATGTTTTTTCTTGCACACGTTCTTCAACCACTTCCAAGCCTTCAAGTTCGGCAAGGTTGGGTTTGAGATAAATTTCAAGCGATGTTGGGTTGCCAGCGATGGTTTGTTCTAAAGTTTGATAGCCTTGATTGAGGATTTTCAAATCATCCAATGTGTTGGCATTGTTGGGTCGAATAAACTCGAATAAAGCTACGCCGTTGTCATCAGTGATGGTGTAACCATTGTTTTTAAGCACCACAGTTGCACCTTGCACAGGGTCACCAGAGCCTTTTTGCAGCACAGTAATGCTAAGCCCTTGCGCCAAGGTTGGTGTGCTCAACAAACAAAGACTTAATATAGATAAAGATAAAAATATTTTTTTCATGGTTTCCTCACATTTGTTTGAATAAGTGTTTGTTGGCGCGGCTCACACTTAATTCATCAGGGATGTTTTTTAAAGTTAGCGTCAAAGCAGCATCTGATTCAGCGGCATGGTTGACCCACGATACATTGACGATGGTATTGCGGTGAATGCGCCAAAATAATTCAGGGTCTAAACCTTCTTCCAATTCTTTGAGCGATTTGCGAATCAAATAACTACCATCTTTGGTGCGCACAGTGGTATATTTATGTTCAAATTTAAAATATGCCACATCATCCACATGCAGCAAGCGAACATCGTCACCATCCAAAATACGCAACCATTTTAAACTGGAAGCTTGTTTTTTTTCTGCCAACTGCTGCAAGACAGCTTGCAATGCTTGGGGCTGGGTATCATGTGCTTCTTTTAGGCGTTGAATGGTTTCTGTTAAACGCTCTTCGCTTACGGGTTTCAGAAGATAATCAACGGCATGGCAGCTAAATGCATCCACGGCGTATTGGTCAAAGGCTGTGACGAATACGACATGAGTTTTACCAATAACTTGTTTGGCAACATCCATGCCTGAAATGCTGGGCATACGAATGTCCAAAAACACAATATCAGGTTTATGAATTTCAATGGCATCCAATGCTTGTTGCCCATTTTCCGCCAAAGCACATATTTCAAGCTCTGGCCAAAGCTTTTGCAAAAGCCGCTTTAAATGTTCGCGCAAGGGTGCTTCATCATCGGCAATAATGGCTTTAAGCAGGGAACTCATAATAGATTCACTGGAATTTGGATAGAAGCACGCACACCGCGTTTTCCAAGCTCTGAAATTTCAAAAATTGCAGCGCCACTGTATAGTGTGTTCAAGCGGTCGCGCACATTGGACAAACCAATGCCTTCACCTTTAAAATCAGCAAAACCAACGCCACTATCAATCACATCAAGGCAAAGCTTACCATTTTTGAGCATACCTGAGATTTGCAATGTGCCCCCGTTTATTTTGGGCTCTAACCCATGTTTAATGGCATTTTCGACTAAAGGTTGCAATAGCATGGGCGGAAAGGGAAGCTTTAAAACAGTGTTGTCTATGATAATATCGAACTCAAAGCGAGTGCCCATTCGGGTTTTCATAATGCCAAGATAAGAGCGAAGCATATGAATTTCATGAGCCAATAAACAATCTTTACTTCGGCTATGGTCTAATGCTGTGCGTAGGTAGGTGTTCACTTCTTCGAGCAAGGAAGATGCGCGCTTGGGTTCAGCTTCAATCAAACTGTGTACTGTGGCTAAGGTGTTGAATAAAAAATGAGGTTCAATTTGGGCTTGCAAGAGGTTGAGTTGTGCTTGGCTTAGTTGCTTTTCACTCATTTCACTGTGCAGTTGAAGCTCCAAACGTTCGGCATCAGCTTTGGCAACTTTGGCGCGAGAGTAAAAAACCCACATGATGATGCCACCAAAAAATAAACCCATGGGAAGCGATGCGGCAATAGACACATACAAAATGTCATCGGGTAAGTCTTGATCAGCGCCTGTTGCCCAAAATGCAAAACGAACACCGAGCAGAGTAGCTAATATTATACTGTTAAGAACAGCTAACCATTGAAACCAAGCATTATAGTTTTTAAGTAAATAAACGCTTATGCTGCCAAACAAATGGGCGAGAAAACCAATGCTAAAAGAAAAGACAAGGTTATAGATGAAAGGGTCTTCATCGCCTAACAGTGCAAACAGTATAGGTAAGGTAAGACAGAAAATAAGCGTATAGGACAACACACGCCAAGGGCTGACCGAAGAGGAAGTGAAAATATCCGAAGGTTTCAACATACGCTTACTGCTTCTCTTGTTGAATGCGCGGAACTATTTGCCACGAACCATGGTTTTTGACCATAATGCGAATGACTTCCCATTCCTCAGTTTCAACATATTGCCCAATGATAACATTGGCTCGCATGTCTTTGTATATCCCATTTTCAATCATAAAGTTAAGCTGTTTTACCTGTTGGAAAGGACCAAGCTGCCTGCTTGCTATTTCAAGTTCAGCCTCAGTGTTTTCATCAATGCCTTCAAACATACCAGCTTCAACAGCTTGAAAAACAGCTTGAAGGGATGGGGGTGGAGCTACGTCAGAACAAGCTGTAAAGCCTAAAGTGATCATGCTAAGTGTGAGTATTATTTTCTTCATATGCTGAAGGTTAGGAGCATCTGTGGCTTATTGAAACAAGGAAGTGACCAGGTGTTATATTTGTAGATAGATGGTTGAAGAGATGATTAACTTGTTTAAATATAGTAGTGCAAATGTTTGGTTTTAACATATGAACCCCCGCGTTGTGCTTTTCCATTTTTAACTTTATTTTTCATAAGCATCATAGTTTTCATCAACACGATTGATGCAGGCTTGATAATCGTTTATGTTTATTTGCTTTTTGCAGTTGTCATGCGCCCACCGTTGCCCACTATATAACAACTGTGAATCAAGATTAGAGCAACTTGCGAACAGGCTTATTGTTACAAAGACAAGGAAGATGTTTGTCTTAAAGCGTGCTGTTTTATTGATTGATGGCTGACGCATGATGTTGTTACTTATGTTTTGATTCTGAAGTGCGAGGTGCTTTTGTCCACACGCCATCTTGTTCGATATAAAGGTCTAAAATATCCCACGTCTTACTATCATGTTTTTTAACAACAATGGCACTGGCATTTGAATCTTTATATTGACCAGATCGGATAACAAAATTTAGCTGATCAATGGCTGAAAACTGTCCATCGTGTGTCCGAGGCAAAGATATTGAGAATTTTGTGTCGTCAGTGAGGTTTTTAAATACTTTATGTTGAATCGTTTTTTCCATAGCAGAAATTTGACTGCCAATTGGATTTGCCATCATAAATCCCGATTGCAGAAAGAATACAGACATTAAGACTAGAATTTTAGACATAAAACACCCCTATGAGACAAACATTAGATGAAAGTTATTTAAAAAGAATAGCGGTGTGACCAAGTGTTCTGTCTACTGATAAACGGTCAAAGGCTTATTTGATTGGTCTGAATATCAGTGTGCAGGTGTTTGATATGGGCAAAAGAGCGGCGAAAATGCGACCAATCCCATTGTTTGCCAGGGTCCCACTTTCGGGTGGGGGCGATGTCTTGATGTCCGACGATGCGGTGCTTATCAATGATAGGGTATTGGGCGATTAAACTGTGGCAAAGCCTTGCTGTTTCCGTGTATTGTTGGCGGGTGAAGAGCTGGCGTTCATCACCAATGATTTCAATGCCAATGCTGTAGTCATTGCAGTTGTCCTTGCCTTGCCATGTTGATGTTCCAGCGTGCCAAGCGCGTTTGCCTGTGGCGACAAATTGGGTGATACTGCCATCTCTAGCCACCGCAAAATGGGCAGAGACTTTTACATCTTTTAAGTCTTTAAAACTTGGGTGTGCTTGCGTGTCTAAGTTGCCCAAAAAGAAGTCGGTAATATGTGCGGATTCAAACTCGCCATCGGGCAATGAGATGGCATGAAGTACGATTAAATCAATGGGCATGTTGGGGCGCGCATTAAAGTGTGGCGAGGCAAGAAATTGAATGGGTTTCTTAGCCATGATGGGTCAACTTACATGCCACCCACAAACATGGCGTTAAACTCATTTTCCGTCATCATCACGGGGTTAATCGCACCCATATCTTGGATGTTTTTCCACAATACTTCGGCTTCACTTTCAGACAATGCAGGAAAAATAAAGCGGTAGGTCGGGATAATTTTGGTGTCTTGCGTATATTTGTAGGGCTTTTTCAGTGTTTTCAATGCTTCTTGGCGCAGTTGCGCATATTCAGGCAGATAAAAGCGACCAAGCCCCAACATATATTTACCATCAGCACGGCGTAAAATATCAATGCTATCGATGTTCCATTCTTTAAGTGCTGCTTCGGCTTCGGTGCGTGAAACAAAGGCGCGGGGGTCATCAAAAACATGCAGTTGCACAGCTTCTTTACGATTAAGGATAATCGGATTCATATTGTTTTCTTTGAATTTGGCTTGCAGGTCTTCCACGGCTTTTTTCCACACCATACGTTTGGTGAACACGCGCCACTTTTCATTCTCAAGCGCACCCAAGTGCGGTCGCTCTGGAATCCAAGCGCGCACATCTTGTTGCTCATTCACAATCTGTGGTGGAAACCAAGCATTCCACGCTGCCCAAGCTAAACCGAGTACAATTATGAAACCGACGATGTTTTTTAGATTTTTCATGATTTAAAGTGTTTTTTGGCTAACATCAGTATGCCTTTGAGGGTTAAATAGGGCTCAATATGTTGCACTTTGGGCATATCACTGCTTAACTTGGCAGCCAAACCACCTGTCGCCACAATCACAGCATTTTGATAACCATCTTCAGCCAATAACCTGTCCATAATGCCATTTAAACCATCCACAGCCGACCAATACACCCCTGATTGCATACTGCTTACCGTATCTTTGCCAATCAGCGTATCCACGGGCGCAATGGCAACTTCAGGTAGCTTGGCAGCGCGTTTGGATAAGGCTTCAAGGGCAACTTCAATGCCAGGGATAATCAAGCCGCCTGCATAACGCCCGTCGGCTGAAATGACATCAAATGTGGTGGCAGTGCCACAATCCAACACGATGGCAGGTGCGCCAAAGATTTCGCGGGCAGCAAGTGCATTAACAATTCTATCTGCGCCAACTTCTTTGGGGTTTTTATAATCAATGGCAATACCAGTTTTCACGTCTTTATCACCGACAAAGGCAGGGTTTAAGCCGCAAGTTTGCACACAGGCTTCTTTAAGCACTTCATCCAAATGCGGCACAACAGATGCCACCATGATGCCGCCGAGTGTTTTTGGGTCGTGGTCAAATTGGGAAAACATACCAAACAACTGCCAGCTCAACTCATCGGATGTGAGCTGATGATTGCTTGAAAGCCGCCAATGCGCCTTCAAATCTTCGCCTTCATACAAGCCAAAGACCATTTGCGTATTGCCCACATCAACACATAAGAAGTGCTGTGGTTTATTCATGTTTGTTTATCCATAATTGAGACATCGCCAGCAATGATACGCTGTTCTTCGCCATTGACCAACAATCGCAGCGCACCATCGTCTGCTAAGCCCAACGCAATGCCTTGAATATAGGTGTTGCCGTCATGTACCGAGACTTCCTTGCCTGTGGCAATATGGGCAGTTTCCCAGGCCTGTAAGATAGGTGAGAATCCTTGATTTTGCAGTTGAATGAAACGGGTGTCTAAAGCCTCCAACGCGGCTTGAAGTACATCGTCTTTATGGATATAACGGCTGCAATGTTCATTCAAACTGGTGGGCGGGGTGCGCATGTTTTTATCCCACGTTTGGGGCGATTCAATATTGATGCCCATACCCAATGCCACGGCAAAACCATCATCGGTTTGCTGCATTTCAGTTAAAATACCGCACACTTTTTTACCTTCAATCAATAAATCATTGGGCCACTTGATGCCAACGTTGGGTGTGAATAATGTAAGCGCATCATGCAGGCTTACGGCGGTCAAAAGCGACAGTTTGGATATTTCAGAGGCAGGCAAATCAGGGCGCAGCAACACGCTCATGGCAAGGGATTGGTTTAGGGTTTGCCATGTTCTTCCCAACCTGCCTTTGCCCGCTGTTTGCTCGGCAGTCACCACGACCAAACCCTGCTTTGCACCCATTTTGGCTTGGCGCAACACCTCTTTGTTGGTCGAATCTAGGCTTTCAAAATGTTGGATGTTGAAATCGAGCATGGTTAGCTTTGCGATACTCGCATGGATAAATCCAAAGAGGGCGCAGAGTGGGTGATAGCGCCTACGGCGATACGGTTGATGCCCGTTTCAGCATAAGCACGTGCATTATCAAGGGTGATATTGCCTGATGCTTCAAGAAGGATAGATGTTGGCACAAGTTCTCGCGCCTGACTGACAGTTTCGGGGGTCATGTTGTCGAGCAGAATAATATCTGGGCAGGCATGGACGGCTTCAATGACTTCATCCAATGTTTCGCATTCCACTTCAATCCAAGTGTCGGGTGAAAGCTTTTGGCAAGCGGTAATGGCATCGGTGATGGAGCCTGCTGCAAGAATATGATTTTCTTTGATGAGCATGCCCGATGCAAGGTTTAATCTATGATTTTTGCCGCCACCATCCAGCACAGCCTGTTTTTCCAACACCCTTAATCCGGGCGTTGTTTTGCGGGTGTCCACAATATCGCAGTCTGTGCCTTCAAGGGCTGTCACAAACAAGGATGTTGCGCTGGCAATGCCTGATAAATGTTGCATGAAGTTTAAAGCGGTGCGTTCGGCGGATAACAGCATACGCATATTCCCCGATAATTCGCAAATGATGTCAGCAGCCTGCACTTTATCGCCATCATGTTTGTGCCAAGTCTGCGAAATGCTTTTATCCATGACTTCAAACACCTGCTTGGCAATGTTGCACCCAGATAATGTACCGTCTGCTTTGGCAACAATGTTGGCTTTTCCTTGTTGGCTTTCACCAATGGTGGCGCGGGCTGTCAAATCATTGTATGCCATATCTTCAGCAAGGGTTTGTTCAATGATACTCTGTAATTCGAAATGGTTCATATTCTTCCTTAAAGTATCCACAATATTATACTCATGCCCAGTGCTGCTAAAGGCATGTTCCAGCCTTGTGCGATAAGTGCGCGAATCATGGATGCAGCAAACCCTGCGATAAGTGTGGCAACAATAAACTGTTGCCAGTTGATGCCATGGTAAAGCTGAAGTGCCCAAGCGCAAATCACACTGGAGCTTAAGACCAATATTAAATGCCCAGCCAAGGTTTGAAAGGGATTGGTGGATAAACCCAAACGCATACCGCGCCCTAGTTTGTCCAGTATTTCAGCGCCGCTCCATGCAAGGCTTAAACTTAAGCCTACACCAAAACCAAGTTCAGGGGCTTGATAAAATAAGGATGCTGCAATACTTAAGCTGAGTAATAACGTTAACCATGGTGTTGGTTGCCTGATTTGTTCGGGCGTGGTGTGCCAACATAAGCGTAAATGCCGCGAGAAAGCACTGTTTTTGCGAGTGCTTAATGCTATAACCAACACAAAGAGGGATAGTGAGAGCAGTGGCATGGCTGTGTTTTCATATGCTGGCCAGACCAATATCCAAATGGTGAACAGGGGTGGCATATACAAACGGATGGACGAAGGGTTAATACCTTTGCGGGTTAACACCACAGATAACCATAAAAATTGGATTAGTCCTATGCCAAACAATGCGGTGAGTAGCATGTCACTATCTGAAATCATCATGGACAAACTATTAAACAATCTGAAAGGATGTCGATGATTTATTTTGTGTTTGTAAAAACGGATGCATAGACTAAGCTTTCGCTGCTTGGATTTTGAAGGGAGATACAGACCATGACGCGTATTGCAATTCCTGCTGAAACAGCTGCCAATGAAACCCGTGTGGCAGCAACACCTGAAACCGTTAAAAAGTATATTGCCTTAGGGTGTGAAGTTGTGGTGCAAAAGGGTGCGGGTGAGGCTGCCTTTTTTACCGATGCGGCTTATCAAGAGGCGGGTGCAAGCCTTGCTGATGATTTTGCCTCTGTGGTTGATGGTGCAAATATTGTGCTTAAAATTCAACCGCTTAATAAAGATGAAATGAAGGTTGTTGGCAAAGGTGCTGTGATTGCCTCCCTACATGCGCCCTTTACGAACCCATTATTAAACGATTATGCCAAGCATGGTTTAACCTCTTTTTGTATGGAAATGATTCCACGCACATCACGCGCACAAAGCATGGATGTGTTGTCATCGCAAGCCAATATTGCAGGTTATAAAGCTGTGCTTTTAGCCCTTGAGCATTATCAAAAATTTATGCCTATGCTGATGACAGCTGCAGGCACAGTGCAATCGGCGAAAGTATTGATTATGGGTGCAGGTGTGGCTGGGCTTCAAGCCATTGCCACGGCACGCCGCTTGGGTGCGATGGTGGAAGCCTTTGATGTTCGCGCTGCTGCCAAAGAACAAGTGGAAAGTTTGGGTGCGAAATTTGTGGAAGTGCCGCAAGATGAGGATGCAGAAGATGCTGGCGGTTATGCCAAAGAAATGTCGGACGAATACAAGCAAAAACAAGCCGAACTCATTGCAGAACATGCTGCCAAAGCCGACATTGTGATTACCACGGCATTGATACCAGGCAGACCTGCACCTGTGTTGATTACCGAAGAGACGGTTGCTAAAATGAAACAAGGCTCGGTGATTGTGGATATGGCAGTGGAAGCGGGCGGCAATTGCCCACTGTCTGAAAAAGATGCGATATACACCAAAGATGGTGTGACTTTTGTAGGGGTGAGTAATATCCCTGCGACATTGGCAACCGATGCCAGCGCCTTGTATGCGAAGAACATGTTAAACTTTATGGGTTTGATGCTGGATAAAGAAACGGGTGATTTAAATATTGACCGCGAAGATGATATTATTCAAGGCTCGCTGCTCTGCATGGATGGCGAGTTTCTAAAACCTGATTTATTGAAAGGGAGTGCATAATGTGTGGTTCTGGAAATTGTGATTTAACAACGCATGCAGCCATGATGCATGATGCGGCAGCGGGGGGTGCTACGGCTGACCCGATTGTGATGTCATTTACGGTGTTTATTTTGGCTATTTTTGTGGGTTATCATGTGGTGTGGAATGTAACACCAGCCTTGCATACGCCATTGATGAGTGTAACCAATTCATTGTCGAGTATTGTGATTGTGGGTGCAATTATTGCATCAGGGCCGATTGAAATGAATTTGGCAACGGTGTTGGGTTTGATTGCCGTAGGTTTAGCATCGGTGAATATTTTTGGCGGATTTATGGTCACGCAACGTATGCTTGCGATGTTTAAGAAGCGCGGTTAAGGGGAAGATATGTTATCAGCAAATATGACTGAATTGGCTTATTTGGTCGCTTCTATTTTAGTAATTTTAGCGCTCAAAGGGTTGTCGTCGCCTGAATCATCGCGCCGTGGCAATATGTTTGGCATGTTGGGCATGGGTATTGCTGTGTTTGTGACATTGCAATTGGATGGCATTGAGAATTACACATGGATTGCGGTAGCGATTGGTATTGGTGCTATTATTGGGGGCACAGCAGCGAAGAAAGTACCGATGACAAGCATGCCAGAAACTGTTGCTTTTATGCATGCACTGGTCGGGCTTGCAGCGGTATTGATTGCCGTATCTGCGTTTTTAAACCCAGTGGCTTACGGCATTGCAGATGCCAGTGGAGCGATGCATGCAGCAAGTCGCATTGAACTATTTTTAGGCACATTTATTGGCGCGATTACATTCACTGCATCCTTGATAGCATTTGGCAAACTCAAAGGGTTTGTGTCAGGCAATCCTGTCACTTTCTCAGGGCAACATTTGCTCAATCTTATTTTAGGTGTGGTGATGGTAGGTGCAGGTATCATGTTCTGCATGACTGAATCAGCCACAGCATTTTTGGTGATGTTATCCATTGCGCTTGTCTTGGGTGTATTGCTGATTATTCCGATTGGTGGCGCGGATATGCCTGTGATTGTGTCCATGTTAAACTCGTATTCAGGTTGGGCAGCGGCAGGTATTGGTTTCACATTGGGCAACAATATGCTGATTGTCGCAGGTGCGCTGGTGGGTTCATCAGGTGCAATTCTTTCGTATATCATGTGCAAAGCGATGAACCGTTCATTGTTTAATGTTTTGCTCGGCGGTTTTGGTTCGGATACATCTGATTCAGGTTCTCCCACAGCAGAGGTCGGCACGCGACCTGTGCGCTCGGGCGCTGCAGAAGATGCAGCATTTTTGCTTAAAAATGCACGCAGTGTGGTGATTATTCCGGGGTATGGCTTGGCTGTGGCAAGGGCGCAACATGCACTTAAAGAGTTGGTTGAGGTTTTGCAAGAGCAAGGTGTGAAAGTACGCTTTGCGATTCACCCTGTGGCAGGGCGTATGCCGGGTCACATGAATGTGTTGTTGGCTGAAGCGGATGTACCTTATGATATTGTGGAAGAAATGGATGAGATTAATCCAGAATTTTCGGATACCGATGTGGCGCTTGTGATTGGTGCGAATGATGTGGTGAACCCTGCAGCGAAAACGGACAAGTCTAGCCCCATTTATGGTATGCCCATTTTGGAAGTGACCAAAGCCGAACACGTGTTGGTGATTAAACGCTCATTATCGGTGGGTTATGCAGGTTTGGATAATGATTTGTTTTACATGGATAAAACCATGATGATTTTTGATGATGCAAAAAAAGCATGCGAGGCTATGCTTCACGCCATCGAATAAGTTTTAAGTACGGAGATTGAACATATGAAGACATTAAAAGTAATGGTTGTTGCAGGTATGCTGGCGTTGTTCCCAGTGCAAGCTTCTGCAGGTGATTATGAAGTACAAAACGTTATGGATGATGCATTATATGGTGCAGGTGTTGGCGCAATGGTTGGTCTAGGTTTAATGCTGCTTACAGATAAACCCACGAATAATTGGAATTATGTTTCTCGCGGTTTGGGTATTGGTATTATTGCAGGTGCGGCTTATGGGGTTGCGCGTTCGTCAAAAGCATTTGCTCAAATTGAAGATGGTGAAATTCAATTGGGTATGCCAACACCACAGGTTGCATTTCAAGAAACATCTGTTGGTTTAGGTATGGTTGTTTCAACAGACCTTATCGGTGGTCACTTTTAAGGAACAGAAAGTAAGGTTTTCGATTTAAGGCATCCGTATTGGGTGCCTTTTTTATGACTATTTTAATGTTTTTAGATATTCAATCACAGCGCGGCGATTGTTTTCATCTTGCATGGCTGGAAGCGTGGGCATCGTTAAACCAAAAGGGTTACTTTCCGCCAAATTTTGAGCAGCAACATCTGTTTTGGCAAGTGCTTCAGGGCTTGTAAGCCAAGTATTTATCCATGTTTCATCATGCCGCTCTAATACACCTTGGAGTCCAGACGCACCAATGGTGCTGTATTCATAAGAAATGTTATGACAATGCGAACAGATGTTTGTAAAAAGCTCTTTACCCCTTTCAAGGCTAGTCTCTTCAACGACTTTTAAAGGTGGCTCGCTGGTGTTTTCTTCAGCAAACAATGGCGTTGCTGTTTGGCTCAGTGCAATCAATAAAGATGAGGCATATACATACATAGTTATTCTCGGTGACATTTGCTTATCTTTGCCTGAACACATTAAAAAATCAAGCCTTCTATGTGCGGATTAGATATATTGTTTCTTTGGTGAATGCCCACAAGGCACGCCCTACCTGTTTGAGGCGGGTGCGAATAAAGTTACATTTGACGCAACCACCACCAGCAACTTGAGCTCGAATTTCTTCGCGGGGATAAATGGTTTCACACCAAAATTCAATGCGATGTGACAAGCTTGGTAACATGCGAGAAAATAAACGTTCTGCCAAATAAGGGATAACCGCATGGTTCATGAACCGTTTGAATAAACGCTTTTCGATAATGCCCATTTTCGGCTTTATGTGTTGCAAAAATTCATCAGTAACAGGTGCGTCCATATGTTCTTTGGCATAAGATAATGCATAAAAACAAGGGCGTTCAAGCTTGTATTCATGAATACCCTGTAAAACACCTTCCCATAAGCCTTGTTTTTCCACCTGTTTGGCTAACAAAGCAATATCATACAACCAAATTAGACGTTCAAAAGAGTGCTTGAGTGCGTGAAAACACAAATAAGGCAACATAACGCGAGGGTGAACCAGCAGTGCTTTCTCGCCAGCAAGTTTGCCTTCTTTGGCATATTTAAAGAAATCGTCAACATTGAGAGGCGTGATATGTTTCCAAGCTTGAATCCGCTCTGAACCAATGGGTTCAATGTGTAAATCCAAGGGGATATCACCAAGTTTGAACAGCATAGGGTAGGCATTAATGGGGCGAAAGTGTAAGTTATTGCCAGCAACCTGTTTTGCCATCATCAAATGCTTCTTATCGAATAAAATATCAATGTCAGTATGGGGGCGCAAGTAAGATTGAGGATATAAAGTTTCACTGACCGCGACACCACGCATACAAATAGTGGGAATATTTGCCTCATTGTAAGCGCGAAGAACGCGGCTAGTTGTATTTTTAAGACGTAATGCTTCAGCTGCAAATATATGTTCATCCATGGGATTTAAGAGCCATGGTTTGACGGTTTCTTTTTGAGCTGTGCTCAAAGATGCCCACAGCACAGGGAACATGGCATCAGCCTGGGCAAGTGTCCAAAAGTCCGTGTTGGTGAGGGTATGTTCGGGAATATCACCTGCTAAAAGTGCACATGCTGACTCACGATAAGACCAAAAAGAAAGTGGCTTCATATCACAACCATACGCAGTATATTTGATAAAATCCAGAGAGTTATGCTATGCTTGCATTTATGGTACAGTTTACAAATTGTGTTTTTTATAAATATTTATTGCTCTTGAGGAAAATCTTATCTTGAAACAAACAGATAATGTTCGGCGAAAGCTCATTCAAGCTTCTGTGTATATGCCTCCAGTCATACTTGGCTCAATGGTTGCTACACCTCGTACAGTTATGGGTGCGATTGGTGCAACCAAGGTTTGTAACTTAACAGGTGGTGGTTCTGTTACGATAATCATTTCATCAGGTACCAATGCCTGTTGTCCGTGTATTCTAGGTGCAGTGAAATACAATGCTAAGAAGTGTGCGAAACAACGTTGTAAATTATCTTGTGGAACGAACTGCCCACCGGGCGTTATTGCAAAAATAAGATGCAAACAGTTTTGTAAGCTTTGTGGGTTCACACCTGCTGGGTGCAAAAAACCGTGTACGTGTATCCCACACCCAACAAAACCGGGCAAGTTCAAATGTATTTAGATGAAGGAGTTTGATATGGATAAGCAAACAAGTTTGGCAAGAAGGAAACTTTTGAAGGTAGCTGTCTACGCTCCCCCAGTCATCCTTGGTTCAATGGTCGCAACACCACGTACGGTGATGGGAATTGGCCCATGGATTCCACCGACTGACCCTATCGGCACAACATTAAATTGTACGCTCTGGGCAGGTGGGTCAGTGACGATTACGGTTTCTTCGGGTACGAATGCGTGTTGCCCATGTGTGCCAGGGTCAACTGGATTTAATACAACAGTGTGCAACCAAAAGCGCTGCGAATTATCCTGTGGTACCAATTGTGCACCAGGCGTTTTAGCGACTGTTCGTTGTAAAGATTTCTGTAGAACGTGTGGGTTTACAGTAGCAGGTTGTAAGACTCCTTGTACGTGTAATGCGGGAACAGGAGCTTGTCCGTAATTGTTGGTGCTCCTTCGCTAATGCCACAACCACATTATATTTTTCTTGAAGACGGGCGTTTTTTACTCGCCGTAACACATGGTTCTGATGATGAAGTCATTGTAATACATCCATTAGATACAGGTAAGCGGTTAACATTAAATGGTCAGTTTGCAGCAGCACTTAAACAGCAACTTCAAAATCTTCCCAGAAAAACAACATGTTTTAACCTTATCGAGAAACAACATCCTTGGTTAAAAGGTTTGTCAACGGCGCAGTTGTCACCTCATCGGACGGAGAAAATGGTCATTGGTGATGAATTGGGGTTGTTATTTTTAGAAATAACAGACCAATGTAACGAGCAATGTATCCATTGTTATGCTTCAT
>CAMZLG010000080.1 GCA_947311495.1 uncultured Zetaproteobacteria bacterium
CTTAATAACAATACATGAAAGCCTTGTTTGATAACGCATCAGACAAGGCTTTTTATTTTAATATTTTTCAACACAGGTACAGCCTAAAATAAACACGCTGCTGAGGTATTTATGTTTGGATTTAATAAAAAGAGAAAAACCGCATCCGCTCGTCATATCTTGGTCACCGATGAAGTCTTATGCCAAGAGATTAAAGATAAAATTGAAGCAGGCGATGATTTTTCTGAACTCGCGAAAGAGCATTCTACATGCCCATCATCAGCCAAAGGTGGAGATTTGGGCACATTTCGCGAACGCGCTATGGTCAAAGAGTTTAATGATGTGGTCTTTTCTGCCGAACTCCATCAAGTGCATGGACCTGTGCAAACCAAGTTTGGATATCACCTCATCGAAATCAGCAAACGCAGCAACTAATCCCGATACACTATATTCAAGCATTGGTGCTGCTCACCCAAGCGAATCACAACATCGGCTTGTTTGGGTAATGTAGCTAGCCCATGCTCTGTTAACCGCTCAAAGTGCGCCATAAATCGCGTGAGTTCAGCATCATTCATGCCCTGTTCTGGATGGTTGGTAAACGTTTCCGACTCTTGATTCTTTCGCCAATCAAATACAGTTTCAAAGCTTGGTGGCTGCAAATAAACCAGCCTGTCCACCATGGCAAACAAGGTTTGATACTCACCTTTTAATGCAGCATTCGCCTGCTTCCGCCACACACCATCTTTATCTTCTTCAGCTTCTAAAATATTCATGGGCGCAGCTAAATCAGTATCTTCTTGCGCTTGCACACCCAAACACCAACCTTCAAACAACACAATATCCACAGGGGTTTGGCACACTTCCCACTCCGTCTTGGGTTTAGGATTATCTGTTTGTTTGTCAAAGCTAGGTAATCTGACTTCGCCCTTCACATGTTGAAGCTGGTTTAAGATTTGAATGCCCAAACCCACATCATGGGTGGTGGGAACACCACGCGTTTGAAGCAGAGGGTGTATATTTTGCGCCAATCCTCTGCGTTTATCTTGGTTCAGGTATAAATCATCCATGGAAAGGCAAGCCACAGCATATTTCTCACTTAATATATCTTGCAACTGATGCGCTAAGGTTGATTTACCCGTGCCTTGAGCGCCGCTTATACCTACAACCAAGGTGTGAACACCCTGCTTCTGCGCTGCTATCCAGTTCGCCAGTTTTCGTTTCATGTTTGCCGTTTAAAGCAATGCACCCACACAAGCGCATCATCTTGCCAAATCATACCCTTATGCATATTGAGTATCAGTGATTTATAGGCTTCAAAGGATGGATACCCTTCTGCTTGTGCTTCTTTATCACCCATATCACCCAAGCGTTGTTGTTTTAAATCGGTAACAATGAATGTCACACCATCCAATTCAAATGTCTCATCAGGATAGGCATACACACCATCTCGGCGCTGTTCTGTTTTTTCACCGGCAAGGGCTGCTTGTTTTAAGCTCGGGTGGCGCACCAGCCTATCAATGCTGCATGTTTTTTCTGGAAATCTGTTCATCGTCACCGCCACCCTAAACCACTGTTTTACATCATGAAATTAAAATAATCATTGCAATATCATGCTGTTTGTGTTATAAACTAAATCGCTCGTTGAGCAGAGTTTAATACAAGGAGAATATTCATGCTAGGAAGACATCAACGTACAACTGCAAAAGAAAGAACCTTGGTTACATCCGAATTCAAACAAACCCACAGTTTCCATACCCACGAAAAAAGAAGGCTCAAAAGAGCGATGAACAAACGCATGAGACAAGCGCTTAAACATGAGGCTGTCGCTTAGCCCCATTTCATACATAGCACGATTTTAAAAAACTTTAAGCCCTCTAATCGAGGGCTATTTTTTCGTTCGCAAACTTAACCACACACCTCATATATTGTTTTAAGTGGTTTAAATCATTAACCTTATGCCATGAAACTTATCAACCGAACACTAATCACCGCCTTATCCATCCTTACGCTTACAAGCTGCACAGCCAAAGACCTCAATACACTGATTACGGCAAAAGATCCCAAAGCCACACTTAGAGATATGGCAAACAGCCATGTCCAAGACTATGCAGGCGACCCTGAGAAATTATTGTCTGATTTAAAAAAAGCGCGTTTACAATATAAAAAGTTGGTTGGCATCTTTCGTGGTGACGTTGAAGCGACTTGGGGGCAAGAAGAAGTCGTGGTGCCCAGCAATACCGATTATGTGAAATACACCGACAGTTACAAAAGCCGTGCCATTGTTCAATTTGATATTGGTTTGATTACAGTGGAGACCTTAAACCCCAACAACAGCAGTCAAAGCCTTGAGAACGCTATTTATACAACGCTTTTAACCCCTGATGACCCAAGGGCTGTGGAATTATACACCGCCAAAGACATTAACCTTTCAGGCAAACCTTATTTGTATGGTTTGGTGGTTGACCAAAACAAACGCATCATCGATAAACCCAGCATTGCCCGCCCTTTTGCCCAATATCTTGCGAAGAATAAAGTCCAAGTCCGCAATGTGACCACGAAAAATGGAACAGAACAGGTTCACTTCGTGCAAATCAAAATGGTAAGCGACTTCCAAAATCGCCAAGCTCGCAACTACAAAATGGATGTGGACAAATATGCAGCGCAATATGATGTGAACAAAAGTTTAATTTATGCCATCATCAAAACAGAAAGCGCATTTAATCCATTCGCCGTTAGCCC
>CAMZLG010000081.1 GCA_947311495.1 uncultured Zetaproteobacteria bacterium
CCTGTGGTTAAACCGCGAAGAGCGCCACAAATTCCCATTGCCACGCAAGTGAATAGAAAAATAAACCGACAAAAGCTGAACTCACAAATGCGCAACTTCTCAACACTATTGAGCCAAGCGCGGGTTAGCCCGCATTTCACCAATGGCAAACCTGATGGCTTTACCATCAGCGAGATTGTAAAAGGTTCGCTGTATGAAGAAATTGGTTTGCAAAACGGTGATATTATCAAAGCGGTAAATGGTGAATCGGTAACGGGTGCAGAGCAAGCCATGCGTATGTACCGCGAGCTCCAGCATGCAACATTTATTGATGTGGAAGTAGAACGCGCTGGCAGTTTGCAGCAAATAAGCTATGTTATTCAATAAGTTTAGAGGAATGAATATGCCATTCAAGATACAATTAAAGATACGCATTGGGTTGGTATTGTGTTTGTGGTTGAGCAGCAGCGCTGCTTGGGCGCAAGATGTGACCATGAATTTTAAAAATGCAGACATTCGCGCATTTATTGAGTTTGTTTCAGGCTTTTCTGGTAAAAACTTCCTCGTTGATAACCGTGTCAAAGGTAGTGTGACTATTGTTTCTCCTACGCCGATTTCCGAGGATGAAGCTTATGATGTGTTTTTGTCGGTCTTGGAAGTCAATGGTTTTGCTACGGTCAACAGTGGTTCTGTGATTAAAATTGTACCCCGTGCTGAAGGCAAACAAAAGTCTGTCAATGTTCGTGAATCAGGTACTGCCCCCAACACCGATGAAGTGATGACGCAAGTGTTGCGCCTTAAGTATGCTGATGCACAGCAGTTGGTTGCATTATTGCGCCCACTTATTTCACCCAACAGTCATTTGGTGGCTTATCCGCGTGGTAATATGCTGTTGCTCACCGATTCAGCAAGCAATATCCGCCGCATTCAGAAGGTGTTGAAGCTTGTGGATAGACAAGATGCTGTGGGTGTGCAGATGTTTCCTTTGGAGCATGCATCCGCTGATAAGTTGGCGAAAACGCTTTCTGGTTTGTATGCCAAAGCAGGGCCAGGAAGCCCAACATCAATTAAAGCATTGGCGCACCAGCCAGGTAACATCTTGATTGTGGTGGCAGCACCACAGATGATTAATGAAGTGGCTGCGATTGTGAAGAAATTGGATATTCAGCCCAAACCTGACTCTGGTCGTTTGCAAGTGCGTTATTTAAAACATGCCAACGCTGAGGATGTTTCCAAGGTGTTAACAAGTTTACTTGGTGGCGGCGGTACGGCTGCGAAAGCTGCTGCACCTGGCAAAGTATTGTTTACTGGTGATGTGAAAATTGTGGCAGAGCCTGCAACCAATGCGCTTTTGATTACCGCAGACCCCAGTGATATGAATGCGTTGAATGCTATTATTGACAAGCTTGATGTGCGCAGGTTGCAAGTCTTGGTTGAAGCATTGATTGTGGAAGTATCTACAGGTGTTGGCGAACAATTTGGTGTGGAATGGAAAGGCACCAATGGTTTTGGTGGGTCTAATCCCGCTGGATTTGGAGGTACAACATTTACAAACAATGCAGGCACAAATATCAATAGCGTTGCAGCCAATCCATTTGCCGCTGGTGCAGGGTTAGTGGTGGGTGTTGCCAAAGGCACGCTTACTTTTGGTAATACAACGATTCTCAATCTTGGCGCTTTGGCGCGCGCTTTAGCCACCAAGACGGATACCAATATACTTTCAACGCCAAATATTTTAACCATGGATAATGAAGAAGCTGAAATCATTGTGGGTAAGAATGTGCCGTTTATTACAGGGAAAAGTTCCACTCAAGGTGGCGTGACCTATCCTTTCCAAACCATTGAGCGTAAAGACGTGGGTTTAACTTTGAAAGTGAAGCCTCAGATTTCAGAAGGTAATACAGTACGCCTTGAAATCTTTCAGGAGATTTCGAGTGTGGATGGTGGCACGGCTGCGGAAGGCGGTTTGATTACCAGTAAACGTTCCATCAAAACTGTGGTGCTTGCCAACGATGGTGGGATGGTGGTGCTTGGTGGTTTGATGCGCGATGATTCCAGTGTTTCCGTGCAGCGTGTTCCGTGCTTGGGCTCGATTCCTATTCTTGGCGAAGCGTTTAAGTTTACGGAAAATAAACAAACTAAGACCAATTTAATGGTCTTTTTGCGTCCACATATTGTCAGTGATGAATCAGATATTCGTATGTTAACGAGTCGTAAATACAATGAAATTAAAGGTGTTTATGAGCAGCCAGTCACTGGAAGCACGATTTTATTCCCACTGGAAGACAATCAAATTCCAGAATCATTTTCTCCATCACAAGACCTGAAAATGGTCAATGAGCTTCCTGCTGAAAGTACAACACAACCTGCGCAATAATGATGCAACATTTAAATCGAATTAGCAGCGAACAGGTGGAAGAAGCGCGCTTGATGCGTTTCTCATTACCAGTGCTGCGTTCTGCGGCGGTGTTGCCGCTCAAGCCATCAGAGGACTTGCCAAACCCTGTAGCTGTATCCAAAGAATCTGTGGACAGTGCGGCGTGGCCATGGGAACTGCTGGATGATTGTAGGCGTGAATTTGGTGGTGAAGTGCAGCCAATTCTTGTGCCTAAGGATGCGATTTTAACCGCACTCAACCAAGCCTTTGATATGGCAAGCGCATCGGCAGAACAAATGCTTGAGAACCTTGAAAATGAAGATATGGGTCTTGCTAAAGAAATTGAAGAAATTGGTGACCTTTTAGAATCTGAAGATGATGCGCCAGTCATTCGATTGGTGAACACCTTGCTTTCCCAAGCCCTGAAAGACAGAGCATCGGATATTCATATCGAGCCGTTTGAAGCTAAGGTGATGGTGCGCTTTCGTATTGATGGCGTATTACACACTATTGTTTCACCACCGAAAACTGTGCAATCTGCTATGGTCAGCCGCATTAAAGTGATGGCAGGCTTGGATATTGCGGAAAAACGGCACCCTCAAGATGGGCGTTTTCGTGTCAAGGTTGCAGGGCGTGAAGTGGATGTTCGGGTATCGGTATTACCCACAGCCCATGGCGAACGTGTGGTGATGCGTTTATTGGATAGAAGCCAAAAGTTATTGACCTTGAATGACTTGGGCATGAGCCAAGTTCAGCATGAAATGATGAGTAAAATCATCAAAGAACCGCATGGTATTATTCTGGTGACAGGACCCACAGGTTCAGGTAAATCGACAACGTTGTATGCATCATTGATGGAAGTGGACAGAAAAAACCGCAATGTGATGACCATTGAAGACCCGATTGAATATCAGCTTGAAGGCGTGGGTCAAATGCAAGTTCAACCCAAGATTGGGGTCACTTTTTCTGCAGGTTTACGCTCTATTTTGCGCCAAGACCCTGATATTGTGATGATTGGTGAGATTCGTGACTTGGAAACGGCAGAAATTGCAATTCAAGCATCTTTAACAGGGCATATGGTGTTTGCCACGTTGCACACCAATGATGCGTTGTCTGCCATTGTTCGTTTGCAGGATATGGGTGTTGAACCTTATTTGGTGGCATCATCCTTGGTGATGGCACAAGCGCAACGGCTGGTGCGTAGGCTTTGCGAACACTGCAAGACACCGCGTGAACTATTGCAAGGTGAATGGGAAACAATGGATATTAAATCCGCTGATATGGCTGAAACCACAGTAGTGTATGATGCGAAAGGTTGCGAACACTGTTTGGACACAGGTTATGTTGGTCGTGTGGCAATTTATGAGCTTATCGCAGTTACCCAAGCGCTGCGTAATGCGATTCATGATGGTAAAGGCTTACCCGCCATGCGCAGACTTGCTGCCAAAGAAGGTGCGATTTCACTGCGCCAAGATGGGGCAAGGCATATTGCCGCTGGGATTACCACATTTGATGAAGTCTTGATGGCAACGCGCGCTGATGTGGTCATAGATTAGGTGTTGTTATGAGCTTGTTTGCTTACGAAGCCTTAGATGAGCAGGGAAAACGTAAAAAAGGGCAGGTTGATTTTGATTCCGAGCGGGTGGCGCGAAAACATTTACGTGAATTAGGTTTGGTGGTTCGCAAGCTTGAAGCTGTTGAACAAAGCCGAAAAACATCTGACCCCAGCAAAGCATCCAGTAAACTTAAACCTGATGAAACAGTGAACTTCTTACAGCAATTATCAACACTGATTGATTCAGGTATGCCTTTGGTGGATGCGCTATCTTCGATTGCTGAAGGCATGGAAAAGGAGCGCTCACGGCAAGTGGTTGGTTCAGTGCGGCAACAAGTATTGGAAGGAAGTTCGCTTGCAGATGCGCTGCGTATGCACAGCTTTGATGATGTGATTTGTAATATGGTTGCAGCGGGTGAAGAAACAGGGCAGTTGGATGCTGTGGCAACCCGTTTGGCAGAACTGCTTGAACGCAGGCAAGCCTTAAGCCAAGAACTATTATCGGCAACGCTTTATCCAGTGATTATTCTTATGTTTGGTGTGGTGGTCATGCTGTTTCTTTTGGCAGTGGTTATTCCGCAAATTGTCACCGTGTTTGAACGAGCAGGTGGCGACTTACCAGCCCTAACAGTGTTTGTGATTGCGACATCTGAGTTTCTTCGCAGCAATGGTTTGCTTCTTATTCTTTTGTTTAGCGGCAGCATATTTGCCTACATCATGGCGATGAAGAAAGAAGCTATGCGTTTTAAGCGGGATGAAGTGTTTCTTAAAATCCCTGTACTTTCATCATTACTGCTTAAAACCAACACATCGCGTTATACCCGAACATTAGGCATGTTGCTTGAAGGCGGTGTGCCTGCGTTGGTAGCCATGAAAATTGCGCAACAATCTATTTCATTGCTGCCTATGCGCGAGGCTGTGACCAAGGCGAGAGAGATGCTACGCGAAGGTGCATCGCTTGCGGATGGACTAAAAACAGACGGTTTTGTACCGCTATTGGCATTGCGTATGATTGCAGTGGGTGAGCAGTCAGGCACTTTGGCAACCATGTTGATTCGTGTTGCAGATAACTACGACAAAGAATCTTCACGCAATATCAAACGTATGCTTACCATTATCGAGCCTATGCTGGTGATGGGCATGGCGGTTGGTGTAGGCACACTGGCGATGGCGATTTTATTGCCGATTGTAGAAATGAATCAGCTTGTAAATTAAGAGGTTTGTTATGTTAAAATTTAGCTTGGGTATATTGCTGATGGTGTTGCCGATTTTTTTTCCCGTTATAGGGCATGCAACACCTGAACAAGTTTGGCAGGAAAGTATGCGTTTGGCGCAAACAGGTCAGGATAAACAAGCCATTGCGTTGCTGAAGGGTGCAATATTGCAAGCAGGGCAGCCCAATGTGTGGACGCAACGCTTTGATGTAGCCAAACGTTTATTAAAATTACGCTATGATGCGAAACTGAATAGCACATATAATACTTTAATACCGAAAAGTGATAACCAATATGATATGTTGATGCAAACATGGTTAGCACAACATTCTATTCCTGAAGTTGAAGATTCCATCATGCCAGGTTTATTGGCAGCTATTCTACCAGGCACAGGTCATGCATGGCTTGGGCGATGGGGTGATGCAGGGGTTGCCGCTATGCTTGTTTGGCCTTTGTTAATCCTTACCTTCTGGGCGGCACGGCGAGATATGGGGCCAGTCACCGTCTTTTTTGCCCTGATTACAGCATGGCTTTGGTCAGGTACAGTCTTTTCAGCCACATCGTTAGCCGAGCGCGGTGATTTTGAAATCTATTATGCGTGGTGGCAGCAGATGTGGGCAGCTTCGGGGCTACCTTCACGACCTTGGTAAGTTAAACCTGTTTTGGTTTTATAAGTATCGGTGCGTAAGCTGCTGTGAATATTGCAAAGGCAAGTACCCAAAAGATTTGAGATATACCAATCAGGGTTTCATAAGGTAAAATATCAAATAAAGGTACAATTACGCGGCTAATAGTGCTAAATAGTATGGCGACAAAGGCGTATTTGATGGTTTTGGGTGGTTCATACACATTACGACCTGTATGAGCGAGGGAGACACGAGAAATCATACCAATGGTAATCATGCCAATGCCACCTACCGTAAAAGCGTGAAGCATGAGCAGCTTGGGGATTTCCATTTGTAAGAAGAAGTTAAACGCAAACAATGCGAAACCAAAAGTCATCATCCAAAAGGATAGGTAAATGCTCCACAGTAAACCCTGCTGCCAAATGATAGGGTGATGCCATCGCACAAGGCGGTAGGCATTGAGCGCGAACAATATGCTGGCGAGATAGGCAGAAGTTGCTTCATGCTCAATAAAGACTTCATTGATGGCAAAAGCGAGAAACAGAAAAATATTGGGAATATCAACCCACTTTGTATTAAATAGTTTAACGGTATCATTCGTAGCACGCTCAATAAAAAATGGAATCACACGCCGACCCATGGTTAGAATTAGAGCAAGAATGATATACATGGCAGCAAACAAACCCCAAACCACACCATGTTCGATATAACCCAGTGCACCCAAATAAAACAGGGTATGACACAGCATGATTAGCCATACTTTGGCGATAATACCAACCTGTTTCCATTGTTTGGCTTTGATAATCCTATGACTGAGGATATAAACCAAGCTAAGCATAAATGTTAAATCAAAGATGGCGGCATAGGCAATATAGGTTGTGCCAAAAAGATAGAGGATTCGTGCCAATCCCCAGCAGGTAAAAAGGGCGAGTAAACGCTTACCTGAGGCTGTATCAGTTTTACTCCATGTGCGAACGGAGGTTAGCAGAAAACCTGTGATAACCGCCATGGCATAACCAAACAACATTTCATGGGCGTGCCATTCGTATTGTGATATATGATCAAGCGTCAAATCAATTTGAAAAATATAGACTGCAGACCACAGCGCCATGGTGAGCATAGCAAAGAAACCTGCACCTAAGAAAAATGGGCGGAAACCAAGTTCGAGGAAGGGGTGATATTTTTGCGGCAAAGGTCAGCTCCAGAGGGTTAATAAACGAATGGTATCAGATTGGGGTTGTGATGTGAAAATAAGATGTTAAACTCGTGTAAACATTAACAAATATTAATTCGTATTTAATGACTATCGTCACATTCCTGTCATCTTAGCCGTGTATTATTGCCCTATCTTGAACGTAAAAGGAGATATATTATGCGTACATTAACTAAGAAGTTGGGTGAAGTTCTTTATCATGATGGACCAGCTATTGTGGCGACAGCTCTTTTTGCAGCAATTTTTGTTTCAGAAGTAGCTGATTCAACTAGCTAAGATACTTTAATCCTATGTTTTTATACCTCCAAGCTTCGGCTTGGGGGTATTTTTTTGCCTGCAAAAGGTTGATGAAGCAGGGCAGGTGTCGCGCTTTTGGTTTGTGTGGTTAGTATGCGCGGGGTTAGGAGAATATCATGGCAAAAACATTATTTGAAAAAGTTTGGCAGCAGCATGTGGTTAGTGAAAACGATGACGGCTCGGTGTTGTTGTATATTGACAGACAACTTGTGCATGAAGTGACCAGCCCCCAAGCTTTTGAAGGTTTAAGAATTGCAGGGCGTAAACCTTGGCGCATCTCGGCATCTGTTGCCACACCCGACCACAATGTACCGACTACAGGTTTGGAGCATGGCATCACCGACCCTGTGGCGAAAACCCAAGTGGAAGCCTTGGATAGCAACTGCGAAGAGTTTGGTATTACAGAATTTAAAATGGGCGATATTCGTCAAGGTATTGTGCATGTGGTTGGCCCTGAGCAAGGTTTAGTCTTGCCAGGGATGACTGTGGTGTGCGGTGACTCGCATACTTCAACCCATGGCGCATTGGCAGCGATTGCCATGGGTATTGGTACATCGGAAGTGGAGCATGTGTTAGCCACGCAAACCTTAATTCAGAAGAAACCCAAAGTGATGCGTATCAACGTGGATGGTGATTTGCCTGAAGGCATTACAGGCAAGGATGTTGCTTTGTATATCATTGGAGAAATCGGCACAGCAGGTGGCACAGGTTTCGCCATTGAGTTTGCAGGCTCTGCAATTCGCCAATTATCCATGGAAGGGCGCATGAGCTTGTGCAATATGACGATTGAAGCAGGTGCGCGTTGCGGCATGGTGGCTGTGGATGATGTTACGATTGATTATGTAAAAGGTCGTCCGTTTTCGCCAACAGGTGAAGTATGGGATAAATCAGAAGCCGCATGGCGCGAATTGCATTCCGATGATGATGCGGTGTTTGATCAAGAAGTGCATTTGAATGCAGCGGATATTGTGCCGCAAGTATCTTGGGGAACTAGCCCTGAAATGGTGGTTTCGATTACAGGCAGTACGCCAAATTTAAATGATGCCAAAGATGAAGTGCAACGCGAAGGTTGGACGCGAGCATTTGAATATATGGGTTTAAAAGAAAATACGCCCATGCAAGATATTAGCGTGGATAAAGTGTTTATCGGCTCATGTACCAATGCGCGGATTGAAGATTTTAGGGCGGCAGCAGCTATTGCTAAGGGGTATAAAGTGGCGGGTAATATCAAACTTGCCATGGTCGTGCCGGGTTCTGGTTTGGTGAAAGCGCAGGCTGAAGCTGAAGGTTTGGATAAGATTTTTATGGATGCTGGTTTTGAATGGCGTGCGCCGGGTTGTTCTATGTGTTTGGCGATGAATGCAGACCGTTTGGATGCGGGTGAGCGTTGTGCATCGACTTCCAATCGCAACTTTGAAGGCAGGCAAGGCGCAGGTGGACGCACGCATTTGGTCAGCCCTGCTATGGCAGCGGCGGCAGCGATTAAAGGTCATTTTGTAGACATTCGAGATTGGAAGAAGGCAGGGGAATAATCATGCAAGCATTTACGAAGTTAGACGGTTTGGTTGTACCCTTGGATAGAGCCAATGTGGATACAGATGCGATTATTCCCAAGCAATTTCTTAAATCCATCAAACGCACGGGTTATGGTCCATTTTTGTTTGATGAATGGCGTTATGAAGATGTGGGGCAACCTGAAATGGACTGCACCAATCGCCCCATTCGCAAGGATTTTGTGTTGAATCAGCCACGTTATCAAGGCGCACAAATTATGCTGGCGCGCGAAAACTTTGGTTGCGGCTCATCAAGAGAACATGCACCTTGGGCAATCGTGGACTATGGTGTTTCATGTGTGATTGCGCCAAGTTTTGCCGATATTTTTTATAATAACTGTTTTAAGAATGGCATTTTACCTGTGGTGTTGAGCGATACCGAGATGGATATGTTGTTTGCCGAAACAGAAGCGGATGAAGGTTATGCATTGAGCGTAGATTTGGCAGCGCAAACCGTGACCACGCCAAGCGGACAAGTGTTTAACTTTGAAGTGGATGATTTCCGTAAACATTGCTTAATCAATGGCTTGGATGATATTGGTTTGACCTTGCAGCAAGCGGATAAAATCAAAGCTTACGAAGCAACGCGCAAAACTGATGCGCCATGGTTATTTTCTTAAGTATTTATAATTGGGGTTATAATGTATGAAGTCGGTCAAAGCTTGGTGAAACTAGGTTTTGGCTGCTTGCTTTATCCAGACCTTTACCTTGAATCAGTAGTTTAAAGGATTCGCCCATGCCAGTGGGCAACATCAAATGTTTGGCATGGGTGATGTCTGCCATGTTTTCAACGTTGGGTTGCGTGGCAAGGTTTTGGATTTTTTCCTGTACTGCTTTGGATTCAGCCAGCCATGCCCCTTGGGTGGTGTAGGCGATACTATTTAATCCTGCGGATTCACCTGCTTTTTTTAATGCCGTGAAATTCACATGGGATGTGATGTCGCAAAGCCCTGGTGATAGTTTGAGCACATCGTCCACCACTTGATGCTGATAATGCCCCATCAATGTGCCGCCGATTCGGGTAGAGCGATAGTATTCCTTTTGCGTATAACCATAATCAACCGTGAGCACTACACCTTGCTCAAATACGTTTGAAATATCCTGCTGCCATGATGATAAATGTGGGTTGAACTCGCTGATATAACCAGCTTCCCATTTGTCTTGAATATTCTTAGCAATATCAAGCTTTGTGGGTGCTAAATCAGTCCGAACAAACTTCTGACCATCCCAATCTACACCAAGCTCCACGCTTTTTCCTGATTGAAAAGTAAAAGCTCTTACAGGAAAGGCATCGGGTAATTCATTGCTAAACATGATGCCATGTTGCGTTGGCGGAATGTCTCTTAATGATTCCACGCTTTGTACTTCAAAGCCTGCGCGGCTAAATGTTTCGCTTTGCCTGTCTCGAAGTTGGGCGCTGATTTCTACAGCATAAGTGTGTGTGGGTTGCATGTCATAGCTTTGTAATGCTGTGAGCACGGCTGCAAGCAAATCGCCCGAGCCACCACCTTGTTCAATCAATGTCCAATCCTTGGGTTGCCCCAAAGCTTGCCAGCTTTTGTGTATGGTCTCTGCAAAACCCAAAGCAAGCCAGTTTCCCATGGCTGCGGCTGTTGTGAAATCACCTTCTTTGCCAAAGATACGTTCGCTTTCGTAGTAACCCAAATTGGGTGCATACAGGGCAGCTTGCATCCAGTCTTGAAACGAAATTGCGCCGCCATTGCTCTGCATAAGCCCAAGGATATGTTCGGTTAGGGCATACAGACGTTGGTGTTCATTATTCATAGTCATATTCTCTCAATTGGGCTATACTTCGGCGCACTAAATTTGGGGGAACTGTAATATGCCAACAACACTAAGTCGAATTGCTAGCGAAGGAAAAAATGGGCACGATATGATGCCAATCATTCAGGGTGTGGGTCGCGCAGCGATTGAAATCTCTGCTTTGTTGCGTGGCGCAGTCTTTCGTGGTGCTTTGGGTGCTGCGGGCGCTGAGAATGTGCAAGGTGAAGAGCAGCAAGTTTTGGATGTGTTGTCCGATGAAATTTTCTTGGAAGAAATGCGCTCCACTGGTTTTGTTTGCGCGGTAGGTTCTGAAGAGCAAGAAGAATTGTTGGTGATTGAAGAATATACTGATGCTGACTATTTGGTTTTGGTTGACCCACTTGATGGCTCATCCAACCTCGATGTTGATGGCCCCGTGGGTACGATTTTCTCGATTGTGAAACGTAAATCAGCCAATTCAGAGCGTCCGCATGTATCCGATACATTGCAAGCAGGTTCGGAAGTGATTGCAGCAGGTTACGTGTTATATGGTCCATCAACCATGCTTGTGTATTCTGTAGGTGAAGGTACACATGGTTTCACCTTCAACCCTGCATCAGCACGCTTTGAATTAAGCCATGATAATATCCGTATTCCAGAAACAGGTGGTTATTATTCTGTGAATGAATCCAATGCTGACCAATGGTTGGATGGTATGGGTGAGAAGCTTGAAAACCTTAAATCGGACACAGGTTTGGGTATGCGTTATGTGGGTGCAATGGTGGCAGATGTGCACCGTACATTGCTTAAAGGTGGCGTGTTCTTGTACCCCGCAGATGGTAAAAATACCACGGGTAAACTTCGCTTGTTGTATGAAGCGATTCCAATGGGTTTTGTGATGGAGCAAGCGGGTGGTAAGTCGATGAGTAAGGATATGCTTGTGTCTGAAGTGCAACCTGATGCATTGCATCAACGTGTGCCAGTATACTTAGGCTCTAAAACATACGTAGACGGTTTGTTGAAAGGCTAAAGTGCCTTATTCCGTTGTTACTCGCTTTCGCGGTAGCGCTGCTACAGCATCAAGCTCGTGCCTAGGACGAAAGCACTTTAATCATACAATGAGTGTAACTGTTGATGAGAGATGATTTTCAAAGTGTTTATTTAAAAGAAATCGGTGTGCAAACGCCGATTTCTTCGTTTGTAGATGCCAATGAAAAAGAAGTGGTGATTGAAGCTGCTGGCGCAGAGAAAGTTGTTGAGCAAATACAAACCTATAACAAAGCAGAAATATCAATACCTTCTCAGACAGTAGAAGTTGCTGAACCTGCAGCAACAATCAAAGAAGAAGTTACACCTTCACCTGTATTTGTCTCCGGTAGTGATGATTTGGTTGCATTAAAGGCAAAAGCTGAAGCTTGCAAGGCATGTGAGCTGGTGGAGTCGCGTAATCAGTTGGTGTTTGGTGACGGCAATGAAAATGCAGACATTGTATTTATCGGTGAAGCACCCAATCGGGATGAAGATTTAGACGGTAAACCGTTTGTTGGCGCTAATGGTGTGTTGTTTGAACGTATGTTGGCATCTATTGGGTTAAACCGAGGTGAAATATACATGATGCATGGTGTAAAATGTCGTCCGCAACATAATCGTGCGCCCAAACCTAAAGAATTTATGGCATGTGAATCTTTCTTGAATGCACAACTGGGCAAGGTTGAACCCAAGCTTATTTGTTTATTGGGGCGGGTGGTGGCGCAAACGATGCTAAAGACCGACGCATCGTTAACTGAGCTTAGGGAAGGGCGGTTCACTTATCGCGGCACGCCTGTAGTCGTGATTGATCATCCATCCTATTTGTTGCGCGCGCAACAAAATAAACGCCGCGCTTGGCAAGACCTCAACCGTTTAAAAATATATTTCCAAAGCTTATAAACTGAAAAGATTGCGTGCCACCATTGGCAGTGTAGCATTCGTCAAACCTTAAAGGGGGCGACATGGTTTCGACAGAGATTCTGAACCCTTTGGTGCATGTCGGGCAGGTACGCCCGTTATCCAGGCCAAAACAATAGTCGCAAACGACGACACAGAACTAGCTTACGCTGCGTAAGTTACCCCGCTCTTGAGTTGCCCATTGCTTGAGAATCCGGGGTCAAACAAATGGGATCGCCATTCTGGAAGTGTAGACCCGTGCTACCAGAGGTTAACTAGTAACGAGACGACCTATTGAAGCCCTTGTCCGTTAGGTTTTCAGTAGGTGCTATTATAACGGAATAAACATGTAGAGCCTTTGGCTGATGGTTTTTGGACGCGGGTTCGAATCCCGCCGCCTCCACCAAATGAATAAGCTGCCCTTTCGGGTAGCTTTTTTTATTTGAGCGTTACATCAATAACGAAGTTTATACCAAACTAGACCTAAATATTCATGCAAAGCATGGCTAGAATCATTGAGCACATTCCAGCGGGGGAAAAAGCTGCGCGCATCATATATTTTCTGTTCGGTTAAGAAGTCGGTTGGTGCAGGGATAACGCGTAACCCTTGTGACTCAAAGCAAAATACAGCCCTAGGCATATGCCATGCCGATGTTACGAGAACAACGGTATTTACTTCTTCTTGCTCTAATGATGCAGTTGTTAAGATAGCATTTTCCCAAGTGGTATTGGCTTTGTTTTCGCTGGTGATACGCGCTTCATCAATGCCAAACCAAATTAACCATCTTTTCATCACATCACCTTCAGCTTCTGTGTTTTTGGCTAAGGGTGTGCCGCCAGTGGTATAGATAGGTAACAGGTTAGTTTCGGCTATTTTTGCTGCATAAATCGTACGTTTCAGTGAAAAGTGGCTTAATTCATCATTGCCTTGGTATTCAGGTGCAGACTCTTGAATACCACCGCCCAATACAACGATAGCGGCTTGATGCTTTGGCATTTTATCCATTTGTAGCACCTGATATTGAAACTCAAGCTGTTCGGTGAGTATATTACGAACAGGCTCTGTTGAGAGCAGCCAAAGGCAGCTCATGGATAAAATAATCAGTGGTCTTCCCCATGTTTTCTTCCAGAGAATCAAACCAAGAAAACTTAATAGAATAAAAATTGCAGGAGGTAAAATGAGTTGGGATATGAGTTTGGTGAGTAATAACATTAAGCAACTATAGACTGGCGAACGTTGTCAGATGTTGTCTTGTCGGTAAGCACTTCAACCAAGTGCAGTGCAAACTCAATGGCTGTGCCCACACCGCGACTGGTGATAAGTAAATCATCTTGAACGACAGACTGCTCAGAATAGATTGAGGTGGGTTGCAACTGAAGCATATCACTTTTGCATGTGGGATAGGATGTGATGTGTTTATGGGCAGTTAAACCAAAGCTTGCAAGGGCAGTGGGTGCCGCGCAAATCGCAGCTACAAACTTGTTGTTTTCAGTTTGAGCCTGAATCAGTTGTTTTACCAATGGATTGTCCCGTAGTAAATTGGCATTGGGCAAACCGCCAGGCAATACAACCATGTCCCAAGACTTCTGATATGCTTCAGATAAACTGCTGTCAGGTGTAATGGTGATGTCGGAACGACCGATAACAGGTTGACCATCCAAACTTGCCATGCAAACTTTAATTTCGGCTCGACGCAAAATATCGACCACAGTTATCAATTCAATTTCTTCAACACCAGCAGTAAACGGAACAAGAACACTTTTCATAGCGGCGTAGACTAAAGCGTAGTTGTTATTTACTCAACGAAGCTTGGTTTGATGATGATTTCAGTGGTATTATCTAAGTTTTGTAAGGCATTCGCTGCACTATCGGGTACGGGTTCTATTTGCGGTGCTTCAAAACCACCAAGGTCACTTGGGTTAGGGCGTTTAAAAGGTTTGCGGTGGGCAGGACGCTCAAACCAGTCTTTCAATTTTGGTTTTTGTTGTTCAGTGTTTTTTGAATCAGAACCTTTAAGTGGAGTTCTTTGAGGTTTTACACCCTTGAATTCACCGTCACCTTTTCCTGTTTCTTTAATAACAACCTTACCACCTTTGTCTACGTGAGCAGTATGTCCAGGGAGTAAGCGCTCGATAGAGCCTCCCGCAGCACCAGATGTTACGTCAACTGCGCCTTCAGTAAGTATTGTACTGGTAGGAAGAGGGGGGATGTCATCCAGAGTAATATTGTCAAATGCCATTGCCAAGACTTCAGGTGTAGGAGGAATAAGAACAATAAACTCAGTACCCCGAACACCAAGTACGGCTGTTGGTGTACGAACGCGGAATGACGATCCTCGGGAGGTTAGTTTATTTACAAAAAACCTAGCTTTACCCCAGAGCATATTGATACTGGCATTGAGAAGTTTTGAGCCTCTAAGCGAGTATTTACGAAGGGACACACGGCTTTTTGCACCGATATATACTTTACTACCATCGCCCATGATGATTTTTACTCGACCGCGAGAGCCAGTGACGATGGAGTCATTCCTTAAAACCACTTGACCTTTTTCTGCTTTTTCTCGTGTTGCACCGCGTTGAATCCAAGCGGGGCCGTAAGTATGTACTATACGCCCAATACTTGCTGCTGCATGAACTTGAGCTGTTGGCACTAACGAAATGCAGAGGAATGAAGCGAATACGAATAAGAATGATTTTAACATGGTGTTCTCCTAGCTATAAAACAAGTTCTTTCTATTATAGTTGGTATTTTCTTGCTTGGCTATGCGCTTGCTCACCATTACCATTGACCCATAATCATGCTACCAACGCGCCATGCGGAATATGACTTGCTAGCCGTAGGTGTTACGAGCGTATCATCATAGTTGGATGCATTTTTCAAATACGATGCGTTAAACACAATGGATACATGATAAGCATCCCAAGGCTTCCATGATGTAGCAGAGGAAAGGCGGAAATAATTATCCTTTCTTTTCGTAGTGTCGGTTGCATTGAGTAAAATGTTGGTATCGGCTTCGGCATATAGTCTTGAATACAGGTCAAGTTTTATTGTTTCGTTCCACTTCTTTGCAAATGGAATGGCGGCAGAGGCGGAAGCACCTAGCTGGTAGTAGCTATCAGATTTCGCATGTGAAGCGTCGCCTTTTGTTAGTTCCGCAATAAGGTGGGGAGATAAAGAAACATTAAAACCGTTGGTTTTGAATGATTTTCTTGCGCCGAGGTAGTGGCTGCTCCCTCCAAGACGTTCTAGGTCTACTTTGGAGCTACCATAAGCATTGTTAAAGGTTTTGAATTTTACGGTATATTGGTAAGTCCACGAATTTTGATTGTAAAAAATACCTAAACCAAAACTTTGATATAGATTACTTGTATCAAGAGCTACGTATTCATATGACGGTTTAAAACGCCACTGGTTGTCTTTTCTCCACGATGCGGACAACACATGAATCAATAAGTCATACGCTTTATAATCTTGGTGATTGGTGCTGCTAAAAGTGTAATTTAAGTTAATTTTTGGTAAATTCCATCCTAAACTTACATTGGTTTGGACACCTAAATCACGGCTATAAGTGCTTGAATTCTCAGGTGCAAACATGACGTTTGAATTATAAAAAGTTTCAAGTGAGGCAAAACCATTAAAACCTAAGCGTTTTTGACTTGGATTGGTTTCCAAGTTTTTTGCAGCACTTGCATAAGCGCCTTCATTATCGGCACTTAAAGATTCTTGAGCAAACTGCTTGGTGGTTTCAGGGTTGCCTTCAAGGTAGGATAACCACGACTTATAATACCATGCTGCAGCTTTATCGCTAGAGTTGGCACTATTGCTGGCAAGTATGCTTTCCCAAACAGGCTTGGACGCATTGTATTTATTTTGTCGAATCAGCATGTCACCCAAGGTGATTTGGGTTTGTGTATCATCGGGATTTGCTTTTAACCAAGTATTAAGTGTTTGTATGGCTTGGTTATTATTTCCTGTTTTTGCTTGCGCATTAGCAAGGCCTAGCCATGCAAAACGTGCATTTTCAGATGTGTTGTTATTGTTGGCTTTAAGCCATGCTTGGAAATAAGCCATTGCTTTTTTTGGCTTGTCAGTTTCATCATAGGATAGGGCTAAATATTGTAGAACTTCAGGGTTGTTAGGTGATTTTTGGTGTAAGATTTCCAGCTTTTCTATAGCAAGATTATAATCGCTAAACCGATAGTCATCAATGGCAGAAATTAAGTTGCTTTGTTCCTGATTGTTTAAAACTGCAGCAGAAGCAGTCGTGACAGGAATAAATAAATAAGCTGCAAACATACAAAAAACGAGTTCTTTCATGTCGTATTTCCCCAAGTTCCCCATAAAAATGAAAGGCTATGCAAATATAGTTGAAGCCATAAGGAATGGCAAGTTTTTAGAAATAAGAAAACTATGTGCTTTTATTCGTGATTGTGATGACTATGCTATGCCTCTAATACTGTTTTTATATTGAGGTTCCTTACGTGTCTGAAGAATTATACAACCCGCAGTCCATTGAGCAAAAGTGGCAAAAACTTTGGCAAGAATCAGGTGTTGATGCTGCCAATGAGGGTGAAGGCGATAAGCGCGAAACCTATTATTGTTTAGAGATGTTTCCTTATCCATCGGGCAATTTGCATATGGGACATGTGCGCAACTATTGCCTTGGTGATGCAGTTGCGCGTTATAAACGTATGCAGGGGTTTAATGTTCTTCACCCTATTGGTTGGGATGCCTTTGGTTTGCCAGCAGAAAATGCAGCGATTAAACATGGTAGACCGCCTGCCGAATGGACGTATGCCAATATCGAACAAATGTCGGGGCAACTCAAACGCTTAGGCTTGTCTTACGATTGGAGCCGCGAAATCGCCACCTGTAAACCTGAATATTACCGTTGGGAACAATGGATGTTCACCAAACTGATGGAAAAAGGTTTGGCTTACCGCAAAGAAGCGGAAGTGAATTGGTGCGACCCTTGCCATACGGTGCTTGCCAATGAGCAAGTGGAAGATGGTGTGTGTTGGCGTTGTGATACACCTGTGCATAAAAAGAACTTGGCGCAATGGTTTATCAAAATCACCGATTATGCCGATGAATTATTAAACGACCTCGAGCAATTATCAGGATGGCCCGATAAAGTGGTGGGTATGCAGCGCAACTGGATTGGTAAATCTTCGGGTGCGGAAGTGTCTTTTCAGGTTGAAGGCAGTGATGAAACTTTGGATATTTTTACTACCCGCCCAGATACGTTGATGGGTGTGACCTATATGGCAGTCGCCGCTGGGCACCCGCTCGCCATCAAAGCTGCTGAACATAACCCTGAACTTAGCGCATTTTTAGAAGAATGCAGTGTGATTTCCACCAAAGAAGCCGATGTGGCAACCATGGAAAAGAAAGGTATGTCGCTGGGGGTGAATGCAATTCATCCCGTTACAGGCGAAGCTGTGCCTGTGTGGGTGGCAAACTTTGTCTTGATGTCGTATGGCACGGGTGCTGTGATGAGTGTACCTGCCCATGATGAGCGCGATTATGATTTTGCCAAAAAATACGATTTAAACATCAAACAAGTGATTACGAATGCGGCAGGTGATGTGGATGTCAGTGAAGCCGCATTCACCGATGCGGGTGTGATGATCAATTCAGGCGAGTTTGATGGTTTAAAATCAAATAAAGCCAAGAAAGCCATTACATATTGGCTGAACACTCATGAGAAAGGTGAAGAGCGCACACAGTTCCGTCTTAGAGATTGGTTGGTCTCACGCCAGCGTTATTGGGGCACACCCATCCCTGTGATTCATTGCGAAAATTGCGGCACTGTGGCTGTGCCTGAATCGGATTTGCCTGTGGTCTTGCCTGAACATTTGCAGCCTACTGGTGGTGCATCGCCACTCGCCGATTGCGAAGAATTTGTGAACACCACATGCCCAACTTGTGGCAAAGATGCCAAACGCGAAACTGATACCTTTGATACGTTTATGGAATCGTCTTGGTATATGAATCGTTATACTTCCGCGAACTGCAATACGGCAATGTTGGATGCTAAGAGCATGGCGAAATGGGCACCTGTGGACCAATATATTGGGGGTGTGGAACATGCGGTTCTTCACCTTTTGTATGCTCGCTTTTATCATCGGTTGATGCGTGATGTGGGTTTGTTTGATGGTGAAAAGGTTGGCTGTGAACCGTTCAAAAACCTATTAACACAAGGCATGGTATTGCTTGATGGCACCAAAATGTCCAAGTCCAAAGGGAATACGGTTGACCCTGTGACCATTATTGAAAAATATGGTGCGGATACGGCGCGTTTATTCACCTTGTTTGCAGCCCCGCCAGAGCGGGATTTGGAGTGGAGCGATAAGGGTGTGGAAGGGGCAAGCCGCTTCTTAAACCGTGTTTGGGTGTTGTTGGATAAAGTTGGGAAAATCTACCCAGGACAAGCCGATGCCAAAGCTACCAAAACATTGCGGCGTACTATCCATACACATATTCAACGGGTAACCCATGCTTTTGAACAAGGTTTTGCATTTAATGTGGCAATTGCTGCGATGATGGAACTGTCCAATGCTTTAAATGCTTTTGAGGCCCATGATGATGAAGGTAAAGCCGTGGTTGAAGAAGGTGTAACAGCCTTGATAACCATGCTTGCACCACTTGTGCCGCATTTTGCGTGTGAATGTGGTGAGCGATTGGGTTTTGCAACGGTTGCGGTGATGGCAACTTGGCCAGAAGTGGATGAATCGGCATTGGTACAAGATGAAATCAACCTTGTGGTACAAATCCAAGGCAAGAAACGCGGTGAAATTGTGGTTTCGCCAAACGTCAGCCAAGATGAGGCAATGGATATTGTACGAAATACGGAAAGCATTAATAAATGGTTAGAAGGCAATCAAATTGTCAAAGTGATTTTGGTTAAAGGTCGTTTGCTGAATATCGTGGTCAAACCTGCATGAGACTGCCTTTATATCTTGCCTTAGTTTTGATGCTCACATCATGTGGTTATCATTTGGTTGGGCAAGGTGATTCAGCCGTAATTCCACAAGGCACAACATCGGCTAGTTTGTTATCTGAAGGCAGTAAATTAGGTAAAATACTATTGGGTGAGCTGCATCAGCAATGGTTGCAGAAACCATCATTGCCAGCACTACAATCAGGAAGTGATAAGAACCATGTAGTGCTTCGCATTGAAGGTCCTAATGAAGCGTTTACACCTGTTGCCTTTGATAATTTAGGGTTAGCCATCCAATACCGTTTATCAGTATCAGGTGTTTTAAATATGTATCAAAATAACACTTCAATTTGGCGTTCTGGTGTTGTGTCTGCCAGTGCGGATATTTTTGGTGACGCATCAGCACTTGCCAATAATCCCACATCTATTGAAGCCGAGCGCGAAACATTGGTTGAGCAGCTTCGCAAACAATGGGCGCAAGAAGCTTTGGCGCGTTTGCAGTCTGGATTTTAAAGACTGATGCAGGTTTCACCGCAAAAGATATTGCCCATGGAGCATCGCAGTTATTATCTGTTTGGGGAAGATAGAGATGCGTTGTTGGAAACAGCGGACAAGATGCTGGCTGCAGGTGAAGAGAGTGCTATTCGTTTGCGGGTGGATGTTTCTGAATTGGAGCGTATTGAAGTGGAAAGCCGCTCACAAGGGTTGTTTGGTCCTCAAGCCTGTTATGCTTTGGTGCGCAATGCCGAGAGCGCAACACCCAAACAATCGGAACATTTGTTAAAGTTGGCTGCATCGGTTGCACCTGAAAATCGCCTTATTTTATGTGCTGCGGGCATCACGTGGAAAAAAGCACTGCATAAGAAGATGTTGGCAGAATCTAAGGTGGTATCCTCTGAGTTTCGTCTGCCCAATGAGGCACAGTTTCAAGCTTGGTTTGAAGAAGAAATTAAAGTATCTAACTTGTATGTCACCGATGATGCTAAACAAATGATGGTTGAGCGGCTGTATGGTCTAAGAGAGGCTGCGAAACAATTGATTGCGCGCATGAAATTGTATGACAATGAAGAGGGTGTGCAGTTTGACGTTAGCTTGGTGGGTGAATTGCTCGGCGAACAAACACCGCAAGATTTGGATGACTTTATTCATGCTGTTGCCATGAAAGAGTCTCGTGCGATTACATTGTTGCGCCAGCTTATTATCAATCAGCAGGTATCGGATGTGCAACTGCACACATGGTTGAGTATGCGGCTCAACGGATTGCTGATGTTTTTATGGCATCAGCGTATGGGTGAGCGCAGACCAGCGCAGGCTGCGCGTTTGTTTGGACAGGCAAGCCAGCTTGCGCCGCAAGAAGTGAAACATTGGAATGCACCAGAGCTGATGGCTGCGATGAAGAAGCTAACCGATATAGAGAAGTTACTTAAAGGTGCATCCATAGAGTCACGTTTGATGGTGTTGGAGCGCCTGGTTTTTGGGTTGATAAGCCAGTATGACTGAAACAATTCCAACCCATGTGTTTCGCGAATATGATATTCGTGGTTTGGCTGATTCAGAAATTACCGTTGCTTTTGCTGAAAAATTAGCCTTGGCATATGTTAGCTTTCTACCCGATAGGAAGCATCAGCCTATTGTGATTGCGCGTGATGTTCGCCTTTCAGGGGAAATATTGCAAAAGACACTTTGTAAATCTTTATTAAATGCGGGATTTGATGTGATTGATATTGGTATGGTGCCAACACCGCTAGCATATTACACGGTGTATGAACTTGATGCCGCAGGCTGTATTATGGTGACAGCCAGCCATAACCCATCAGCCTATAATGGTTTCAAAATGATGGTGGGCAAAGAAAGCTTTCATGGTGAAGATATTCAAGCCTTAAAGCAGCGTATGTTTGAAGCAAAACCGCATGCCAGTGCCAGGAAAGGAAAACTTATCAGTAAAGATATGTCAGAAGCATATATAGACTTTGTGACTCGCGATTGTGTTTTGGGTCGCTCACTTAAAGTCGTGATTGATGCAGGGAATGGTCCTACAGGTATCATTGCAGCACCATTATATCGTGCTTTGGGTTGTGAGGTGGTTGAGCTATATTGTGAACCAGACGGCCGCTTTCCTCATCACCACCCTGACCCAACTGTTCCAGAGAATTTGCAAGACTTGGCGCAGAAAGTTCGAGAAAACCAAGCTGATTTAGGTATTGCTTTCGATGGTGATGGCGACCGCATTGGTGTAGTGGATGAAAAAGGTGAGATTATTTGGGGAGATATGTTGCTTTTATTGCTCGCAAGGCAGTTGATAGAGCAATACCCAGGTGCAACCATTATCTCCGAAGTTAAATCCTCTCAATTGCTTTATGATGATATTCAGCAACATGGCGGCAAAGGGCTGATGTGGCGAACAGGACATTCACCCATTAAAGCAAAAATGAAAGAAACTGGCGCATTACTTGCTGGCGAAATGAGCGGACATTTTTTCTTTGCAGACAGGTTTTATGGATTTGATGATGCGACCTATGCAGGGGCAAGGGTGATGCAACTACTTGCGCAGCAAGGTCAACTGTTGTCTCGTTTGTTGGATGATGTACCCAAACGTTTGAGCACCCCCGAAATTCGTGTGCCTTGTGCAGATGAAGACAAATTTAGGGTGGTTGAACATGCGAAAGCATTTTTCACAAAGCAAGGTTATGAGATGATTGATATTGATGGCATTCGATTGAAGTTTGAGCATGGTTGGGCGCTGCTTCGTGCATCCAATACGCAGCCAGCATTGGTGCTGCGTTATGAAGCAAAAGATAAGCAAGATTTACAATGGATGAAGCAAGAGCTTGAACGTGGATTAGATGTTGCAATGAGAGGTGAGACATGACTGATCATGCTTTAAATCATGCGTTAAGATCCTTATTTGAACAGGGCCGTGACCCTATGTATATCACGGATAAGAAAGGCTGCTTAACACATGTGAATCCAGCCTTCTTAGCCTTGTATGGTTATCAAGAAGAAAGTGTTGTTGGCCGAAACATAAGCTTTCTCATGCAGCGTCCATTTCAAGATGTGATATTTTACAAAAAGATTCTAAGGCAACTCATACGTTATGGAAGTTGGGCAGGTGAGCTTAATGCATTATCTGAAAGTGGGGAAATTATACCTGTTTGGACACAAATCTTAAAAACAGATGACGGTTTCTCAGCCATTCAGGTGGACTTACGAGAACGCGATAAGATTACACGAAAGATGGAAGGTTTATCACGATTGCAATCTGTTGCAACCTTGGCAGGTGGTGTGGCGCATGAATTCAACAATATATTGGGTGGCATTCAAGGTCATCTATACCTTTTGAAACGAAATTTAGCGACAGAAGAAGAGAAAGAACATGGTAGATTAGAGCGTATTGATAAATTGATGGGAAGAGCAGCATCATTGGTTCAAAACCTCTTGTCTTTTTCGCGGCAAAAACCAACGGCAACACGAGAAATACCGCTTTACCCCCTGTTGGAAAATACTGTGGAGATGGCAAAGAAATCACTGGATAAACAAGTAGAAATAAATTTTAGTGTTGAAGATAGAGGTATGCTTGTTTTTGCTGATGCTGTGATACTCAAACAACATATTTTTGAACTTATCAGTAATGCAGAGCGAGCATTGGTGCAACAGCGCGAAAAGCTCCAATACAGTTACGGCGAAAAACGAGAACTGATTCATATCCAACTTAGCACAACAGCCGATGCAAAGTTTGCTGAAATCATGATTCGTGATAATGGCGCAGGCATGCAGGATGCCACGTTAAGACATTGTTTGGATCCATTTTTTACCACAGAACCTGTGGGTGAAGGTACGGGGCTTGGTTTGTCGAGTGCAGCAGCATATATGCAGCAGCTTAAAGGTGGTTTAGAAGTTGAAAGCGTCTATGGTGAGTATACGAGCATAAAACTATTGCTTCCTTTGACGGTGGAAGCCATTGAGGTTCAAGATAATCAAGGCTTGGTTTTGTTGGTGGATGATGATGATGACTTGAGAGAGTCTTTATGCGAAATTTTAACATGCCAAGGTTATGAAGTTATAACGGCGGATAATGGTATTGCTGCACTCGATTTATGGCGGCAATACCAAGGTGCGATTGATGTGGTTGTCATGGATATTATTATGCCCAATATGGATGGTATTGAGGTTGCGCGCGAAATTCGTGATGTAGATGAAGCTGTGCCTATTTGTTTAACAACAGGTTACTCTTATCAAAAAGTACCTTCTCGTCTGCATGTCAACTTGATGCGCAAACCGCTTGCTCCTGATTTGTTGATTAAATATATCGAATCCAACACAGGTAAAGATTAAAATATATCCTAGTTTACCATATTTGATAAGCGCTGCACTTTACGCAGCCCTTGATTGGTGGTGTTGATATGTTCTTGTGTATACTGCTGTGCTTCAAAAAGTAAACGCATGGTATGCCGCTGTTTGGTTTGTAAATGTTTTAAATCATTGATAAATTTCTTAGGTTGGCATGCTTGGTCTTGCCAAGCTTGTTGAAATAAAGCTATTTCAGTCTCGTAATGTTTGATGTTTTCAGGAATACGTTGCCACTGTTGTTTGGTGATGCTTTGTTGTAAGCAGCTTAATGTTTGCAAACAGTTTTGAATGAGCCCCGAAACATCGGATTGCATAGCATGATTATCCTGCATATGCGCGTAAAGGTTGAGGCGTTGAGGTATGACGTTGCTGTTGCTCTAAAGCCATCCAACCTTCACGTAAGGATTGGGTGAGTTGCATAGCTTCATCAATAGATGCGGTAGAAAATGTACACATACCTTCACCCAAACGTTTGGATAGGTAAGTATATAACCGAGATAAATTTAATGCCACTTCACCACCTTGTTCCAAATCAAGGCTAGAAGATAGTTCGATAATGGCTTCTAACGCCCGTGAGATATGATGGGTTTCAGCCAGTGTGTCATTGGCAACCACGGCTGCCCTTGCTTGCCCTAATGATTTATACAACACTTCATAGGTTAATAAAACCAGTCCTAAAGGTCCTGCACCTTCAACTTGATTGGCTTGATACTTTTGATGTCCGACCATAATGCCTCCTTGCGTTCTCATGCGAAAGTGTTCATCACTCTCTTGATTTATCTATCGGAAAACAGAGCGGAAACTTCAGTAAAACTTGTTAATTTCTTGCATTAGCTGCATTGATTTGTTGGGTTAGAAAATCACCTGTGGCATTTAAAGAATTCATCGCCTGCTCCATGGCTAAAAAGGAGCGAGTGAGTGTAGTACGTTGTTTTTCTAGTTGGATGTTTAAGTCGTCAATGCGTTCAGATAAGGTGGAGAAAGTATTTTCTGATGCAAGCACAGTGTTTTGAATCAAGCCTGAAAATGGATTTGAGAACAAGTCTAAAATACCATCAAATGATGCGGCAATCCCCATGCCAATCGTCATGTTGCTGGTAAAGGGTGGTGTTGTGTTCCCACTATATAACACACCAATGCCATCCGCGCCACCAGCATTGCCGACCAAAACTTGACCGTTTCCTGTTGTCGTTTCGCCATTAATGGTGCCTGCAATGTCTGCCCCTACAAGCGCGGTTCCTGCTGTATCAGCAATGCCAAGTGCGGTAACTGCGCCAGATATTTCAAATCCTTTGCTTGCACCATAATATTTATGTTGGATGCTAACAAAATTACCTGACGCTACAGCTTCTAAGCTTAAGGCATAACGACCTTCTGTGCTGATGGCTGTTGTGTCTGTGCCAAAATTAAGTGCACCACTTGACGTGAGGTTGACGGCAAGCTGACTATCACCGCTTGAATTGTCTTTGATTTGAATGC
>CAMZLG010000082.1 GCA_947311495.1 uncultured Zetaproteobacteria bacterium
TCAAATTTGATGAAGTGTTTACCGAAGGCATCAGCAAGATTGGTGCGGCGGATATTGAGGCAGTGCATGAGTTGGGTTACCGCATTAAATTGCTTGGTATTGCCAAACCGCATGCTGAAAGTGGTGAGTTGAAACGGGTTGAAATGCGTGTGCACCCCACACTTGTACCTTTATCATCGCAAATTGCGCAGGTATCTGATTCATACAATGCGGTAATGATTTCTGGCGATTTTGTTGAGCATACTGTATATATAGGACGCGGTGCAGGTGAAAGGCCAACTGCATCGGCTGTGGTGGCTGATATTATGGATATTACCCGTATATTCCCTGATGGTGTCGAATATTTGGCACCGCCTATGGGTTACACGGTAGCAGAGCGTAAACCGCTTGAAACATTGCCTATGGCTGATGTGCAAAGCGAGTATTACCTAAGAATTATGGTACAGGATAAACCTGGTGTGATTGCATCGGTGACATCTATTTTGGCAGATCATCAAATTAGTTTGGAAGCCATGCAGCAAAAAGAACATGATACAGGTGAAGTTGTGCCTGTCATTATGTTGACGCATGAAACCACAGAAGGCAATTTGCAAGCTGCGATGAGCCGTATTACTGCGCTTAAAGCTGTTGAAGATGAGGTGCTGATTTTGAGAAAGGAAACTTTTGCCGCATAAATAAAAATAACATCATCACAGGAAATTTTTTCTAAAGTTTCCTTCAGCGTTGCCGATAAACCTTTATAATCACCCAAGTGGACTTGGTTGAGTGGCTTGCATTTTCTCCCTTAATGCACCCTCCTTTTATAGCCACTCCCAAGTTTCTTGGTGTGATTCATCTATTCATACGAAATAATCAAGTATGCCCTTATTGTGGCATTCTCTTTGCTTACCCTATTCAGAAGCACTGTGGTTTTAAATCGCAGTACATAGGGAGTAATGTCAATGTCGGGACTATTTTCTAATAATTTTGCAAAGCTTGGTGCGGCAGCTGCTTCACGTGAACAAATGCAAACGGTCATTTCGAGTAATATTGCCAATGCAGATACACCCAATTATCGAGCGGATCAACGTACATTTGATGATTTTTACCAACAAAGAATTCAAGCATCTACTTCTGTGTCTCCCCAGCAAACCAATCGTAAACACTTGCTCGGTTCAAATAAGGAAGGTTTAGACTTAAATGGGTTTAAACGTTCAAATGATGCGCAACGTATGGATGGTAACACGGTGAATGTTGAACGAGAGATGTCCACGCTGGCTGAAAATCAACTGATGTATGAACTTAATATGAAAATTATCCAAGGAAGACTTGGAAGTATTGCCAATGCAATCAAAGAAGGAGGGCGCTAAATCATGGGAAATGAACTATTTACTTCAATGCATATCAGTTCTGCAGGTATGGCAGCGCAACGTGCACGTATGGATGTGGTCTCCGAAAATATTGCTAATGCAGAATCAACCAAAACCAAAGATGGTGGCCCATACCGCCGAACACAAGTGGTGTTTGAAACAGTTGGCGTCAAATCTAGCTTTAACAGTATTTTTCGTGGGCAACTTGGTCAAAGTGGTGCGCAAACCGTGCGTGTTGCTGAAATCAGTAAAGACCCCAGCCCTTTCAATCAAATTTATGACCCAACCCACCCTGATGCTGATGCGTCAGGCATGGTGAATATGCCAAACGTTAACACCATTGAAGAGATGGTGGATATGAATTCAGCAGCGCGAAGCTTTGAAGCCAATATTACAACCATGGATGCATCGAAACGGATGTTTCTTAAAGCTTTAGAGCTGTTGCGTTAAGGATGAGATGATATGAATATTCAAAGTTACGGTCCATATGTGGCGAAACCTGCTTTATCCAAAGAAACAAATGTTGGTATTGCTGAAAACAAAGGTCAATTTGCTGAAGTGCTTAAACAATATGCATCTGATATGAATCATGATGTGAAATCTGCTGCGCAAAGTGCTGAGAAGTTAGCCATCACAGGTGAAGGAAATATGTCTGAAACCTTGATTGCAATGAAACAAGCAGATTTATCTTTTCAGCTGATGTTATCCGCACGAAACAAAGTGATGGAGGCATACCGAGAAGTTATCCGTATGCAAGTTTAATGGATACTTAAGGTTTTAAAGCTTCTGAAACACGACAATAGTTATGAAAAAATGAAAGATGAATAAGGGGAAAGATATGGCTGAAGGTTTAACGCCACAAGCAGGTCAACAACCATTTGCGCAGCAAGCCAATGGGCAACAATTTTCTGGTGCTGCTGAAGTTTTATCTGGAACCATTGATGGTTCAGCACAATCAGTTCCACACGTACAAAATCTATTGATAAAAAATCGTAAGCTTATTTTGTTTGTTGCAGCGGCATTGATGTTTGTCGGTTTTGTGGGGCTTATCATATGGTCATCCGAAACACCTTATAGAACAGTATATTCGGGTATGGATGAAAAAGATGCTGCAGATATTGTAGAATTACTGGAGAAAGAAAGGATACCCTATAAACTTCAAGGTGGTGGTACTGTTCTTGTACCTGAAAATGAGATTTATGCAGTGAGATTAAAGCTCGCGAGCGCCGATATGCTTCCCAGTAATGGTGAAGGGTTTGAGCTCTTTGATCGAAGTAATGAATTTGGCATTAGTGATTTTACACAAAAAATTAACTTGCAACGTGCTATGCAAGTTGAACTATCAAGAACCATTGAAGTCCTACCTATAGTGTCTGCGGCAAGGGTTCATTTGGTATTGCCCAAAGAATCAGCATTTGCTGAACGGGAGCGTAAAGCTTCTGCATCGGTGATGTTAAAGTTGATGGGCAATAAAAAACTGTCTCAGCAAACCGTTAGTGCGATTCAGAATTTGGTGGCATCAGCCGTCCCTGAATTACAAAATGATGCTGTTACTATTGTTGATTCATCAGGGAATATGCTGTCATCTGCAGAAGGGGAGCAGCCTTCAGGCGAAGGGCAAAGTATGATGGATTACCAGAGCAAGCTGGAAAAGGGTTATGAAGTTAGGTTAACCAGCATGTTAGAGCAAGTGGTGGGTGCTGGACAAGCCGTGGTTAGGGTGACAGCAAATATTAATCGTGAGCACATGGAAAGTAGTGCGAATATCTTTAATCCGGATGAGCAGGTGTTGAGAAGCTCAAAAAGTATTGAAGAGCAAAGAAAAGCTGTGGACTCATTACCTAAGGGTGTGCCAGGTATAGCATCCAATAGCCCTGACAATGTTGTTAATGCAGATGGTTCAATTGCATCTCAGCAAGCGCCTTCTGAGCAGGCTACGCGCAATGAAAACGTCATGAACTATGAAATCAGCAGCAAAACAGAGCATCGCATTATACCTTTTGGCACGTTAGAGAAGTTATCTATTGCTGTGATTGTTGGTCAGCTTGAAAAGGTCAATGAAGCGGGTGAAGTAAGCCATGTACCACGCTCACCTGAAAACTTAAAAGCCTTGGCAAGCTTGGTAACGAGCGCAGTGGGTTTGAATGAAGATAGGGGTGATACGATTGAAATCCAAAGTATGCCTTTGCTTGATATATCTGGGGCATCGGGTGTAGCCATGGATGAGCTGAGTGATACAGCCCTGTACTTTGAAATGGCGCGTTATGGTATGGCAGCTTTGGCTTTGCTTCTTGTTGCTTGGTTTATTATGCGACCCATAGCCAAACATATGCTGACCATTGAGGAACGCGAACCTGATGCGTTGCCTTTGGATATGCAGGGGTTCACTTCGGGAGCCATTGAATCTGAACATGTACAGCAAATGAATCAAGCAAGAAAGGCAGTGTTAAACAATCCAGATCGAGCAAGTCGCGTGGTGAATGAGTGGGTGAGCTCTGTATGAGTGAAGCTGTGGATGTTAGTAAAATGAAAGGCGAGGATAAGGCTGCTATTTTGTTGTATGCCTTAGGACCTGAGGCAGCTACGCCAATTATTCGCAGCTTGGAAGATGCAACGTTAGCACGTATAAGTAAAAAAATGTCAGAGTTAGGGCGGATCAACACTGACCTTTTACAAGCTGTACTTGATGATTATTTAACCATGCATGAGTCCAGTGATCCATTGTTGTATAGTTCACAAAAAGATGTGATGCATTTATTGGAACACGCTGTTGATCAAGATAAAGCCCAAGAAATTATTGAATACTTAGAAAAGCCAAAACAATTTACGATTTGGGAAAAGTTATCTCGGCTTAACCCCACCATGATTTTGTCATATATTGAATCTGAACATCCACAAACGATTGCACTTATCCTAGGTAAAATTGATTCGAGCGTAGCAAGCCAAGTGATTTCCAAATTACCCGAAGACATACAAATGTCCGTGTTGGTTCGCATGTCTAAAATTGAGAGTGTACCTGAAGAATTGGTTCAAGATATTGAAGATATATTAGAGCGAGAAATGGCAGAAGCAACGGGTAGCTCGGGTATAAGTTTTGATGGTATGGTAAGCCTTGTTGAGATTTTAAAAACCTTAGATAAAGATGTTTCCACGGCCATTTTAGAGCGGTTGGAAAGCAAAGATGAAGAGTTATTTTCACAAGTGGATAAATTATTACTTGTATTTGAAGACCTACAGGAACTATCAGACAAAGATATACAAACTATTTTAAAACATGTGTCTTCGGATGATTTGGTAAAATCTTTAAAAGGTGCGCCTGAAGAACTTGCAGAGCGATTCTTTGATAATATGTCGCAACGTGCGGCAGAGATTATGCGAGAGGATATGCAAGTGATGCCTCCCGTAAAACTATCCGATGTTGAAGAATCTCAACAAGCGATTTTGCAAGTGATACGCAAGCTTGATGCAGATGGTGTTATTTCGCTGAATAGTGATGATATGTTATGAGTTTGGCACCTCTTCCTACCAAAGAAGCATCGGCGAATGTAGGCAAAGGGTCTAGGTTACCTTACCCACAAATTGGTAAGTCGAAAGTAAAACCACAGCCAAAACTTATTAAACAATGGGATGGTAAACAGCAGCAAAATGTTTCGGAGAAGAAACGCCTCACTGAATTGGAAGATATGCTTAACGAAGCGCAATCTCGTGCTGCGATTGTGGAGCAAGAAGCTTATGATAAGGCTTATGCTGCTGGTGAAAAAGCGGGGCTTGCGCTAGGAGAAAAACGCGCAGAACAAATTTTAGAAACGATGGGTAAAGTTCTCTCTGAAGCCGAACGAGAGCTGCATAGGTTACAATATAAGTCGGTGGATGTGGTTATGGAACTCACAGAAGCGGTAACCAAAGAAGTGGTTGGTCAAAGCCCGGAAGATGTTCAAAATATACTTGCATTTGGGGTTACGCAAGCCATAGAGCAATTGGATGTGTCAGAGGAGGATAAGTTGGTTTTATCCGTACATCCACATGATTTGGATATGTTTAAGCGTATACACCCACTTCCTGTAAAAATATCAAGCGATTCAGATGGGAAAGTTGAGCAGGGAAGTTGTCGCCTGCTCACCAAACATCATGATATACTTATTGACCCTAAAGGTATGATTGATAAAGCACTTTTGCATATAAAACAACATTTTTTACTGGCGTATGAGAAGTAAAATGGGTCAAGCTGCATTATGGAATACTGAGCAAAGAAAACACATATTAAATGATTTAAGTGCAATTAAACTTGCAGATGTTCGTGGTCGCGTGTTTAAAGTGCTTGGTCCTATGATTGAAGCAACAGGTCTGCGCCATAGTATTGGCGAGGCTTGTGATATACACACAACTTCAGGGCATACCATTCAAGCTGAAATTGTTGGTTTTCGAGAAGATAAAACGTTAATGATGCCTGTGGGGTCAACGCGCGGTATCGCGCCAGGTGATGCGATTTCTGCGCATGGTGAGGTGCCATCGATTCAAGTGAGTGAGCATTTGTTAGGTCATGTGATTGATGCATTGGGTCAGCCTATGGATGACCACACATTTACCCCGCAAGGCAAATATTACCCTCTCTTTGGCACAAAGTTAAATCCGTTACAGCGACCGATGATTGATACGCCGCTTGATTTGGGTATCAAACTCATGGATACCTGTTTACCCATGGGTAAAGGGCAGCGTTTGGGGTTGTTTGCAGGTCCGGGTGTGGGTAAAAGTATGCTTATGGGTATGCTAGCTCGAAATGCTGATGCTGATATTAATGTCATTGCATTGGTTGGAGAGAGAAACCGAGAAGTACGTGAGTTCATTGATCAGTCTTTGGGGCAAGGAGCCCTAGAAAAAACGATTGTTGTTGTTGCAACATCAGATATGCCGCCTGTGCTCAGGGTGCGCTCTGCACTTTTAGCAACCACCATTGCTGAGGTTTTTCGTGCGCAAGGCAAACAAGTTTTATTGATGATGGATAGTTTAACGCGTTTTGCGCAAGCACAACGAGAGATTGGTTTGATGTTGGGCGAACCACCCGCAAGTAAGGGGTTCACACCTTCCTGTTTTACGGCTATGGCAGAGCTTTTAGAGCGTGCGGGGTCTGATAAAAGTGGGGGTAGCATTAGTGCTTTTTATACGGTGCTTGTGGAAGGTGAAGATTTGGCAGCAGATCCCGTCGCAGAATCAGCCATGGCTGTGTTAGACGGACATATTGTGCTGGATCGAAAGTATGCGGAACGAGGGCATTATCCTGCCATTAATGTGTTGCGAAGCATTAGCCGTCTTGAAAGTCAGCTCAGTTCATCTGAGGTATTAAAAGCGGCACGCTCCTTGCGTAAAGATATAGCATTGTATGAACGCATGGAGGATATGATTCAAATGGGAGCTTACGAACAAGGTAGTAATCCAGCATTGGATAATATTATAACGAACATGCCGAATATTCAGGCTTTTTTACAGCAGGGTTCTCATGAAGTTCATACGCGTAGGGATGCAGAATCTGCCTTATTTAAAGTGTTGGAAAATGAGCGTAACCCTGAATTTGATGAATCAAATGTTTCTAAAGTGTCATCCACATTGGCTGAGACATGAAAGAGCGCTCCCCGCATCAATTGCTGGCAAAATTAAGTCAACATAAGCGCGACAAAGAAGCCGCTAATCTTGAGCAATTAACTAATTATCGGGGTAAGCTGTCTCAAATTATCAAACAATCATCACTTCAGCTGAAAGTATTGCAAGGGCAGCGTGATGTTCAAGTTGAGCAAGGTACTAAAGCAGCTTCATTATTGCTGTTGGAGCAGAGTATATTTGAACATCAACAACATATTTCAAATGTGAGTTGTGAGTTAACCACACTGGACGTTGCGATTAAACAGCAAAAGTTGAAGTGGGCGAAGGAACATAAAAAAATGAAAGCGCATGAAAAACTTCAGCAACAATTACAACATCAGTGGGAAGCAAA
>CAMZLG010000083.1 GCA_947311495.1 uncultured Zetaproteobacteria bacterium
GTAAGTAAGCTCAATCGTGTGCCTATGATTAATGCCATGCTTCAAGGTTTGCTATCGCAAAGCATGGATGAAGTGAATGCGGTGAATGTGCAGGTGCTTGCCAAAGAACGCGGAATTGAACTTGAAGAGGTATTTACAGAAACAGCGGAACATTTTTCAAGCTTGATGCAGCTCATTGTTGAAGGTGATGATGGTTGGCGTTGTGTGTCAGGCACAGTGTTTGATGGTGAAAACCCACGTTTGGTGACTGTGGATGAATGTGAGTTGGAACTCACACCCAAAGGTCGTTTGCTGTTCATTGAAAACAAAGATGAACCCGGTGCCATTGCAGATATTGCCACCACCTTGGCTGATTCAGGCATCAATATTGGTGATTTCAGGTTAGGGCGTAAGGCAGGCAAAGATAAAGCGTTGGCTTTAATCACGATTGATTCCGAGCCAAGTGCGGATGTAATGTCTGCGCTGGAATCTTTGAAAAGTGTGATTACTGTACACCACATTAATTTGGAGGCGATGTGAGCACTATTAAACCTATCCTTGGCTTAGACGATGCATTTGGACATCGCGCTAAAGTATTAAGAACATTGCAGTTTAAGCTTAGAGAAGCCTATGAAAACGCAGGTTTTTCAGAGGTGATTCCGCCCATTGTTGAGCGCCCAAATGCGTTAAATTCTGGGGCAGGAAGCTTCTTGTCCGTCCAAACGATTGTTTTTTCTGACCCTGCGGATGCGGGTTTGTTAGCCATTCGCCCCGATATGACCCCACAAATTGCGCGCATTGTTGCCACACGTTTGAGCAGTGAAGATGTTTTAAAACTTCATTATTCGGGGCAGATTATGTTGGCGCGCCCTGATGTGCGTACAGGCTCTCGCCAGCAGTGGCAAACAGGTGTGGAATGTTTTGGGCTTGAAGGTGCTGAAGGTGATGTGGAAGTGATTCACTTGGCAGCTTTATCGATGGCAACTGCAGGTTTTAACAATGCGGTCTTGCAAGTCGGGCATATGGGTATCATCAATGCTTTGATTGAAGGCTCTCAAGCATCTTTAGAGACTTGGGTGACGCTGATTGCGCGCTATTCGCCCGAAGATTTGAATGCACACTTGGACACTGAAAATTTAAGTGAAGCCGCACAACAAGCTTTGCGAAGCTTGGCAACAGGGCAAGCGGATGCGGATTGGTTGCAAGCTAATCAAGGAAAAATTAGTGCCAAGTTTGATGCCGCCGCTGCTGAATTATTACACTTGGTCAACACCGTACAACAGAAAGTGCCTGGTGAAGTGGATATTGTGATTGATGCAGCCGTGACACCACGCTTTTTGTATCATAATGGTATGGTTTTCTCAGGTTTTGCCAGTGGTTCGGCTCATGCATTATTACATGGTGGGCGATATGATAAAATGATGGCAGCGCATGGGCGGGATATGCCTGCAGTTGGGTTTTCGTTCGACCTTTGGGCATGGTTAGACAGCTAAATACACTCTATTTTGCTGATAGCAGCGTTATAAAAATATTCACTTACACAAAAGTAAGCTTGATATTTTAAGCCTTGTGCTTGAGAGAAATCATGAACATTGGTTTTAGTGATAAAGAAATTGAATAATAAGAAAGTTTTGAAGTATAAGTTTTAAAGGATAAACAATGACAAACACAGTAGCGATTGGGATTCAATGGGGTGATGAAGGCAAGGGTAAAATTGTTGACCTGCTTGCGCCAAAGATGGATGTGGTTGCCCGCTTTCAGGGTGGGCCAAATGCTGGGCATACTTTGGTCATTGGTGACCAAAAGACTGTTTTAAATCATATCCCATCAGGTATTTTGCATGAAAATATCCTGAGCTTGATTGGTAATGGCACTGTGGTTGATCCATTCCGCTTGGTGGAAGAATTGGATATGTTGCTTGAAGCCAATATTCCAGTGAATGACCGCCTACGTATTTCAGACCGTTGCCAATTGATTCTGCCTTACCACCGTGCATTGGATGCAGCCAGAGAAGCTGCCAAAGGTAAAGGCAAGATTGGCACAACAGGGCGGGGTATTGGCCCATGTTATGAAGATAAAACAGCGCGCCGTGGTATTCGTCTGGTTGATTTAACATCCGATGACTTGGATGCCCGCATTGATGATAACCTTAAATATGTCAACTTTATGTTGGTTGAGTTTTTGGGTGCAGAAGCCGTGTCTAAAGCCGATGTGATTGAAGCCTTGGACTTGGCGCGTGAGCGTTTGTTGCCTTTGGCTGCTGATGTGCCATTGATTTTACATGAGAATATTGAAGCTGGAAAAAACATCCTTTATGAAGGCGCACAAGGCTCAATGCTTGATGTTGACCATGGCACTTATCCGTTTGTAACTTCATCGAACACCGTGTCAGGTGCGGCACTGGCTGGATTAGGCGTTGGCCCTAAAGAAGTGCATGAAGTGCTTGGAATTTGTAAAGCCTACACCACTCGCGTGGGTGCAGGGCCATTCCCAACTGAACTCTACAATGCTGATGGTATGTGTGATGCCAAGAATGCTGGTAAACACATGGCTGAGAAGGGGCAAGAATTTGGCGCAACCACAGGTCGCCCACGTCGTACAGGTTGGTTTGATGCCGTGGTGGTACAACATGCCGTGCGCATCAATGGTGTGACAGGTTTAGCCATCACCAAACTTGATGTGTTGGATGGTCTTGAAGAAGTGAAGTTATGCGTGGGTTACGAAAGAAACGGCGAGCGTTTGCAGTCTATTCCTGCATGTGCCAAAGCTTTGGAAGAATGCACACCCATCTATGAAACACTTGAAGGTTGGTCTGAAGATACCTTTGGTCTGAAAGATGTAACACAACTGCCTGAAGCAGCCAAAACATTGCTCAAACGCATTGAAGAAGTATGTGAATGCCGAATTAC
>CAMZLG010000084.1 GCA_947311495.1 uncultured Zetaproteobacteria bacterium
CAAAGGTAACAACCTTGATGTGCAAGAAATGGATGCGGCAAGTCATACAGGTGTGGACGATATTCGTGAGATTTTAGATGGTGTGCGTTACCCGCCTGTGCACCTCAAAACCAAGGTCTATATTATTGATGAAGCGCACATGCTTTCTAAATCAGCATTTAATGCCCTGCTCAAGACTTTGGAAGAGCCGCCTGAAAATGTGATGTTTATATTGGCAACCACGGAATCGGATAAGCTGCCGATTACGGTGCGCTCCCGCTGCCAACGTTTTGATTTGCGCCGCTTAAATGTGGATGAAATTGCTGATTATTTGGCATACGTGCTCAAAGAGGAAGGCATCAACACTAACCCTGATGCACTGCAAATCATTGCCAAAGCATCCGATGGTAGTGTGCGTGATGCGTTATCGTTGACCGAACGTGTTTTAGCCTTTTCCAACCAAGATATTTCACTTGAAGATGTGCAACAGTCTCTTGGACTCATTGGTTCAGAGCAAACCCAACAACTCGCTGATGCCGTGTTACATGGTGATGCCAAGCTTGCCGTGGATGTATTGCGTCAAAGCCGTGAGATGGGCATTGCACCTGCGCACTTGCTGCGTGAGTTATCTGAGCGTTTGCATGAAATGATGTGCTGCAAGTTGGATGAAAGCCTTGTGCCGCAAGGTGTGAATGCGCAAACGGCGGATTGGTTGATTGCACAATCACAATGTTGGAGCAATCAAGCCTTGGACATGCGCTACCAAATATTGGTGCATGGTTTAAGAGACTTAATGATGATTGATGAGCAGCGCGGCGCTGAAATGATTGTGATGCGTTTGGCGCACCTCAACACCATTTCACCCCCTGAAAAAGAACTGCCTGCTTTGGATAACACGCAAAAAAAAACGCTTGAAAACGTAGCACTCGCTGAGAAACGCACGTTTACACAAAAAATTACACAACCAACATCTGAACCGATTATTCCTGACACTTCTGAACCTGCAAGCGAAGAAGAACAACCTACAGAAACGATTGCAGAAGAAACAAACGTACAAACACCTGAACCCCCAACATCTTGGGCGGAAGCCATGGAGCAGTATCATGCAATTAAACCAAGCATTGCAGCGCATTTGGAGCATGTGATTTGTGAATCTTTTGCTGATGAAGTACGGCTTCTGCTGAATACACATCAACAACAAGCTATTCATGATGAAGCACGTACGCATTTTGAGGCTTGGTTAAATCGCCCCGTTATTTGGGGCAAATATCAAGGTCAAGAAGGTGAAAGCCTGTTGGCGCAACAGCAGCGTGAAAAAGATGAATCCGAGCGTAAACTATGGCAAACCGCTGAAGCCGACCCTGCGGTACAATTGTTAAAAGAAAAATTGGGGTGCCGTTTGGTGAGTGTTCACCCACCTCAAATTTCAATAGAACAAGACAGTGAAATGGAAGGACAACATGACTAAGATTTTATTCAAAGGTAAACCATTCACTTGCGATGGCAGCCAGTCCATGCTGGATGCTGCGCTGTCGCAAAAAGTATTTATTCCTTATTCATGCAAAGAGGGTGTATGCAAAGCGTGTACCGTCAAAGCCATACAAGGCACGCCACCCCAAGCTGCACAACAAAGTTTAAGCGATGCACAAATCCAGCAAGGTTTATTCCTTGCCTGCCAATGTTTCCCTGATGAAGATTTGGTGGTGGAAGCCGCAAACTATATGCCGACTTACCAAACCCAAGTGGTGGATAAGGCTTGGCTCAATGAATCAGTGCTACGCTTACGCTTACAAACACCCAAAAACTTCACCTTTCAGGCGGGACAATACATCAATATCGAGCATGATAATTTGGTGCGTAGCTATTCATTAGCTTCACTTCCTGAAGATGACACCCTAGAACTTCATATCAAACGCTACCCTGATGGCAGCATGAGCAAGTGGCTAAGCGATGAGGTGCAACAAGGAGATGTCTTACATTTTAAAGGTGCGCTTGGTGACTGCACCTATCAAACGGAAGAGTCTAACCAAGACCTTATCCTTGCAGGTGTCGGCACTGGGCTTGCTCCACTGTATGGTATTCTTCGAGATGCTATTGCCCATCAACATCAAGGTAGTATCTATCTATTTCATGCCAGCCTTCACGCTGATGGTTTGTATTACCAACAGGAAATCCAAGATTTATGCAAGCAACATCATCAATTGTCATATATACCTTGCGTACTCCACGGTGATGCTCCGCAAGGTGGCAAGCAAGGCAGTATTGAAAATATCATCATAGATAGCTTAGACAATTTCGCAGATAAACGGGCATATTTATGTGGTGATGATGCAGTGGTTCAAAGCATGAAAGAAAAGCTTGTTACTCATGGTTTACCAACATCACAAATACTTGCCGATGCCTTTGTTGCCAGCAGCTAAAATGGATACGGTTCAAGTTGAATACAATGGCAAAACTTATACCTGCGATACCAATCGCCCGCTTTTATTCACCTTAAATGAGCAAGGGGCAATGGTTCCACAGAGTTGTCAGCAAGGGCTTTGTCAAAGTTGTTTAACCCAAGTGGTCAAAGGCAATGTTTCAGAATCCTCACAAATCGGTTTAACCGATGAACAAAAGGAACAAGGCTATTTCTTGCCTTGCGTCTGTAAACCGCAAGAGGATTTGACACTCGAACCCGCTAGAAAGATCTCCCCAACCTAAAGTACTTCATCCAAACTGGCTTTAAGCTTGGCTTTGTTTTTGACAAACACCACAGGCGCATAAGTGCACAAACTACGGCACTCAAAAGTGGTGAATGGCACGCCTTTTTTATTCAACGCATCTGCCAAAGCTTGTCCCCCATAAGGTTTACAATTCTGCCCCAAGCAAATTTCTATTTTCTGATGATTATTCATATCAACCCCCAAGCTACGAAAAAACAAATCATTTGCATTGTGTTTTTTCATGCTATGGCTTGTCATGTCGCACCCTAGGGTGTTCTCTCTGCCTGCAGCATTCACCTCAAGCAAAGTCGAGACATCTTGGAGACTTCTCCACTGCGGTCGAAGTGACACACCCTTCTATTTACAATGACTTTCTAACCATGAGTATCACCGCCGTGATTTCCAATCAATCCCTTATCGCCATCCGCCTATTCTACGCCGCATACTTTGCAGCTATGGGGCTAATCCTGCCCTATTTCCCTGTGTATCTCACGGATTTGGGTTTAAATACATTATGGGTAGGCATTTTTGTCGGTGCGCTGGCAGCCACCAAAGTCATTGCCCCGCCACTTGCAGGTTTATTGCTTGAATACCGCAATACCAATACCCGTACTTTTTTACTTATCACAGCAGGTCTTGCCACCCTCGCATCCGCACTATTTATCCCCCAATTTGATATGGGCTGGATGCTGACGATTGTTATCGTATTTGGTTTTTTCTGGGCAGCCATTTTACCGCTCACCGATGGTTTATCTTTGGTCGTGTCTGAAATATCCGTGATGAGTTATGGGCGTTTAAGGGTTTGGGGCTCTATCGGTTTTGTGCTTGCATCTTTCTTGGGTGGTTTATGGTTGGTTGGTGAAAATATAAGTTTATTCCCATGGATTTTAACCGCCCTAC
>CAMZLG010000085.1 GCA_947311495.1 uncultured Zetaproteobacteria bacterium
GTGCTTTGAGTACGCGCCGCGCTGTCACCTCAGACTTGCCTGCAATCATGTTCTTCACTTCGCCACGCTCAAATTCACCGCGATATAGAGCTTCTCGTAAAATTAAAAATGCATCTGCTGATAGCTTTGAACGCTTATGCTCATCCACACAATATTGCTCAATGCGCTGACTAAGGTTCTTCATATCAAACAACTGACTCATAAAGTCCACTTGATCAATACAAGTCGTTAAATAATAATCACAAAAATTCAGCAATCCTTTTTCAGACAATGCACCCCGACCATCTGTAGATGAGCCTTGCCTGATTTGGTCAGCTTGCGCTAAATATTGTTTATATTGCTGTACAGAACGCGCTAACCCCCGCGATGGCGACCACAGACCAACATTTAACCCCAAACTTTGTAAGGCTGCATGAGACATGAGGCGTATCGTTCGCCCATTGCCATCCATAAAAGGGTGAATCCATGCCACCCGATGATTGGCTGCTGCGATGGCAATCAACATATCACTACCATGATGCTTATGGTATGCATCAAAAAGACTTTGCAACATCGGGCGCACATGCTCTGCATCGGGTGCAATATGACTTCCAACTTTCACCCCTCGCTGACGAATTTCACCTGCTTTCATCAACACATCTTCGCCAGTCTGAGGGTGGGAAATCGTCAACATAGATTCAGGAAGCCTTTGATAAAATTCAGCATGACACCATGTTAGAAATTCAATCGACATCGCAGGCTTCGGATGTTTTCCATCATCAATCAAGGATTGCACATGGATATGCGCCAATGCCTCTTGCTGCAAATCTCTTGTGGCAGAATCCTCGGATAAATCATTGTTTAACGCGCTTTCAACTTCATAGGGCAGAGTGTTATGCCCTTCAATCAAATTACTGTAATAACAGTTCATCACCCTGACAAGCTGACTAAGCGGCTGCAATAGCGGCGCATGTGGCGTAAGCGCACTTGCCTTTTTCGTTAATTCAAAAGACTTCTCTTTAAGCTTCCCTGATACCGCATCCGATGGCACGATAGGTGTGAACGAATTTATAGGCATGAACACTCCATTGAACACTAACTAAAGATGCTAACCTGATATATTAAAAGCTAAAAATCAAATGTCATGGTCTATCATGAGCACTACCATGATCACTAAGTTGATCGCTAGCTAGGCTTAATACCCTGCAAAAAACCAGTCACTTCCTTATCCGCAAGATTTTCAAACCTATGCCCACCAGATGCAAATGAAGTTACCTCCACAATATCACCAAACAAATCCATAGTGCGCTGCCCATCGATTAAATCATCATCCAAATTCACCAACACATGCCGATTCAATGCCATATTTGAATCCATAAATGGAATACCTGCATACGACTGTAATGCGGCATGGGTAAACTCAAAGCTTTCACCTGTGACAAAGTTTTCATGCTCGCCTACTGCATGTTTTAATATCTCAGCAGGTGAATGGCAGGGATTAAGCATCAAGAGCAACTGCACTTGCTCTGCATAATGTTCTGAAATCTGAGATGCATAAAATGCGCCCAAGGATGTGCCAATCATGATATGCGGCACGGCATCCACTTGGCGATGAAGCGCCACCATATTTTCGGCAAAGCTCGCCGCAGAATCATATCCAATTTGCTGCACAGGCAAGCCAAACACATCTTCAAATAGTTCTGCCTTGGCATTGGGGTGTTTCGCACCCGATGCAAAGCCATGAATCATATAAATCATAGATTCATCCATCAGTTCAACAACCGCTTACCATTTGCAATACCTGCCATATCACACCATTCATCCCAACGAGCAAGAGCTTCGCGAACTTGCTCAATCAAAGCTTTCATCTGTGCAGGCTTGAGGCCCACCGCTTCACCCACCTTCAACATATGCAATGCTTGCGGTGCTTTGCCTTCACCTGCAACCGATGTGGTGTGTTCGCCATTGATACCCATAGAATAGGTCAAATCATAAGCAGGTGATAACCGCCATACACCTGCATCATCCATGACATAGGAAAAGTTTTTGCTGTGGTCATCCCTATTGTTTGCCAACACATTAAACACCATCAACAAAAACGCCTGCTCCACATCTTTGGCATGGCGCGTCAGGCTTTGTGTCACCTTCAACACTTCCGTATAATCCAGTGATGGCATTCTAAAATCAGCATCCACCAAACCACCCAAGGTATGCATGTGAACTCGCTTACCATCTACACGGTCAAAGCGTTGAATACCAAACCATGCATGACCTTGCTCATCTTCAAACAAGCGCACTTCAGGCATATTGATACCCGCAGCTTTTGCCATCAAAGCATAGGCATATTCCTTGCGCCCTGTATCCCCTGCTTCATCACCTGCGTAAAATTTCACCACCCATGCTTGGTAACCTTCGGGTACTTTTCCATCACCTGAAATCAAATGGTCGCCCTTGATATGTACCAACACTTTGGGTCTTGCACCCCCAGGCGAACCACCAACTTGCGCCATTTCAGCCAAACATGCGCTTGCCTGCCCTGCATAAATCACCGATGCCGAAGCTGCCAGCTCACTTAAATCAACAGAAAAACATGACTCACCCATGCTTTTGGCAGGTTTATAACTCAAAGCACCCATGCCACGGCTTCCAATGTATGCCAACCTATCCAAAGGCGATAAATAACGAACATCCACACCCAACGATTGCAAATGCCTATCCATCAGCAATAAACCCCAACCATCAGGCAGAGAATCGTTAAACACGCCAAACAAACCTTGCCATGGATTGCTGGCTTGCGGTGTTTGCGCCCCTTCTTTTAAGGGCAACAAAAAAGGTGATAAGTTTAAGCCTGTTTTCAGAAATGAAGACTCATATTCAAAATAAATTTTCTGCTTAAAGCTGGCTAACTGACCCACAAGCTGAGGATGGCTACCACCATGGTAAAATACGCTTAACTCGCTCACTTGCGCCCCCGCTTGGGCAGGGGATGCTTTAGCTTTTGAATATCGTTGAGTGATGATATTTCAGGCAGGTCAAATAAATGGGCGAGCTTTTGCTCTTCACCCAAAGCAAACACAATTCGCATAAAGTTTTCCAAGGTAATTTTTCCTGTTTGCTCAAAGTTGCGGATGGTTTCCGCAGATACACCACTTTTCTCGCTCAAACTTGTACGTTTCAAGCCTTGAAAAAGACGTAACGCCTTGGCTTTTTCACCCAGCTGCTTTTGCGACTCCGCAGGGCCAAGCAACTGCTGGCATACACTAATAGGTAAATTCATACCAATAACTATCGCATATATATAGATATTGGTCAATAGTTATGCATATGAATAAGGTTAAGTAAAATAATTTAAGTGAGTTTAGGGTAACGGTCAGGTTACCAGTGACTTATCCTCCGAAGCGAAAGTCCAGTGGTTCGACTCCTGTACCGCGCACCATTTTTTACATTTATTCAATCGCATGTGGCACAGACAAATTGATGCCTGTGCTGTTTTTCATAAGTAACTGTTTAACCACGCCGGCATTACCCAAAGCTTTCATACCCAAACCACGCAATTTAATCCACGCAGGTAATTGTACTTGGAATGTACGGTGCAAGGCTTCCATGCTTGCCATAGTGGCTAGCACATCAGGCATACGCTGCTTCATATATCGAGCAAGCACATCCATATCCCCCCAATCTTCTTCAAACTTACGTGCATCCACAATCTCTTGCGCCAACACCATAGCATCACGTAAGCCGAGATTTACCCCCAATCCTGCCAGCGGATGAATACTGTGTGCTGCATCGCCAATGAGTGCTAAACGTGGGCGCACAATATGCCGAGCAAGTTGCGCTTTAAGTGGAAACCCTGCGCGTTTACCCACTTCAACCATACCACCAAACACACCGCCCACTTCCAAGTTTAATTCATCTAAAAAACTTTCGTCTGACAATGCTAACAGTTCATCCGCCCTATCATGGGATGCACTCCACACAATCGAACATACATCATCTTTCATGGGTAATAAGGCAAGGGGTCCTGTGTCTAAAAAACGTTGGCACGCTGTGTTTTGGTGCAAAAACCGTGGTTTCACGGTGGCAACAATACCTTTTTGCCCATAATCGCGGCTGAACACATCAATATCGGCTTGCGTTCGCAACCAAGACCTAGCCCCATCAGCACCCACAATCAGCGGCGTGTTCAATACCCGCCCACTTTCAAATGATACTTGTACACCTTGCCTTTTCCACACCACCGATGCCACCGATTCAGGGCATAACATTTCAATATCATGACTTTCATCTATGGTATGTTGCAGCGCATCAATCAAATGCTGGTTTTCTAAAAGTACACCCAATTTATCTTGCCCAATTTCTTCAGCTTCAAAGCGAATACCACCCTGCTCCTGCCCATCCCAAATGCGCATGGATGACATTAGTCCAACGTTGTCTTCTAAATACTGCCAAACACCTACACTTTTTAAGATATTCACATTACCCTGCACAATCGCAGACACCCGACAGTCCAAACCCATGGACAACACAGGCTGATAAGCTGCCCGCTCAATGACTACAATATGCAAACCTGAGTTGCGCAATGCCGCTGCAAGCATCAACCCCACCATACCTCCACCAACAATCACCAAGTCTACATATTCACCCGATAAGGCTTGCTGCTTGCTCATGATGATAGCCCCTTAAGTTGACCAATTCCTGCGGCTTGCTCCAACAATAAATGTTTGAGTGCTGGCATGGTTGCCATGGTGTTTAAGCCCGTGCCGCGCAACCACCGTTTGGGTGAGAGCGATGATACTGGCGCAGCAAAGGCTTCCAACACACCTTCTGTAAACCCTGCCACAGCCAAGGTGTCTAACCTGCGCCGTTCCGCATACGTTTGCCCAATCAAGGGTTTAGACAAATCAGCCTTTGCCCACGATTGACTTAGAATATCAGCAAGCACGGCAACATCCCTTAAACCCAAATTCATACCCTGCCCTGCAATGGGGTGAATGGTGTGCGCTGCATTACCCAGCAAGACCACGTTATTTTTGGCAAATTGCTTGGCGATTCTAAGTTCTAAAGGAAAGCTGGCACGATTGCCCATAGCCTTAAACCCACCCACTTGCTGTGTGATAGCATCACCTGCTTCAATTTTTAACATGTTTAAGAAACCTGCATCATCAAGCTTCAATAGCTCCATAGCTGTTTTAGGGGCAACTGACCAAACAATGGAAAATCTACCATCCGCCAAAGGTAATAAAGCCAGCGGCCCTTCTTCTCTAAAACACTCATACGCTGTATCACCATGACCATTGCCTGTGCTCACTGATGCCACAAGCCCAATCCGATTATGCTCCCAGCCTGATGTTAAAATACCTGCTTGTTTGCGCACAAAGCTGTTTGTTCCATCTGCACCCACCAGCAATGATGTTTGAATGGTTTGCTCACCTGATTCAGTTTTAATCTGGAGGGAAGCACCCGTTTCGTTCTGATAAATGGATAAACATTGCGCAGGGTAAATCATGTCCACTTGCTTAGCATATTCCGATAACGCTTGATGAATCGGAGCAACCACGTGACGGATTTCCAAAACATAACCCAAGGCCTCACTGTCTAATTCTTGGTGCGACATATCCACAGCACCGATATTGTTGGGTTCAGACACCTCAATATGTTTAATCCAACCTGCACCGTTGGCTAACACCGCATCCCACACATCAAGACTTTCAAGGTAACGTTTAGAGCCTTCGGATAAGGCAATCACGCGCTCTGGGCTGTATGGTTCAAACCATGGCGTTTGTCCATCCAGCAGCGCAATACGATAACCCTGTTTCGCCAAAGCAAACGCCAAAGTGCTGCCAACCGCACCAGCACCAACAATGGCTATGTCGTATGTTTTACCCATGCTCAAACTGTAAACCCAAGCATGTTTTTCGTCCATGCTTTTACACCATCGTTTCAAAAAAGCATGGGATGCATTAAGCTTTTGCCATGAGTATTTTTGGTATTGGCACTGATATTGTGCAAATCAAGCGCATAGAGCAGTCTATCAACCGCTTTGATAGGCGCTTTATCCAACGCGTATTTACCGATGATGAATATACACTTGCGCAACAACGCGGCACCTACCGCCGCCTTGCTATGTTTTTTGCCGCCAAAGAAGCAATGTCCAAAGCTTTAGGCACAGGTTTTGTTGGTTTTGGTTTGAAAGATATTGAAGTATTCTACTTGGGTAGTGGTAAACCTGAAATTAAACTACACAGGAATGCCAAAGCCAAAGCCCAACAGCTTGGTATTATAAAAATACACCTTTCTTTAACTGATGATGCAGGGGCTGCAATGGCATTTGTTGTTGCAGAAACAAACAGCTAACTATTCCTTCTTCTCTTCTTTCAAAGGTTCAATTTCGCCCGTAAATTCAACATCAATTTCTGTAAATACTACTTCCTCTTCAGGTTCATCCTCTTTCAACTCTTCTTCGACATCAAAATCAACTTCTAACATCAAATCATCATCTGTGGTTTCCTCAACCTTGCCCCACTTCCCAACATCACCTGTATCCATATAGCTAGATTCTTGACCTTTGCTTGCTTGTTTATTGCCTAACTTCACCAAGTCTTTAGCATTCATCACCACAGTTTTATCCATCAAATCATCTACATCATTTAAGCTGTTTAATGAGTCTTTACTGCTATCTTCCGTGATAAATGGGTCTTGCTCAGCTGTGCTTAACACATCCAAATCTGAAATAGCTAAAAGACTCGCCATTTCTTCCTCTGCAATGTTTGAATGTTTGACCCCATCCTCAATAACATTCCCCGTAAAACTAATCACGCGCTCATCTTGTAATTGTTGCCAAGCATCATCATCAAACAACGAACAAAAACGGTTCCATTTCGTCTTGTCATACGTTTTAAATAAGTTCAAAAGAGCGTTATTTCTATCAATGATACGTTTTTCATAATGTAACATTTGAATGTATGAGGCTTGAATTCTAGGCTGTGTTTTTACATTCTCAGCCATGTTTTGATAATGCTCTTCAGCTATTTTCCAAGCTTCTTTCTGTATTGCCACTTCAAAAAGTGCAGCATGATCAATATAGATTTTCTCGCTCCTTTCATCCATATGTTCATTTTTATCATCTTCATCAGCCAAATGTACATTGATACTTTCCGCTTCCACAGTAGGCATATCATCATCCATCGGATGATGTGGGATAGGCGAATTCTCAGGTGTGTTTTCAACAATCGGCAAATCATCATGTAAAGCATTATCGAAAAATTCTGATTGAATAGTATCATTATCAAATGATTCTTTTTTTAATTCTGGTACATCATACACATGTTTATACTGCGCTTTTTCCAGTTTTTCTTGCCATAATTGACGCTGCCTGCGGTACAAAAAGAAAAGCAGTAACACAAGGTTAACAATCAAAAGAAGTAGGAACCACCACCAGCCATAACCCTCACTTTTTTGGCTCACAACTCCTTGTGTTGCATTCACTTTCGCCAAAGCTTCAACTTTTTGATGAAGCGAACGCACTTCTTCAGCAAGACTCTCAACCTTGGTACCTATGCTATCAATCCGAATACTTGATGCCATCACTTGGTCATGTAATGGCTCCAGCTTTTTCAATCGGCTCAACACAACTGCATCATTGATAGAATTTAATGTGTTCCTAGAAGCCCCTAAACTTTCAGTCATGCCTAATGAGACTTTACTATAAAACTTCCGCTTAGGTTTTTGGTTCAGACGCTCATCACTTCCATGCCCCACTTCCCGCGCTTTCTCTTTCTTACGCGCCAACACTTTTTTTAAATCCTGATAATCTGATGAGCTTAGAAATGCCTGCACATCTTGCGATGCTGGCACCTGAATAAAAGCACCTTTCTTCAACCTATTTATGTCATTGTGCTCAAAAGCTTGTGGGTTAGCATCAAAAAGTGTCAGCATCACTTGATGATTAGAAAATCGCTTATCTTTGCGTAAGCGGTAGGCAATTTCACTTAAATTGTCGCCCGATTGGACTGGTCCATAACTTGTGCGCCGCGCCCAATCCGAAGACAGTGGTGCAAGCAAGGGTTGCTGAGCTTGTGCGTGGGTCTCAATAGGTGTGTTTTTAACGGGTGTGACATTTTTAGCCGCAACTTTATCTGCTGCCAGCTTGCCCACTTCAGCTTCCTCAGCAGCAGCCTGAGTTGGCGTATGCCATGCTGGATCCAAAAAGACTTGAATACTTTTGTAAAAGTTCCCTCGTCCTCGCTGCACCTTTAATATTAAGGTCAAAAATGATTCGTCAATGGCTTGAGTAGAAGATATTTTCACCCAAAGATCGCCTGTTTTCTCTTCAACATCCACACGCAACAAGGTATACGATTGGGGTATATCTTGTTCGAGGGTTTGATACTCTCGTGGTGTTGCCAGCGTAACTTGTAATTTGCTCTTTTGCTCTTCTCCACTTAAAATCAAAGGGATACGCACATCCAGAGGCTCACTCAAATAGCTTTTGGTCTCAACTTGACCAAAACCCACTGCCCATGCCATAGAGCAAGTCAACATGGACAAAACAAAGAGATTAAAGCGCAAAATCATGGGGCAAAGCTTACCAAAAAAAGCGCATAAGTCATTGAGAATAATGGATTAATCAATTGCTTTTAAAACCCCTATATAACCTGCGCCTTTTATCACAAGCTATGTTTCTAATGCAAAGCCATGCATACTTGCCTATTCTATGCCCTTAACCAATGCGTGCGGAGGGTTTGAACTTGGATATTTGGCTTTATACAGCATCATTTTTTAGCATCTTGTTTGTGTTGATATTGCCTTGGTTTATTCATATCTCCAAACAAAACAAGACCTTACAAAAACAGTTGTCTGATAATGATGACATCATCAAAACCAACATCAAACTGACACAAAACTTAAGCAATGTTTCTGCACAGCTTGAACAAGGGAAGCAACAGGTGTGCCAACTACAAGCTGAACATAAAAACCTCAGCATCTCCCTAACAAAGTTACAAACAGAGCATGAACTGATGCAACAAAGCAGTGCTGAGAAGCTTGCTCTGCTTGAAGATGCTAAAACCAAGCTTGCTTTTGAATTTAAAGAGCTTGCCAATCAAATCTTTGAAGAAAAACAAGCCAAGATGACCTCAACCAGCAAAGAAACTTTGGATAGCATTATCAAACCGATGCAAAAAGACATATCCGAATTTAAGCAACGCATGGAGCAAGTACATAAAGAAGATATTGAGGCACGCTCTGCCCTGTCCCAACATTTATCCCAGCTCAAAGAGCTTAATGTGCAAATGAGCCAAGACGCGCTCAATCTCACCCAAGCTCTCAAAGGTGATAGCAAAGCCCAAGGCAATTGGGGTGAAATGATTTTGGAAAAACTCTTAGAAAGTAGTGGTTTGCGTGAAGGTTATGAATTTGAACGTGAGCAATCCTTTATCAATGATGAAGGCAAACGCCAGCGCCCTGATGTGATTATTCGCATGCCAGGTGATAAGCAGGTGATTATTGATGCCAAGGTATCACTCACCGACTACGAACGCGCCATGAGTACGCAAAATGATATTGAAAGACAACAACACATCCGCGCCCACTGCAAAAGCATTCAAACCCATATCCAAACACTGGCAAATAAACGCTACGACCATTTGGAAGGCGTGCATTCGCCCGATTATGTATTGATGTTTATGCCCATTGAAGCCGCTTATTTGATGGCGATTGAAGCTGATTCCAGCATCTTTGAATCTGCATTTGATAAACGCATTGCTGTGGTCACACCATCAACCTTGTATGCCACGCTCAAGTTGATAGAGCAACTTTGGCGCTACGAGCGGCAATCGGAAAATGTTGCCAAGCTGACCAAACAAGCAGGCAACCTGCATGATAAGTTTGTTGGTTTCATTGAAAGCTTTGAAGATATTGAAACCCATATTGGTCGCGCCCAAAAGTCCTATAATAAAGCTTTGGGGCAACTCAAAGATGGGCGTGGCAACCTTGTCAATCAAGTCAAAACGCTTGCCGACTTATCTGGCAAAGCCAAAAAGGAAATACCGAATCATTTATTAACAGAAATAGATGCTGGAGAACAACATGAGCTTAAAGACGAATCGTAATCAACTGGTCATGACAGGTGTACAAGGCGGGGTTTCCCCCGCACAAATGTGGGCACCGTTTGAAGTGGGCAGCAAAGGTGAAGTGTTTTCTTGGCCGAGCACGGGCGGCATCACATATAATGTAAAAGTCGGCGATTCTGTGTTTGGCTGGGCAGGCGAACATATCGAGCCAGGGGTTTCGTCCACGCTTTCTCATAAAAACCGTAAATCTGAAGATGGTTATCAGTTTCATGCTTGTTGCGGCAATCAAGCGCGGGTAATTTCAGGAGAAGCCAAAGGTGAAATCGGTACAGTGATTGGACATCATGGTGGCGTGAATCATTTGATGTTGGATTTCCCTGACCAAACTTTAGACAAACTCACTTGCGATGATAAGTTTATGATTAAAGGCTTTGGGCAAGGTTTGAAATTTATCGACCATGATGATGTGTATATTTACAACATCGACCCTGATTTGCTTGAAAAAATGGGATTAAAAGAAAATGCGCAAGGGCAGATTGAAGTGCCCGTCAATGTGATTGTGCCTAACTATGCTATGGGCTCTGGCATTGGTGCGCTTTCGGTGACCACGGGTGATTATGATATTCTTTGCCATGATGAAGACATGGTCAAAGAACATGGCTTGGATAAACTTCGCTTTGGTGATTTTGTAGCCGTGCTTGACCATGACAACAACTTTGGGCGAACATTCCGCAAGAATGCGCTGACCATTGGCATGGTGATTCATTCGGATTCACCGCTTGCAGGGCATGGGCCAGGCATGATGACAATTATGTCGGCATGTGATAACAAGCTTAAACCTGTGTTGGATAACAATGCCAATATGGGCAACTATTTGGGAGTTGGGCGTTATGTATAAATATATTTTCCTTTGTTTCATGCTTACCCTACCAAACCTTTCGCATGCAGAACTGTATAAGGTGATTAATGAATACGGTGAAATTATTTTTACCGACACCAAACCAAGCATTGATGCCAAAGAACACATACCGGGGCGCATCAGTTCCGTAAAAAACGAAGCCTTTAATAAGAATAAAGTTGAAGCTGCAAAAAAAGCACGTGAAGACACTGAAAAAAAAGCAGAAAAAGAAGCCAGTGACAATTAAAACAACACTGGTATCTGCATGTATGCAGCTCAACAGCAGCGACAATATTGAGGATAACCTTCATAAAATTGAAGGTTTAATGGCTGCGCAGCCCCAGAACATTGACCTGCTTGTCTTACCCGAGAATGCAACGCTGATTACCCAAGACAAGGCATATCAACACCATGCCGCACAACCCGAAACATATCATAAAATTTTTACATTCTATGAAGCGCTCGCCAAGCAATATCAATGTTGGTTGATTGCAGGCTCATTGCGCATTCAAGACAAACAACATCCTGAAAAACACCTGAATCATTGCCCAGTTTTTTCACCCCAAGGCAAGTTGGTCACCGGCTATGATAAAATACATTTGTTTGATGTGGATTTGGGTAGTGAATCATGGCATGAGTCTCAAAGCATTAGCGCAGGCACAGCCCCACAAAGCTTTGATGTGAATCATGGCTGGAAAGTTGGGTTATCCATTTGTTATGACCTGCGCTTTCCTGAATTATATCGATTATATAGCCAACAAGGTTGCAACATCTTTTCCATCCCTGCTGCATTTACGGTGCCTACGGGAAAAGCCCACTGGGATATTTTGCTCAAAGCCCGTGCCATTGAAAACCAAGCTTATGTCTTGGCAGCAGGGCAAGTGGGCAATCATGCTGATGGGCGCAAAACCTTTGGACACAGTAAAATCATTAACCCTTGGGGAGAAACCCTTGCTGAACTGAAACAAGGTGAAGGCATCATCACCGCTGAACTTGATTTAGACGAACTCAACAGCCTGAAAAAACGAATGCCTGTTTTGCAACATCGCCGTGAATTATAAGGTTCCAGCTTCATCCCTTGTTTTTGAACAAATCATTACGAAAAGTCGCTTTATTACGCATATCAAACGCGCAACAAATAAAGCAGAAGCCAGACAGTTTATTGAGCAGATTAAACAACAATATCCCGATGCACGGCATCATTGTTGGGCATATATTGCAGGGCATCCAACGGCAACCATAGACATCGGCTTTAGTGATGATGGCGAACCTTCAGGTACAGCAGGTAAACCTATCCTCAATGTTTTGCAACATCGTGGCATTGGGGAAATTGTACTCGTAGTCGTGCGCTACTTTGGCGGCATCAAGCTGGGGGCAGGCGGTCTTGTTCGCGCCTATTCAAGCTCAGCAAGCCTTGCCATGGATAAGCTTGAAACCCTACAGCTGATTGCAAGCCAAGATTTCGTTATTGATTGTCCATACAACTTAGAGTCCGACATCAAACACCTACTAGAAACCCGCAGTATCAGCATCATACATGCAGACTATACAGAGCGCGTGAGGCTTAATATCAGCGTACCTGAAACGGATATTCAAAAGCTCAATACAGACCTTATTAATGCAACAGCAGGCAAAGTTTGTTTGCCGATTGAATAGGTTTAGCGCTTACCCATAGGCACATACACATTGCCCGATTCACCATTGTAAATCTGCATAGGACGAAAGATACGACCATCTGTCAACTGTTCACGCCAGTGTGCCAACCAACCTGCCACACGGGATACAGCAAAAATAGGTGTAAATAAATCCGTTTCAATGCCAAGCTTACGATACACAATACCTGAATAAAAATCCACATTGGGGCAAACGCCTTTCTTGCCCAGCGTTTCTTTAGAAAACTGCTCAATATACCGTGCAATTTCATAGGTTGGGTCTTCGCCAAGCTCTTTGGTCAAATCACCATATAATTTTTGCAATAAAGTCGCACGAGGGTCTTTAGTTTTATAAACCCTATGCCCCAATCCCGCAATTTTCTCTTTATTCTTCAGTTTATTCTGCAAATAACTTTCTGCATTTGCCAACGTGCCAATCTCATCAAGCATGTGAAGTACATCTTCATTCGCCCCACCATGCAATGCACCCGATAGCGAACCAATTGCCGCACTGATGGATGAATATGGGTCAGCTTGGGATGATGCGACCACAATAGTAGAGAATGTGCTGGCATTCATGGTGTGTTCCGCATGTACAATCAATGCGACATCCATGATGCGCTCTGCCAATGGACTCGGCTCATTGCCTGTGAGCATATATAAAAAGTTTGCTGCATGAGACAAATCTTTGCGTGGAGGGATAGGGTCATCCCCTTTTCGCATACGTGCATGTGCAGCCACAATCGTTGGCAGCTTAGCAATCAAACGAAGATAAACTTGACGAATTTCATCTTCTTCAAGTTGTTGGTTAAGGCCTGTATCCATAGGATAATACATACCCAACACAGCCACACATGCTTGAAGCGCATCCATAGGGTGTGCTGATTCTGGAAAACATTTCATCACATCACGAATACGAAATTTAATCGTACGGTGATAGCGAAGCTCTTCATCCCATTTTTGCAATGCATCTTGGGAAGGTAGATGCCCATAAATCAATAAATACGATGTTTCTTCAAAGGATGATTTTTCAGCTAATTCTTCAATATCAATACCACGATACGCCAGCACGCCTTGCTGCCCATCAATGGTAGATACACCTGATTCAGCAACAGGAATCCCTGCCAAACCGGGTGAATAACATGCAATGTCTTGCTTAGATGCCATGAGAAATCTCCATAATCATGTGTCGTTAAAAGGCTAGTCACCTTACAAATCAAACCGTATTTGTCAACGGTCAGAACTTCAGAAAAAAGGGTGATTTTCTATTTTTCTTCGCTACAGTCTTGCATCATTAAGGGTGGGAAATAACAATGATAAAAAGAACATTACTCAAAATTTTTCGTGAAGGTGTAGGCGGTTTGATGGCTTTTGTAAGCTATATTACTACTCCCGCAAAAGTAAAACGGAGCGAGGAAGAGCAAGCACAAGTGGATGCAGAAGTGCAACACATCTCACTGTATCACTATTTTGCCTGCCCTTTCTGCATCAAAGTACGCCGCCATATTCGCCGCCTTAACTTACCCATGGAATACCGTGATGCCCAAGTGCGTGGCGGTGAACATCGCAACACCTTAGAGCAAGAAGGTGGTGCCATTAAAGTGCCATGCTTGCGTATTGATGAAGGTGACAAGACGACTTGGATGTATGAATCCAATGATATTATCGCATATCTAAACCAACGCTTTGACCCAGCCTTAGCTGAGAAAGAAGCATAATTAAACCATGAACTTGCCGCAGAATTATGGTGTGTTATTGCTCGAAGATGAGCGACCTGCACGCGAACATTTAGCGGCTACCATTGATATGCATCCCCAACTCACCTTGGTTGATGCTGTGGCAACATGCAAAGAGGCTATTGTTGCACTTGGCGAGCACCAACCACATATTTTGGTTTCCGATTTGGGGTTACCTGATGGGCATGGTGTAGAAGTCATCGCTGAAGCCAAAGCTTTGTATCCCAATATCGAAATACTGGTGGTTACCATGTATGCCGATGAACCGCATGTGGTTCAAGCATTGGAAGCGGGAGCCAGCGGTTATTTGCTCAAACGCCAAGCCTTTGAAACCTTAGCCGATGCGATTCTCACCGTAATGCGTGGTGAATCTGCGATTAGCCCAGAAGTTGCGCGTTTTTTGCTTAAACGCTTCAATCCCAATCAAACCCAAGAGATTATCAACCCGCTCACATCCCGTGAGCATGAAGTGCTCAAATGGATTGCCAAAGGTTACAGCTACGAAGAAATTGCAGATATTCTGGATATGTCTGTAAACACCGTGCGCACCCATATTCGCAATGTTTATAAGAAGTTAGAAGTTTCATCACGGACAGAAGCTGTGTTTGAAGCCACCAATCTTGGCATTCTAAACCTCAAAGACTAAACCCACTTAGAAGCCTGAGTGCTCTCCTGAAAAGTTCTCAAACCGTGTATATTCTTTCAAAAATGTAAGGCGCGTTGTGCCAATAGGTCCATTCCGTTGTTTAGCGATAATAATTTCTGCCAAACCTTCATTTTCAGGTTTTTTATTATAAACTTCATCACGGTAAATAAACATAATCACATCAGCATCTTGCTCAATCGCGCCCGATTCACGCAAATCTGACATCATCGGACGTTTGTCTGCACGCGATTCTAATGAACGGTTAAGCTGGGATAAAATAATAATCGGCACATCCAATTCTTTGGCTAAACCTTTAAGTGAGCGTGTCATTTCACTGATTTCCAAATCTTTGCGGTCAGCATTGGCATTACCCGTCATCAACTGAAGGTAATCTATCAACACCAAATCCAAACGCCCTTGTTCACGTTTCAGGCGGCGGCATTTTGAGCGTACTTCAAGCACTGAAATCGCAGGTGTGTCATCCACAAAAATAGCAGCCTCAGAAAGTTTGCCTGTGCCTGTCGCAAGTTTACGCCAATCATCGGTTGCAAACGTGCCTGTTCGCATTTTAGACATATCCACACGCGATTCTGCAGCCAATAGGCGCATCCCAATCTGTTCAGAAGACATTTCCAAGGAAAAAACTGATATGACATTCTTTTCTAAATCTCTAATTGCGGCATTTTGTGCAAGGTTCATCACAAAAGCTGTTTTACCCATACTTGGGCGACCTGCGATAACGATAAGGTCGCCACGTTGCAAACCTGCAGTTTTATCATCAAGGTCAGTAAACCCTGTAGAAATACCAGTGATTTTACGCTGGTCATCATAACGGCGCTGTAGTTCTTCATACCCTTCTTTAATAATCTCTTTTAAACCCCGAAAGGCTGGTTTTGTCTGAGTAAAGCTTTCTGCAACCGTTAGAATTTTCGATTCAGCTGAATCTACATGTTCACCAACAGCTTTAAGGGGATTTTCGTAAACATCTTGGGAAATCTCACTTGAAATAGTTAAGAGCTGCCTTAAAATAGCACGTTCACGAACTATTTCAGCATAATGACGCACATTAGCAGAGCTTGGTATCTGTGTAATCAAGTCACCTAAATAGGATTCTCCTCCACATTCATCAAGTGTACCTGCTTGTTCCATATAATCTTTAACAGTTAGTGCATCAACTGGCTTACTTATCGCTGAAAGGGCTTGTATCGCTGCAAACACTTTACTATTAGCAGCCACATAAAAATGTTTAGGAACTAAAATGCCCTCAAGACGCTCAAAAGCCTCAGGGTCCTGCATGATACCACCCAAAACTGCACACTCAGCATCATAAGAGTGCGGAGGAATTCGCTCGCGTAAGCTTAACTCACGCGGCGAGTTTCCATCGTCTTCTATCAAGTCGCTTCAGCTTCCACTGTAATCTTAATGGTTGCTACCACATCTGGATGCAAGCGAACGCGAAATTCTTGTTCACCTACTTCTTTGATGGGCGCATCTTGCAAAATATCACGGCGTGCAACGTCGTAACCTTCAGCATTAATCAACTCAGCCAATTCATTGGCACCGATTGAACCATACAAATGTTTACCATCTGATGTGGCACGAACAACAATAAAGTCCAAAGAAGACATTTTTTCAGCTTCGGCTTGTGCTGTTTCAAGTACAGTGCGCTGTTGTGCTTCAAGCACAGCACGGCGGCGCTCGAATACTTTACGGTTACTCGCATCAGCTGTTACCGCTTTATTTTGAGGGAGCAAAAAGTTACGACCATATCCGTCACGAACTTTAACTTCGTCACCAACATTACCCAGACCTTCTACACGTTCCAAAAGAATCAAATCCATCATTTTTCTCCTGTTGCCGACATAAACGTTCGGCGAAAATTAAACCAAATATCAAACAATCCAATGAGTGCAAAAATAATGACAATCACGGACCAAAAAAACAACATCACATACATCACAAGGATTGCACCCGTCATGGCTTTACGTTTTAACCATGCATGAACCACAATCACACCTTGCATCGCGAGCAAACATGCCAGCACAATCACACCTGCTAAAGCAGCGTATTGTAAATTACCGACTGCCAAATTGGCAAACCCCATAAAAATTAACAATACAACAACCAGCATTTTGGGCAATGCAAACGATAATATATCATCTGTATTACCTTGGTAGAACCCATAACGCATGGCAAGCTTTCGCGCCAACAATACATCACTCCACCAAATCAACCACAAACCAAAAATAAAGAAACCGGGGAACACTTTCACCATCATCGCCTGTAAGGCATGCATGGAGTCTACATCCGATTTCGCTTCTGGTGGAATCCTTGCAATCATCTCATCAAACACCGGTTTAAATTGTTGATTCACAAACACTTCCATATCTTGTGGTGTTGCGCTGCCTATCATGGCAAACACAACGCCAAAAAACAAAACCAAGATCAGCAGCCAAGCTGTATGACCCAAGCCTTGTCGCTGCAAGGTTAATGCGGCAAACCCAGAAAGCACTACAAACAGCAGCATAAATACCACCGATGTATAAACACTTCCTGAGGAAAGCACCAACAGCAATAATGCTGCAATGCCACCCGCTTGAAGGCTATATTGTAAACCCCCGCCAAGCGTGACCAAAGCAAATAAGCTTGGTACCGCAAGGTGTAACAACACACCTGCCAACAGGAAAAAGAAGGCAATCATCCTTAAATTTCCAAACAGCATATCAAACCAATATGCTGAAGTTAACATCATCACAGCCAACAATGCGCAAAGCACTTTATTGGTTAAAAACACATCCACCACTTTCGGCATCGCCGTGACTTGGGGGCTGGGTTCTTGATTCATATATTAAGCGATATGACCAGTGTGCCTAAAACTTACTTGTGGTGCAAAGGTGTAAATGCCAACAATGCCAATACACGTGCGCGTTTAATCGCAGTGGTCAATTGACGTTGGTGTTTTGCACAAGTGCTTGTCACACGAGACGGCGTAATTTTATTCCGCTCTGAAATAAACTGACTCAAAAGCACGGGGTCTTTATGGTCAATGGTTAGTGACGTGTCTGCGCAAAATTTACAAAACTTGCGACGGCGCTGGAATTTACCACCACGACCACCAGGTCCGCGACGCTGAGGACGCTCAGGGCGACCACCTTCAGTGCGCGCTGGGCGAGCAGGACGAGAATCAGCAGTTTTAGGTGCTGCTGTTGCGGGTGCTGCTTCTTTTTTTACTGTATTTTCTTCACTCATTCTTATTCTCCTAAATTTGATTGACTAATTTGACTGACCCAAATTTCTACCTGCCCCCACCGTTGCTGCCCATCTCGGCTATAATAACGACGGCGAAGCTCACCTTGGATAAACGCTGCTTTGCCTTTAAGTTTCATCAAAGTTTCAGCATGTTTACCTTCGGCGCGAAGTGGCATCGGTTGTTCGTTGATCATTGTGGCTCTTTTCTGACCCAAATGAGGACGTTCAACAATTAAAGATGCAACCACCGCAAGGCTTCCATCTGGCATCCAGCGATCATGAATATCATCAACGACACCATGAAGCTCGACACAATTAGTCTTCAGCTTTTTCCTCTGTCTTTTCTTCAGCTTCAGCTTTTTCTGTAACAGCTTCTTCCGCTTTCTCTTCAGCAGGCGCTTCTGTTACTTTCTCAGCTTTAGCTTCAACTTTTTCTTCAGACTTGGCTTCAGTTTTTTCTTCCGCAGCTTTATCTTCAGACTTTTCTTCGACTTTTTCTTCGGTTGCCGCAGCGCGACGACGCAATAGCGGCGAAGGTTCATCAGAAAGTTCAGTGATGCTTGTGGTTAAGAAGCGCATAACACGCTCATCAAGACGCAAAGTTTCATCAATCATTTTAGATACGTCAGCAGCACCATCAGTGACAAGCAATGAATAATGTCCGCGGTTACGTTTTTGGATAGAATAAGCAAGTGGACGAGATCCCCAGTATTCGCGTTTCACGATACGGGCTCCAGCTTTTTCAATTTTATCGACCAATTCATTGGTCATGGTTTCGGTGTTGTCCTGAGAAATATCAGGGTTTACGATAAACACTGTTTCGTAATACATAGCGCTCCTCTTGGTATGATTATCTTCTGATAATCGTTGCTTTGAAACATTTTTAGGCGCGTTCAAAGCAAGGTTATTTTAGTGTCACTACTTTCGCAGCGAGGCGGCACTATAAGTCCTGCCCTTGCATTGTCAAACTAACGTATCCGCTTTACCTCTTGTCTCGTGCCTTATCAAACTTCCCTGCCTTCTTAAACAGTAATTAAGCATTCTGCTTTTGAATCAGCCCAAGAAATTTATCCCTGCTTACATTCTCAGCACCTAAGCTTAAAAGATGATCGGTGGGCATTTGGCAATCAATCAACGTAATACCTTCATCCACCGCCCAATCACAAAGATAAGACATTGCCATTTTTGAGCCATCGCGTTGTTTGCTGAACATGGATTCCGCATAAAACACATGATTCAGGCGCACACCATAAAGCCCGCCAATCAGCTCACCTTCATCATAGACTTCAAATGAATGTGCATAACCCAAGACAAACAAGCGTGAGTAGGCTTCTATCATTTCGGGTAAAATCCACGTACCTCCCAAAGTTCCATCTTTTTCTCGCCTTGGGGCAGCACAGGCTGAAATCACCGCTTCAAAATCTTTATCGCGATACGCATGATAACGCACTTGTTTTAATCTTCGTTTCAAACGAGAAGAGCGATGAAATTTTTCTGGGAAAAGAACGGTTCGAGGATGAGGCGACCACCATAAAAGTGGCTCCCCCTCTGCATACCAAGGGAATATGCCGTGACTGTAGGCATCCAATAATGTTTCAGGGTTAAGGTCACCGCCCATCGCCAATAAACCCTCTTCATTGGCTTGGTTGGGGTGCGGAAATCGTGAGTTAGGTGCAGCTTTCATGCGCCAAACCTATGCAAATGTTTGACATGCTTCATCTGTTTTTCAGTATCACCCCTATGACTGCTGATATTTGTATCCCAAGACCCAAACAAGACATGAACTTATCCCTTCAGGAACTCTATGATTTGCCTGAAGATGAAGTCATTGCGCGCATCCATGATTTACGCACTGAGTTGGGCGATAATTTATTGATTCTTGGCCATCACTACCAACGTGAGGAAGTGATTGGTTTTGCCGACATCACAGGCGATTCGCTCAAACTTGCCCAAGAAGCTGCCAAAACCAAAGCACCATACATCATATTCTGTGGTGTTCATTTCATGGCTGAAATGGCAGATGTCTTAACTTCCGATTCTCAAACTGTGATTCTTCCAGACCCAGCGGCGGGATGCTCTATGGCTGACATGGCAAATGATGAACAAGTACAGCGCTGCTGGGGTGAGTTATTCCAAGTCATCAACGCCGATGAAGAAGTTACCCCTGTAACATATATCAACTCCACCGCCGCCCTCAAAGCCTTTTGCGGCGAACATGATGGCATTGTTTGCACTTCAGGCAACGCCAAACGTGTATTGACATGGGCATGGAATAAACGCGAAAAGATTTTATTCTTCCCCGACCAACATTTGGGCGAAAACACCGCGTTAACCATGGGTATTACCGATGAAGACATGATTATTTGGGACCCGTTCAAACCTATGGGTGGCAATAGTGAAGCAGACATCAAACGCGCCAAACTCATCCTTTGGAAAGGGTTTTGCTCGGTGCATCAATTGTTTAAACCTGAACACGCAACCACCATGCGCCACAATCATCCAGATATTCAAATTCTGGCGCACCCTGAATGCTCACGCGAAGTCTGCGAAACTTCCGATTTTGTGGGTTCAACAGAAATGATTATCAAACATGTGGCTGCCGCAGCCGCAGGCAGCAAGTTTGCCATTGCCACAGAACTAAATTTGGTCAACCGCTTACGTATCAACCACCCTGAACATCAAATTTGGTTTTTATCACCCACCGTCAGCATGTGTTCCACCATGTTTCGCACCGACCCGCCCCATCTTTGCTGGGCAATGCAGGAAATTTTGGGCGATAAACAATACCATCAAGTTGCCGTACCTGCATCGCAACAAAACATGGCATTGGTCTCACTCAATAACATGCTGAATTTGGGGTAACCATGCTTAAACTACTCACCGCCATCACACTTTTCTTTTTTTCGCTTGCTGCACATGCGACAAGCTATGAAGAGA
>CAMZLG010000086.1 GCA_947311495.1 uncultured Zetaproteobacteria bacterium
CAAAGCAGGTCGTATTATTAATATATCATCCGTGGTTGCATCCATGGGTAACCCTGGGCAGCTTAATTATTGTGCTTCCAAAGGTGGTATTGATGCTATGACCCGTTCGATGGCGCATGAAGTTGGTTCACGCGGCATCACAGTGAACGCGATTGCACCGGGTTTTATTGCCACAGCCATGACCGATGAATTGGGTGATGATGCGAAGAAAAGCTTGGAAACACGCATTCCATTGGGTCGTTTGGGGTCGCCTGAAGATATTGCCCAAATGGCATTATTTCTTGCATCTGATGGTGCAGGGTATGTCACAGGACAAGTGTTGCATGTGAATGGCGGCATGTATATGTAAGTTTCTCTCTACACAGTTGGCAATAATATTTTGTCTGCTATGTTTGGGAAAAGTAAGTTTTGAACTTGCCAAACGTGAAAAGCCACGTTAGAAGGCGGTTCTTATTTCAACTGGGAGGACAAATATGTCTGCAGAAATTGAAGCTAAAATTATTAAAATCGTTGCTGATCAACTGAATGTTGATGAAAGCGAAATCAATTCAGATTCATCATTCGTTGATGATTTGGGTGCTGATTCATTGGACACTGTTGAGCTAGTAATGGCTTTTGAAGAAGAGTTCGGTGTGGAAATTCCTGACGAAGATGCTGAAGGCATCCAAAGCGTTCAAAACGCTATCGATTACGTCGCTGCTAAATCAGACTGATTTAGTTTTATGACAATACGTGTTGTAGTGACCGGTGTGGGTCTTGTGACCCCGCTTGGTACAGGTACAGATAAATCTTGGAAAAATCTTATCGCAGGTCAGTCAGGCATTGCTCGCATTTCGCATTTTGATGCGGAAGCAGCGGGGATTGCATGCACGATTGCGGGCGAGGTTAATGACTTTGATGTCGGCGCGTATATCAACAAAAAAGATGCTCGGAAAATGGATACCTTTATCCATTATGGTGTTGCTGCTGCCGATATGGCACTGCAACAGTCCGGGTTAGAAATCACTGAAGAAAATGCTAAACGTGTTGGTGTGGTGATTGGCTCTGGAATTGGTGGGATGCCAGCGATTGAGCGCACAATGCGCGCTTATGAAAAAGGCGGCCCACGAAAAATTTCGCCATTCTTCATTCCGATGACGATTATTAATATGGTATCGGGTTGGGTATCCATGTTGACGGGCGCAAAAGGGCCCAACACCGCAACAGTAACCGCTTGTGCCACAGGTACACATGCCATTGGTGATGCCTTTGAAATTATCGCTAGAGGTGATGCGGATGCCATGATTGCTGGTGGTTCGGAAGCTTGCGTTTGCGAATTGGCAGTAGGTGGCTTTGCGGCAGCAAGAGCCTTATCCACACGCAATGATGACCCGCAAGCGGCATCTCGCCCTTGGGACAAAGATCGTGATGGTTTTGTCATGGGTGAAGGCGCAGGTGTTCTTGTGCTTGAATCTTTGGAATCTGCGCAAAAACGCGGCGCTGAAATCTTAGCTGAAGTGGTGGGTTATGGTATGTCAGGTGATGCTTACCATATGACATCCCCTGCACCTGAAGGTGAAGGTGGTGGACGTTGCATGAAGGCTGCTTTGGATGGTGCAAAAATTAACCCTGATGAAGTTGATTATATTAATGCACACGGCACATCTACGCCTATGGGCGACTTGTGTGAAACCCAAGGCATTAAAAATACATTTGGTGACCATGCCAGTAAATTGATGGTATCATCATCCAAATCCATGACAGGTCACTTGCTCGGTGCAGCAGGCGGCATTGAAGCTGCGTTCTCTGTGCTTGCAGTGCATCACGGTGTTGTGCCACCAACGATTAACTTGGACAATCCAAGCGAAGGTTGTGATTTGGACTATGTTCCAAACACTGCACGTGAAGTGAACATTGATGTGGCGATTTCCAATTCCTTTGGGTTTGGCGGTACCAACGCATCAGTGATTGTACGCAAATTCAAATAAATACAAACCAGACACTTTTTACACGCATTCTCGATTCAAAAGCGCTGAATGCAGATGCCTTTTTGTTTTTTCAAGCCCACTTTGATAATTGTTTAGCCCTTTTGGAAGATGCCAAAGGTGATGGTAAACAATTTATCGTATCCAAAGCTGGAACGGCTTGTTCATTAGAAAATATCAAAGTTAAAAAAAACTATTTCAAACAGTGGCAAGAAGATTTAAGTTTTAAGAGGCAAGACTTTCCAAGCATTCAACAGATTTTTTATTTGGCGTATGATGCGGGCGTTTTGTTTGAGACCTTACCTCAGCCTAAAAGTAAGCTTGCAGGTCAACTTATTTGGCGGCATGAGCCGCAGTGGAGTTTATGTTTTGATGTCGAGCAAGCGAAGGTGTTTATATCTTCCACGCAGTCGGAAGCAGAGTTAGATAAGATTGAATCCATGCTGTACGCGACACCTTCGATAACATCAGAGGCAGCACTTCAGATTCAGCCCCAAGAATACCATTTTGATTATCAACAAGCGGTTCGTGATGTTAAAGATTATATCCAAGCTGGGGATATTTTTCAGGCGAATATTGCCCGCTTTTGGTCGGCAAATGTTACGCAAGATAAATTATTGTCCTTGTATACCAAGCTTAGGGAAGTGAATCCTGCACCCTTTTCCTGTTTTGTTAAAGCGGATAATTTGACCATCATTTCAGCATCCCCCGAACGGTTGTTTTCGATTGGTGCAGATGGTGAAGTTGCAGCACGACCCATTGCAGGCACACGAAAGCGCAGCCAGGGTGAGGCAGACGATGCTTTGCAAGATGAGTTGCTTTTATCCGAGAAAGAATGCGCTGAACATATTATGCTTGTGGATTTGGAGCGCAATGATTTGGGTAGGGTTTGTGAGGCAGGTAGCATTCAAGTGGATGAATGTATGGTGATTGAAAAATATGCTACGGTTCAACATATTGTGTCCAATGTTAAAGGTCAGTTGGCAGAAGGTTTAGGCTTATTGGATGTGTTGGTAGCTAAATTTCCTGGTGGCACGATTACAGGTTGCCCCAAGGTGAGGTGCATGGAAATCATTCATGAATTGGAGCCGCAAGCACGCAGTGTGTACACAGGTGGTGTGGGTTATATGGCTTGGGATGGGTCGGTGGATATGAATATTTTAATTCGCAGCTTTTGGCATCAGGATAACCGATTAAACTGGGCGGCTGGCGCTGGTATTGTGGCTGATTCCGATCCAGAACATGAACAAATTGAAACCGAACACAAAGTTGAAGGTTTATTGCGAGCATTTCATGATTAAACAGGTGGTGGTGACCGATGCATGGGTGAAACATCAAGGTGATGTCTTGCTTAATCCTGCGTTAAAACCGCTGGAGCAAGCCTTGCTTAGCATGAAACAAACTTGGGCGAATGCTGAAACAAACACACCCTTATCGTGGTATGCAGCCAATGTTCAACTCAGCCCTGCATCATTGGTGGCTTCTTTATTTCCAGCGTTGCCTGAGCATACGCAACAGGTTTGGCTGGCTTCACCTTATCATGCAAGGTTAACCCGCAGCAACTTGATGGTGATGCCTGAATACTTCTTGGATTGGTCGGCGGATATAGCAACACACGTATGCGAATTACTGAACCCCTTGCTGCAAGATGATGGGTTGCAGTTGATTTGCCAAGATGAACTGCTTTTGCTTTGCTCGGATAAGGTTTGGGATATTCAGCCGTTTTCTTTTGCTGATGTTGCAGGCAATACATTACCCAATAAACATATGCGTGGTGCTGATGCAGGGGTTTGGTCGCGGCTATTATCCGAAGTGCAAATGATGCTGCATCAATCGCCTAAACTCACCAAACAAGGCTTAGAAGTGCATGGGTTGTGGTTTTGGGGTGGTACAGAGCAGGTGGAAGATACATCTGCTATTTCATTTCCCAGTGTTGCCAGCACAGATGTTTATTTGCAGCGGGTCTTACAAAAGTTAAACAAGCAACAAAACGCGCAAACCATTGTTAGCTATGCAGAACAGATGGATACTTTGCTACCCACAGTGCTGCCTGAGAGCTGGTTATTGTTGGGTGCTGGCAAATCTGTTCGCCTTAAAAACAATATGCTAACCTCCGCTTTTTCAAAATTACGTCAGAACACGTGGAAAGGACTAACATCTTCATGAGTTATACAGCCGCACAAGATTTGAAATCCGAAAGCCAAGCTAAAGTTGGCGTGTTGCTCGTTAATCTCGGCACACCTGATGCACCCACGTCCAAAGCATTGCGCGCTTATCTCAAACAATTTTTGGGCGACCCAAGGGTGGTGGAAGCCAACCGTTTGCTTTGGTGGTTTGCGCTGAATGTAGTGATTCTGAATATCCGCCCTAAAAAGTCTGCCCATGCTTATCAAACGGTGTGGACGGATGAAGGTTCACCCTTGATGGTGATTAGCCAGCAGCAACAAAAGGCGTTGCAAGCCAAGTTTGATGCAGAAAAGGTTGTGGTGGAGCTTGCCATGACCTATGGCAATCCATCCATTGAACTAGGCTTAAACAACTTGCGTGAGCAGGGTTGTAATAAGATGTTTATTTTACCGCTTTACCCGCAATATTCAGGAAGCACTACGGCGGCAGTTACCGACCAAGTGTTTGATATATTTCAATCATGGCGGCGTGTGCCTGATGTACGGGTGTTGTCGGCATACCATGATGAGCCAGATTATATTCAAGCCTTGGCAAACTCGGTGCGTGAGCATTGGGATAAGCATGGCAAAGCTGAAAAGCTGATGATGTCCTTTCACGGTATTCCCAAGCGATATGTGAACAATGGCGACCCTTATCAGTTGCATTGTGAACAAACAGCACAAGCACTGGCGAGTGCCTTGGATTTGAAGGATGATGAATGGATGTTGACCTTCCAATCTATCTTTGGGCGTGAAGAATGGTTGCAACCTTATACGGCAAGTCAGCTGAAAACTTGGGGTGCAGCAGGCATCAAAGATGTGGATGTGATTTGCCCAGGGTTTGCTGCGGATTGCCTTGAAACGTTAGAAGAAATCACGGTAGAGAATAAAGGTTACTTTGTTGAGGCAGGTGGCACAGATTTGCGTTATATCCCTGCTTTAAATGATAGAGATGACCATATTCAAACGCTTGAAAGCCTTGTTCAACGTGAATGCACAGGCTGGTTAGATTAATCCTTAAAATTTTCAGCTTTGAGCAGGCGAATGCGGTAGGTTCGTCCTTTAAGTTTACCCTCAGATAATTTTTTCAATGCGACTTTGGCAACATCGCGCTCAACGGCAACATACGACCATTGCGCACCAATATTTATTTTACCCACTTGTTTGCCAGCGATGCCTTGATTGCTGGTTAGCGCACCAAGAATATCACCTGCGCTGACTTTTTGTTTTTTGCCACCACCAATTTGTAAGGTTTGTTTCAAAGCGGGTTTCACTGGTCGCTGCAAGACTTCTTTATCGGGTAAGGATTCAGCTTTGATGGGTGATTTCATATACTCTTCAAGTAAGGCAATACCTTTGCCTTCATAGGGCAGGTAGAAGGTGAATGCTTTGCCTTGATTGCCTGCTCTGCCTGTGCGACCGATGCGGTGGATATGCGATTCAGGGTCTTGCGCCAAATCATAATTAATCACGGCATCGAGATTATCAATGTCCAAGCCACGCGCTGCCACGTCTGTGGCGACAAGAATAGAAATACTTTTATTGGCAAACTGAATCAAGGTTTGGTCGCGCTCACGTTGTTCCAAATCACCTGTTAAATCCAAGGCGCTAAATCCCTTTTCAATCAGGCTGTCGGTGACACCTTGGGCTTCTCGTTTGGTATTACAAAATACAACCGAGGATTCAGCTTCAGATGATAAAAGGATGCGGCATAGGGCATCAAACTTCTGTTTTGCATCGGACACTTCATAAAAGTGCTGTTCAATGCTGCTGCTATCATGGATGGATTCAACCTTGATGACCTTGGGCTGCTGCATCATACGTTTGGCAATGGTTTTGACTTTTCCAGAATATGTTGCGCTGAATAATAAAGTCTGCTTTTCACTTGGGCATTGATTGTTGATTTGGCTGATGGCATCCACGAATCCCATATCCAACATGCGGTCTGCTTCATCCAAAACAAAACATTGGATTTGTTTGAGGGTTAAGGTTTCACGTTTGAGATGGTCTTGGATGCGACCCGGTGTACCGACCACAATATGTGCGCCAAAGGATAAAGAATTGGCTTGGGGTTTGAAGGGCGTGCCGCCGCATAAGGTGAGCACTTTGATATTACCCAAACCTTTGGCAAGGCGGCGAATTTCTTGGCTAACTTGGTCAGCAAGTTCACGGGTGGGGCAAAGGATTAAGGATTGGGTGTTGAGGTTTTTAACGTCTAACTTCTCCAATACACACAAGCCAAAGGCTGCGGTTTTGCCTGAACCTGTTTCAGCTTGGGCAATGACATCACTACTCTTCAGCATCCAAGGTAGGCTTTGCGCTTGTATGGGTGTCATTTGCGTATAATCCAAGGCGGTTAGGTTTTGGCTTAGTTCTGCTTTGAGGTTGAGGTCTGAAAATAAAGATTGGGTCACAATGATGTCCTATGTTGTTGTGCGGTTTTAAAAAGAAACTTACTTTTCTTTCCACTGAAAGGTTTTGACGGAAGGTTTATCGTTGTCGTTGAACTTAGATTTGGGTTTGCCTAGGCTCAATGTTTGGCGTTGCGGTTTAGCGATGGGTGCAACTTTCTTTGGTTTTGCAGACTGCGGAGCAGCATCTTTGGGGCGATAACGCTTCTGCATACCATTTAGAAAATTACGCAATACTTGGTCTTTACACTGGCGTGATTGCCGATGTTCAGGTGCTCTAAAAAATGCGCTTAACTCATGTTTACTCAGCTTGAAATCAACCAAGCTTAAGATGTGTAAAATATCTTCGTCTTTCAGGGCAAGGGCAATGCGCAGCTTTTTGAAGATAAGATTATTGGTCAAATGGGTTTCAGGTTTGGGTTGTTTGCCCTCGCGTTTGCCCCGCTTGATGTTGATAAAACCATTCAGAAAGGTGGCTAAGGCTTCATCATCACATTCAACAAAGGCAGCGTCATCTTCTTTTTTTAACCAATCGCTGATTTGGGCGCGACTGATATTTTTATCGGCAGCTTTAAATATAGCCATCATTTTACTGTCGCTTAAATCAAAGGTAAATCGAACCCGCTTAAGTATATCGTTGTTTATCAAAAGGGTGTTACTTCATGAGGTCAGCGAAGCGGTCAAATAAATAATCTGCGTCTTGTGGACCGGGGCTGGCTTCAGGATGATACTGCACGGAAAAGATAGGTTTATCTTTCACGGCTAAACCTTCGACTGTGTTATCAAACAAAGAGCGGTGGGTGACTTCCACATGGCTTGGCACATCATCATCAGCCACAGCGAAACCGTGGTTTTGGCTGGTGATTTCCACTTTGCCCGTGGTTAAATCTTTAACGGGATGATTGCCACCGCGATGACCGAATTTTAGTTTGAACGTTTTTAAACCTAAAGCTTGGGATAACAATTGATGCCCCATGCAAATGCCAAAAATGGGCGTGTCTTTTTCAATCAATGTTTTGATGGTGTCCACAGCATAACCCACAGCCGCTGGGTCGCCCGGGCCATTGGATAAAAAGATACCATCAGGATTCATGTCTAAAATGTCTTTCGCAGACGTATTTGCAGGCACAACAGAAACCTTGATGCCTCGGTCGGTAAGTTTACGGAAGATGTTATTTTTGCAACCAAAATCAAAGGCAACCACATGCTTGGTGGTTACAGGTGCGGTAAACACAGCATTGTCCAAGTCGTAGCTGCCATGCCGCCAAGTGTCGGTGTCGGTGCGGCTGACTTGCCCCACCAAATCTTTGCCTTCCAAACCTTGCCAAGCTTGCGCTTGTTTAATCGCTTCTTCTTCGCTCATGCCATCAGAGGCAATCACACCTGTTTGCGAACCGTTGTCTCTAAGGTAACGTGTTAAAGCGCGGGTATCAATATCGGCAATACCAACTACGTTATTATCCAGCAACCAAGCTTCGAGGCTTTGTTCTGCGCGGTAGTTGGAGGTTTGGCGAGCAGGGGCGCGCACGATTAAACCACGCACGGATATTTTGTCCGACTCCATGTCTACTTCATTTACACCCACGTTTCCGATATGCGGGTAAGTGAAAGTGATGATTTGGTCGGTGTAGGATGGGTCAGTCAAGATTTCTTGGTAACCAGTCATGGAGGTGTTGAAGCAAACTTCACCAATGGTGTTGCCCACGGCTCCCAAGCTTACCCCATGAAAAACACGTCCATCTGCCAGTGCTAGAAATGCAGGTGTAGGGGTGGTGTTTGTAGAACTCATGGGTGAACCTCAGCGGATGTGTTTTTGGATGGGGCAAAGCTATGATTTTGAAGTTCAACTGTCGATTGTTGATTTCGTGGGCACAGATTGTCTAAAACATAGTCTTTAGATGATTAAAATATAGGCATGATTAAAGCGAGATATGCTAATAATGCTGATATTTCAATGTTTTTTTATATGGCAATTGAATTGCTATATGGTTTAAAGCAAATAGTTCATTCAATAATATTAGAATGATAAATTAAGGAGAGGAATAAAAATGAATAATAAATTAAAAACATATGCACTGACATTGATGCTGGGTATGGGTCTTGTGGGCGTAAGCGCCCCAGCTCAAGCGGGTGATGCAATTTCAGTATTCGCTGATATTGGCGCACAAAGCCAATACATTTGGCGTGGTGCGGCACAGTCTGTAAACAATGATGTTGCTATTCAAGGTGATGTTGGCATTGAACATGAAAGTGGTATTTCTGCAAATGTATGGTTCTCAACAGGTGTTGATGTTGGTTCTGGTAAAGAAACTGAATATGATATTACCATTGATTATTCGGGTGAGGCTGGCGACATTGGTTATTCTGTAGGTTATATTGCATACAAATACACGGACACATCTTTGGAATTCAACGAAATCTATGCTGGTGTATCTTTTGATATTGCATCGTTAACTGCATATTATGATTCAGATAATAAAAATCTTTATACTGAATTGGGTCTAGGCACAACGGTTGCAGATATGTTTGATGCGTCATTTGCCTTTGGTGTGAATTCACCTGATGTCGGTAGCAGCACAAACCATATCACTTTAGGCGCAAGCAAAGATTTTGATAACATCAATGTGAACGCAACGATTGGTAAAGCTGGTTCTGCTGATGCTGAATTTGCAGCTGGTGTAAACTACGCATTTTAATTCGGATGGGGAGCGTTTGCTCCCTTTCTTGAGTTTGTTCGTTTTATAAAACAAGGAGATAGCAATGAAAAAAATTACTGCTGTTATCAAGCCATTTAAACTTGATGATGTAAAAGATGCGCTACTTGAGTTGGGTGTTTCTGGTATGAGTGTTAGCGAAATTCGCGGACATGGTCGCCAAAAAGGACAAACTGAACTTTATCGTGGTGCAGAATATAATGTGGACTTTGTGCCCAAAACTGAAATTTCAACCGTAGTCACTGCTGACCAAGTGGATGCTGTGATTGAAGCGATTTCAAAAGCTGCAAGCAGCGGAAAAATTGGCGATGGTAAAATCTTTGTGACCAATGTGGAGCGCGTTGTGCGTATCCGTACTGGCGAAGAAGATGCCGACGCATTGAATTAAGGGGAGATTAAACAATGGAACAATTATCGGGAGATATTCTCCAAACTAAATACGCACTCGACACCTTTTATTTCTTGGTGATGGGTGCATTCGTGATGTGGATGGCTGCAGGTTTCTCTATGCTTGAGGCTGGTCTTGTTCGCTCGAAGAACACGGCTGAAATTTTAACCAAAAACATCGTTCTTTATTCGATTGCATGTATTATGTACATGATTGTCGGTTATAATATTATGTATGGCGGTTCTGCAAGCGGTTACTTGCCTGATGCCTTAACATTCGGTCTAGGTGGCGCTGCTGCTGACGATGCAGGTGCTGCGGCAGCAGTATTGGCTGGTGGCGAAGATGCACCATATTACTCTATGTTATCCGACTTTTTCTTCCAAGTGGTTTTCGTTGCAACGGCAATGTCTATCGTATCGGGTGCCGTTGCTGAGCGCATGAAGCTTTGGGCTTTCTTCGCATTTGCAATCGTATTCACTGGATTTATCTACCCACTTCAAGGTATGTGGAAATGGGGCGGTGGTTTCCTAGATGCAGCAGGATTTAGCGATTTCGCGGGTTCTGGTGTGGTTCACATGGCAGGTGCTTCTGCGGCATTGGCAGCGGTTCTTTTGCTTGGTGCTCGTAAAGGTAAATACAATAAAGATGGTTCTGTGAACGCGATTCCAGGCGCAAACCTTCCCATGGCAACATTGGGTACATTCATCCTTTGGTTGGGTTGGTTTGGATTTAATGGTGGCTCTGAGCTTAAAGTGTCTGATGTGGCTGAAGCCAATGCGACTGCGATGGTGTTTGTGAATACCAATATGGCAGCAGCTGGTGGTGTGGTTGCAGGGCTTGTGCTTGCACGTTTGTGGTTTGGCAAAGCCGATTTGACCATGGCGCTAAACGGCGCGCTTGCAGGTCTTGTTGCGATTACTGCAGAGCCGCTGACACCTTCACCTGAAATGGCAACCTTGATTGGTGCAATTGGTGGTTTGATTGTGGTTCCTTCTATCGTGTTCATGGATAGATTGTTCAAAATTGATGACCCAGTAGGCGCGATTTCTGTACATGGTGTTGTGGGTATTTGGGGTCTGTTGGCAGTTGTTATCACCAACCCTGATGCAACACTTGGCGCACAGTTGATGGGCATTGGAACTATTTTTGTATTCGTATTCGCTTCAAGTTTCGTGGTTTGGTTGGCAGTGAAAGCATTGCTAGGCATCCGTGTTTCTGAAGAAGAAGAATACGAAGGCTTGGATGTTGGCGAATGTGGTGTGGAAGCATACCCAGAGTTCGGGAGCAAATAAGTAAAGCGTTTATTTGAGGCTTTATTAGTGACGAACTAATTTTTATTACCTTTCTATTTGCATGAATCGGTAAGGTCTCAGATAAGAGAAGGGCGGGTGAGAAATCACTCGCCTTTTTTCATGTTCTTTTCATATTTCGTGATAAGGGTTACGTGTGAAAAAAGAATGTTGGTTATATTGTGGTAAATATTAAGGTATAGATGGAGAAAACGATGTTTAAAGAATTAAAGTATGGATTAAGTGCAGTGGCGATGGTGGTTGTTATGGCAGCTTCAGTGCCTTCAGCACAAGCCGTGGATATGGAATCTATTTTTTCGGATACTGAAGTAACAAGTTCAAACATTGGTTTGTACAGCCAGTATGTGTGGCGTGGGCAAAGGCAAGGTGTTGGTGCCATATCTGTGCAAGGTGATGTTGGTATTGAACATGATAGTGGTGTTTCAGGTAATGTCTGGTTTGCGACTTTGGGCTCAGGCAATGTGACTGAGTTTGACTTTACGTTGGATTATTCAGCAGACCTTGGATTTATGGGTTATTCTGCGGGTGTTATTTTGTATCGTTATCATAACAGTGGGGCTTCCAATGCTACGGAACTGTATGTAGGGGCAAGCCATGAATTGGGTTCGGCAACAGCATATTATGATACCAACAGCAAAAATATTTGGATTGACTTGAGTTCAGGTGTGGAATTGGCTGAATTTACCATCGATGGTACATTGTCATATAATATGCCTGACGTTGGCAGCAATGAATTTGTGAATCTGGCAGTGGGTATAAGCCAAGAAATTGAAGTGGATGATGTGGTTTTATCACCATCATTTACCTACAACTACCACATGGGCGCACTGGACACGGTTGCTACCCCAGATGCGTTGGTGTTTGCGGTTAACGTCGCCTACTGATTTGTTTCAAGCCACATGATTAAGGGTGAATGTTTCGGCATTCACCCTTTTTTTATGCCTAAAACATAGCGGCGTAATTTTGCATAATTATTTTTCTGTGGGTACAGTCCTGCCTTCATGCAAATAAATTGATGCGTTCGCATCTGGAGGAAAGGTGATATGAAACAAGTGACTGCAATTATCAAGCCATTTAAGCTTGATGATGTTAAAGACGCTCTGCTCGATATTGGTGTTTCGGGGATGAGTATTAGTGAAATTAGAGGACACGGGCGACAAAAAGGACATACTGAACTTTACCGTGGCGCAGAATACAATGTTGATTTTGTGCCCAAAACAAGCCTTTCAACTGTGGTCAAGGAAGACCAAGTGGATGCTGTGATTGAAGCCATTATTGGTGCAGCAGGCACTGGTAAGATTGGCGATGGTAAAATTTTTGTGACCAATGTTGAGCGTGTTGTTCGTATCCGTACGGGTGAAGAAGACGCTGATGCATTAAGTTAAGGAGAATCATCATGGATGTATTTTTCTTAACCATGGGTGCTGCAATGGTGCTTGCGATGCACGCAGGTTTTGCTTTTTTAGAAGTGGGAACTGTGCGTAAAAAGAACCAAGTGAATGCTTTGGTTCGCGTGATTACAGACTTTGGTTTCTCAACTATTGCCTATTTCTTTGTCGGTTTCTGGGTGGCTTATGGCATTAATTTTTTTGCACCAGTTGCTGAATTGAATGTGATGGAAGGGGGAACCAATGGTTATAAGATGGTTCATTTCTTCTTTTTATTAACCTTTGCCGCAGCTATTCCAGCGATTATTTCTGGTGGTATTACGGAGCGGGTTCGCTTTTGGCCGAATGTGGTGGCAACTGTGCTTTTGGTTGGTCTTATTTACCCACTTTATGAAGGTATGATTTGGAATGGAAACTTTGGTTTTCAAGATTGGTTGTCTGCCAATTTTGGTGCTGAATTTCATGATTTCGCAGGTTCAGTTGTGGTACACGCTATGGGTGGATTCTTAGCTTTGGGTGCGGTGTTAACTTTGGGTGCGCGCTTGGGTCGCTACACCAACACAGGCAAAGTAAATGCAATCCTACCATCCAATATTCCATTTTTAGCTTTGGGTTCTTGGGTATTATGTGTGGGTTGGTTTGGATTTAATGTGATGAGTGCGGGCACGGCAGACGGTGCATCAGGCCTTGTGGCGATGAACTCATTGCTTGCCATGGTGGGTGGATTGATTGCGGCATTAATTGCAGGTAAGAATGACCCAGGATTTGTCCATAATGGTGCGCTTGCAGGTTTGGTCGCGGTATGTGCTGGTTCAGATATTATGCATCCGCTTGGCGCATTGTTTGTGGGTGTGGTTGCTGGAGTTCTATTTGTGTATGTGTTTGAGCTTCTGCAAAACAAACTTCGTATTGATGACGTGCTTGGTGTTGTTCCTTTGCATGGTGTTTGCGGTGCATGGGGTGGTATCGCTGCAGGTATCTTTGGCATGACATCTTTTGGTGGTGCAGGCGGGGTTACGTTTATGGCGCAACTGGTTGGTACATTAACGGGCGTTGCGATTGCTGTTGTGGCAGGTTTTGTGGTTTACATGGGCATTAAAGCGAGCTTAGGTATTCGTTTATCTGAAGAAGACGAACATATGGGTGCAGATTTAGCGATTCATCAAATCAGCGCTAATCCAGAAGATGATATGCAAAACCATTAAACTTGTTCAATAATGATGAGAAAGCGCGGTGAATACCGCGCTTTTTTTATGGTGTTACTTGTGATTCTTGATATTTGAAATGTGGCCATGTTTTGTTGAAGTTGTAAGTAGTGCCAAGCCATAGAAGTTGCCCTGAAACATTCTTGTCTTCATCAATGCGAAATTTACCTTTACCTTTAGTACGCTCATTTTTAACTGTAAATGATGCATTAAACTCTTTGCGTTTGCGGATGTTGGCAATAAGTTTATCTGCTTTGATATTTGAACCATTCAATAACCATAAACCATTATAAATGGAGACTTCACCATCACCTTTCCAAGCTGTTAAATGCTGGTTAATATCAAAATCTACTTCGAGATTAAGTGTTGCATACACGGATGCTTCAAGATGGGCATCTAATTGTTTATGCAGCCATAACCAGTTGTTTAGGCGAATACCACCCACTTGAATCGTACCTTTCATTGTGACTTGTTTATCTTTAGGAAATACGCGCACTTTTTCAGACTTTAATGTACCCTCATAAAATTTGCTTTTGAATGTTGATAAGTCCAAAGATGAATCAGTGACTTGATAATCTGCTTCAACTTGACTTAGTGTTCCAAAGGGGAGCCGTAGGGCTTTGGTTTTAATATTACCAAGCGGTTGAAAGGGCAGAGATTGCAATAAAATAAGGGCTTGGGCATCCAAAGATTCAGCTTGAATATCAAAGTGATTATTAGCCCCACCAAAGAATTCTGCTTCATTCTTATCTTGCATCCAATGCAGGTTTTGCACATGCCAAATTTTGCCATCGGTCTGAATTTGCCCATCAACGATATGATGGTCTTTACCAAATTGGATGAGGTCAACATCAGCTTGTTCAATGATGATATTTTTTTCTGGAATATGCAGCGTTGTTTCACCACGGATATAGCCATGCCATGTTTGCCAAGGTTGCGGCAAACGAATACCAACTTCCGCCAGCGCATCAAAATCAATATCCATATCGCTAAAAAACCAGCGTGTTTTTTCGTGGCGCAAATGAAAGGTTGATTCATCAAGTTTAAAACCTATTTCAGCATAGTCAGGCAGCTTATCTTCTGCCCACGAAAGCCTACCATGCAAGGTCAAAGGTATATGGTTGGGTTTATAGACTTCACCACTGCGCAATTCTACATCCGTTGCATCCAATTGAATATCAGCTTGGGTTAACACATCATGTGCAAACGTAAGGTTGATATAACCTTTCATTGTTCCTTGCCCTTCTGGTGCAAGCTTGTCTGCCAGCAACCATTGGCTAAAAGGCAGCCAATACGAGGTTTGATTCAGGTTAATAGGTATATCTAAAACACCAGCATCATAGGTGGCTTGGATAAGTTCGATGTCTGCTGAGTCTGCTGTTGTGTTTTCATCTACACTTGAGAACAAACTAAGCTGATTGATTTGCCATGATGCAGCATTATGCCAAATAAAGTTCGACAACTTTAAGCGTGATGTAGGCATAACGATTGTTTTTTCTTTGTCGTTATTTTGTTTCAACGTGTAGTCAAAGCTTTGCCAAGAAGTGTCTGCTGAAGTGAACCATTGCCCATCACTGTATGAAGTCGTGATATGTGTATTTTCAAGGTTTGCATTGGTTGTGCCTTGGATATTTAGAATATTTAACAGGGGTGTGGCTGCTATTTTTTTACTGTCCATGATGAAGTTACAATTTTGAACTGTTTCACATTGCCCAGTCACTTGTACCGCCCCAATCTTTTGATGATTAAAGACCATTTCATCAATGCTCAAAAAGGTCGTGTTATCGCCAATAATTTTTGCACGAACTTCAATGGGTTTGGCTGTGTCTGTTTGCAAACTTAAGTGACCAAAGGACTGCCATGATTCATCTTGATTGAGGTGGCTGGTGATGCTTCCGCTGAGTGTTTGTATATTTGTGCCCTGATTCCAATTGTTGAAAGGAATATCAAAGAGTTTAACACGCCCAAAACCTTTGGTGATTTCACCGCGTTTGATATGTAAATAGCCATGTGCATCAATGCGCCCATCCCCAACATGCGCGCGCAGCTCTAAACGGGGGTTTTTATTCTTTCCAATATCCCGAATATCCAAGTCCACTTTTTCTAAGGTTAAATGTTGCTGTTCAAAATGAATCTCACTTTGAGAAATATCAATGCGTTTGAGTTTGAATGCGTCATTTTTGAGTAAGCTTAACCAATCATCTTGTGATTCTTGGGTGATATTGATATCTGCATCTTGCAGGTATAATGCTTGCGCAATGGCTTTGCCTGTAAGCAATGCAGCCAAATCTAGGTCAATAAAAAAACGCTGCACTTCGGCATCGAATGTATCCGATTGGATAATCACGCCGTCCAAACGAATCGCACCCATATACATGGGGCTTAAGCTTATGGATTCGGCTTGGATTTTAACCCCTGACTTCGCAAGTCGGTCTTGCAAGGTTTGATACATGTTTTGTGAATCAACTTGGCTAAGAGCAAGTCCAAACACAAGCGCAACAGCTACGCCAGCATAAAGCCACGTGCGCAACTGTTGCTTCTGCATCGTTGTGTTTAACCTAAGAGTTCTTTAAGGCGTTGATTGACCATGGCTGGGTTGGCTTTACCTTTGGAGGCTTTCATCACTTGCCCAACGAAGAAACCAAACAAGCGGTCTTGCCCGCCTTTGTAGGCTTCAACTTGCCCTGGGTTGGCATCCAAGACTTCTTGAATCATGGCATCAATCGCACCTGTATCCGAGACTTGTTTCAAACCTTTCTCTTCAATAATGACATCCACATCTTTGCCTGATTCCATCATGGCATCGAGCACATCTTTAGCGATTTTACCTGAGATAGTGTTATCGGCGATTCTGTCTAACAATGATGCCAAACCTTTCGCAGAAATCGGTGATTCCGTGATGTCTTTGTTCAACTCTTTGAGGCGACCAAGCAATTCATTAGCAAGCCAGTTGGCGCACTGCTTAGGATTCGCAGGATGTGCCGCAACCAAGGCCTCATACCATTGTGCCAAGCTTTGTGTTTGCGTGAGCACATCTGCATCATAAGCGGATAAACCAAACTCAGTTTCAAAGCGTTTGCGCAGTTGATTAGGCAATTCTGGCATACCTGCTTGGATGGCATCCACTTCTTCTTGGGTGACACGCAAAGGTGGTAAATCTGGCTCAGGGAAATAGCGATAATCATGCGCTTCTTCTTTGCTGCGCATAGAGCGGGATTCATTTTTAACGGAATCCCACAAGCGAGACTCTTGTTTGACTTCACCGCCATCTTCCAAGATTTCAATTTGACGCAAAGCTTCAAATTCAATCGCTTGTTTAATAAAACGGAAAGAGTTCATGTTCTTCATTTCGGTGCGTGTGCCAAAAGGTTCACCTTTGCGGCGTACTGAGACATTGGCATCACAACGGAATTGCCCTTTTTCCATATCTGCACCCGACACACCAAGGAACTTGATGATTTGATGCAGTTGTTTCAAATAGGCAATGGCTTCATCCGCCGAACGCATATCAGGCTCAGATACGATTTCCATCAGCGGAATACCTGAACGGTTGAGGTCGATATGTGATACCGCATCAAGCCCTTCGTGCATGGATTTACCTGCATCTTCTTCCATGTGAATACGGGTCACACCAAGGCGTTTCTCACCATTTGGGGTTGGAATATCAATATATCCACCTTCCACAATGGGTACAGCAAATTGAGAAATTTGATAACCCTTAGGAAGGTCAGGATAGAAATAGTTTTTCCTATCAAACTTGGATTCAAGGTTAATATCCGCATTAATGGCTAAACCCGTCAGAATCGTTTTCTTGGCTGCAACATCGTTGAGCACAGGCAATTGACCCGGCATACCCAAACATACAGGGCAGGTTTGTGAGTTTGGCTCTGCACCAAATTCGGTCGAACAACCACAAAATGCTTTGGTTTTGGTGTTGATTTGGCAGTGAACCTCTAATCCGATAACCATTTCCCAGCTCATGATTCACCTCCTTTCCCAGCAAATGCACTTGCTGTTTTGGTATGCCAATCCGTTGCACTTTCATAAGCTGATGCGGCGGCTAGGATTTTATCCTCTTGCCAAGCGGGTGCTATCCATTGCAGACCCACAGGTAAATCTTGGGCGAAACCACAAGGTTGCGATAGTCCGGGAAGCCCTGCCAAGTTCACCGCAATGGTGAAAATATCAGATAAATACATGGTTAGTGGGTCATCCGTTTTCTCGCCAGACTTAAATGCAGGAATCGGGCTGGTTGGCGTAGCAATCACATCTACTTGCTCAAATGCCGCTTTGAAATCTTGGCTAATCAACGTGCGCACTTGTTGTGCCTTCAAATAATAAGCATCGTAATAACCTGAAGATAGGGCGAATGTGCCTGTTAAAATACGACGCTTCACTTCTGCGCCAAAGCCTTCATCACGAGACCTTGCATACATATCTTCCAAATCTTCTGGGTTGTCACAGCGATGACCAAAACGAACCGCATCATAACGCGATAGATTGGTGGATGCTTCTGATGGGGCAATCACATAATAAGCTGCCACAGCGTATTCGGTGTGCGGCAATGAAATATCCACAATTTCAGCACCAAGTTCTTCGCATTGTGCCAAAGCAGCTTCCACTTGGGCGCGCACTTCTTCATCCATGCCATCAATAAAATATTCTTTGGGTTTGCCGATTTTCAAACCTTTCATGTCTTTGCTTTCACATGCTTCGAGCCAATCAAAGCTTGGTGCATCCGCAACCGAAGTCGCATCACCTGCATCATGCCCAGACATAATGGATGTGAGCAATGCCGCATCTTTCACGGTGCGGGTCATTGGCCCTGCTTGGTCAAGTGAGGAAGCAAATGCGATAATGCCACGGCGAGATACGCGACCATAAGTTGGTTTTAAACCCACCAAACCTGTGAGTGATGCAGGTTGTCGAATCGAGCCACCAGTGTCTGTACCCAGTGCAGCAGGGGTTAAAGCAGCGGCAACGGCTGCAGCAGAACCACCCGATGAACCACCGGGGATACAATCGGTGTTCCAAGGGTTTTGCACACCACCAAAGGCTGATGTTTCATTGGATGAACCCATAGCGAACTCATCCATATTTGTTTTACCGACCAACACCGCGCCAGCTTCTTTAAGGCGGGTAATCACATGCGCATCATAGGGTGCTTCAAACCCTTCTAAGATGTTGGAGCAGCAGCGGGTTGGTCCGTTTTGGGTGCAAAAAATATCTTTGACGGCAATGGGCAGACCTTCCAAAGGGCGCGGCTCATGTTCTGCTCGGTAAGCATCGGATGCTTCAGCTTGAGCGAGCACGTTTTCAGGGTCGATATGTACAAAAGCATTCAAATCATCATTGTATTTGGCGATGCGGTCTAAATAAGTTTGTGCGACTTGAACTGCGGTTATTTCGCCAGCGTTTAGCTTGGCTTGGATGTCGGTTAATGTGCTAAAAGGCATGGTATTTCCTCGAATATTTGAAATGTTGTATGTGGGTTGGCAGGGCGATTTTACTCAATCACTTTAGGCACAACATACAAACCTGATTCAGTGCGTGGGGCAGGTTGTTGCAAAGCATCGCGGCGGTCAGTGTTGGTGACGACATCAGCGCGTTGCGGCATGGCAACATCATGGGGGTGAGCAGTCGGTGGTACACCATCGGTGTTTACTTCGCTAAGTTTATCAATATATCCCATGATACTTGATAATTGAGGTGCAAGTTCTTTGGCTTCGCTGTCTGTGAGGCGAATGCGAGAAAGATTTGCGATTTTTTTTACATCAATATCCATAAAGACCACCTGATTTTAAAGTCAGGCGCAGTCTAGTCATCAAAGCCAAATATCTCTAGTGGTTTATGGGTTTTATTGTATGGTGATGCGATAAAAAAAAGAAGGAAGGGGCGAAGTGGGGTCTGAAAACTCAAGGATTATGGAAAAACAAAGCAACCGCATGGCTTTATTTTCTGAATTTAGCACCATGTTTACTTAAAGGGCACTGACCCCTTTTCGCAGCTACACGTATTATAAAAACGGGCAGAAGAAAAGCTTTACAGGCGCAGATGGTACGGTTATAAAATACACCTATGATGCAGCCAATCAATTGCAAACGCTTAAC
>CAMZLG010000087.1 GCA_947311495.1 uncultured Zetaproteobacteria bacterium
GAGTGGGTGCGCCTTGGTCCATCGCGTCACGATGATGATTATATCACCATGATGGTGCTTAACCACATGCTTGGCGGTGGTGGTTTTGGCTCGCAATTGATGGAAGAAATTCGAGAAAAGCGAGGGTTGACGTATGGTGTGTATTCCTATTTTCAACCCTATGAAACCTATGGTGCATATATCATTCGTTTGCAAACACGCGCTGATCAAGCTGAAGAAGCTGAGGAGGTGTTAAAACAAGTGCTTGCAGATATGGCAGCGGGAAAGATTACCCAAGATATGTTGGAGAAAAGTAAGACCAATTTGATGGGCGGCTTTGCCCAACGTATGGATTCTAATCGTGAGCGGGTAGGGCTGTTGGCGATGATGGGCCTCTATCACCGACCATTGAATTATCTAGAAAACTGGACGAAAAGCGTTGAATCCGTCACCCTTGCCGATGTATTACAGGGCGCAAACAAATATTTACAACCGAATGCTTGGAAACAGATTTGGGTTGGTCCTGAGAAAGAAAAGTAAGGAAAGGTTATGAAGACCGTTTTAGTTGTTGAAGATTCCAATACAAGTCGTGATGTGACCAGCCACTTTTTACAACAAGGTGGCTTTCGTGTCCTTGAAGCCGAAGATGGTCAAGATGCCTTAAATATTTTGCGTGAGCGCCATGTCGATTTGATTTTAACTGATATTATGATGCCAAACCTTGATGGCTGGGGCTTGTATCGAGAAATTCGTGCGGACAAAAGTTTTAACTTAACACCCTTTGTTTTCCTTTCTGTTTTGGATGATATTGATGACCAAATTAAGGGTTTAACCTTAGGTGTGGATGATTATTTAACCAAGCCTGTAACGCCTATGCAACTTATTGCGCGGGTAAACACAGCTTTGATGCGCAGCGAGCGGTTGTCAGCATATTTTTACCGTAATCCTGTAACGGACATTGAAACAGAAGGTTATTTTCGGCAACGTTTCAACCAAGAAGTTGATCGTTGCCGCGATGCTAACCAAGATTTGAGTTTGGTTGTGGTTGGTATTGGTAACTATGTATCTCTGGTGCGTGGGCAAGCCGAATGGTTTGCAGAAGCGGCATCAAGAGAAGCAGGGGCTGCGATTAAAGCTGAAGCGCGTTCTTATGATGTGGTTGCAGACATGGGACAAGGCTGTTTTGCTGTTTTACGACCCAATGATGATGCAGCCCAAGCGAAAACATGGGCTGAGAATTTGAGTAAAAACTGGGATGTGACATTGGTTTGGCCAGATACAGAGCAGCGTATTTCAGTAGATATAGGTTTTACATGTGATGCTGTGTCGCCAGGTGATGGTAATGCATTGGCGACGTTGAAGAAAAACTTAGCCTCGTTTGAACGCAAGTGGTAACTTTTTAAACCCAATACATGAGAATTACAGCAGGGAATATGCGCGGTCGCACATTGCGTGTACCTGACATTGAAGGGCTGCGCCCAACGCCATCAAGAGCCAGAGAAGCATTGTTTAATATATTGGGTGATATTCAGAATTATACAGTTTTAGATTTGTTTGCAGGCAGTGGTGTGATGAGCTTAGAAGCATTATCACGCGGTGCAGCACAAGCGCTAAGTCTTGAAGCAGACAAAAAGGCATGTACTGCCATGCAAAAGGTTCAAAGCGATTGGTGCGTTGAAGGCTGGACGATTCAAAAAGGTGTGCTGCCCAAAACGCTACCTTCTGACACACACTTTGATTTTATTTATGCAGACCCGCCATATGCGAAGGGGCTTGCCGAGCAAGTGCCTGTATGGTTAGAGAAACATCATATTACATTTGATCTTTTGGTTATTGAAGAAGCCAGCCGAACAAAGCTTGAATGGAAAGAGGGTTATTTGCCGAATAAATCGCGGAAATATAGCGAAACAACCTTGTACTTTTTTCAACCTGATATAGAAGTCGCTGTATGAAAACTGCAATTTATCCGGGCACATTCGACCCGATTACCCTTGGGCATGTTGATGTGGTGCAGCGCGGCTTAAAACTGTTTGATAACATCATCATTGCGATTGCAGACAGCCCTAAAAAAAGTCCCATGTTTGGTGTGCAACAACGCTTAGATATGGTGAATGCAACATTTGCGGGTGAAAGCCGAATTCAAGCCTTAAGCTTTGATGGATTATTGGTCAACTTGGCGCAAACGCATCAAGCCTGTGCCATTCTTCGAGGGCTTAGAGCTGCTTCAGATTTTGAATACGAATTTCAGTTGGCGGCAATGAATCGCAAATTGGATGCGGATATTGAATCGGTATTTGTGATGGCGAGAGAAGAATACACCTTTGTGTCATCCAGTTTTATTCGTGAAATTTCAAGTATGGGTGGTGATGTGAGTGCCTTGGTACCTGAAGCGGTGCGCCAACATTTGCCACAAGGTAAAGGATAACCATGAGTTCACCTGATTTAAGCATACAATTTGCAGGCTTAACATTGCAAACACCGTTAGTTTTGCTGTCAGGATGTGTGGGTTTTGGTGAGGAATACACACGTATTGAAGGCTTCTCCAATAAAGATGTGGGTGCAGTGATTCTTAAAGGTACAACGGTTGAGCCGCGCTTGGGTAATGCGCCGCATCGGGTGTATGAAACACCATCGGGTATGCTCAATGCCATTGGTTTGCAAAATCCAGGCACGCGTTTTGTGATTGATGAAATTCTGCCACACTTGCCCCATGATGATACCCAATTCTGGGCAAATGCCAATGGTTCAACCCTTGATGATTATGCAGAAGTGGCAGCCATGTATGACGACTCGCCTGTGACCGCGATAGAAATCAATATTTCTTGCCCGAATGTGAAAGAAGGTGGAGTACATTTTGGCAATGACCCTTGCATGGCTGCCAAAGTGGTGGAAGTGATGCGAACGCAAACCTCCAAACCTTTGATTACCAAACTATCACCCAACAATGCGGACATTGCTGAGACGGCAAGACTTTGCATTGAAGCTGGCACAGATGGTTTATCCGTGATTAACACCTTGGTGGGTATGGCGGTGGATGTAGATGCTCGAAAACCTGTAATTGGTAATGTTTCAGGTGGTTTGTCGGGGCCTGCAATTAAACCTGTTGCCTTGTGGAAGATTCATCAAACACGCGCGATTGCAGCACAATACAACATCCCAATCTTAGGACAAGGTGGTTTAACCACACCCAACGATGCACTGGAATTTGCGATTGTGGGCGCAACAGCACTGGGGCTTGGTACGGGGTTGTTTTATGACCCACTTTTGTGCCGAAAAGTGTTGGATGGATTGTCGGATTATTTAAGCAAACATGGCATGTCCAGTTATCAAGAACTGGTTGGCAGTTTAAATATTCAATGATGCGTTTTTTCTTTGTTACCGCGCTTCTTTTTTGCGCGCAGACAAGTATTGCGGGAACGCTCTCATGGGTTAGCCAAGAAAGGTGGGTTACTGTTCAAAGGGTATTGGATGGTGATACATTTAAAACAACACAAGGTGAGAAAATTCGTTTGCTGGGCATCAACACACCTGAAATCAGACATGATACCAGCCCCGCACAACCTTTTGGCAACACCGCAAGAAAGGCGTTAGTCAGTTTAATTGATGGGAAACAGGTGCGCTTAAGCTTTGATAAAGAAAAAAAAGATAAGTATGGGCGTACCTTGGCGCATGTCTATTTGCGTGATGGATTGTGGGTAAATGCGGAATTGGTGAGGTTGGGTATGGCGCATGTTTATACTTTTGCACCCAATATAAAAAAGGCTGAAGCACTTACAAGTATTGAAAGTAGTGCGATTCAGAATAAGATTGGCATATGGGCGAATTCACGGTGGAAAACACTTAGGCCTAAAGACTTAAGCCAAAATGTTTTAGGAGAATTCCGATTAATTCATGGAATTTTAATAAAAAGTCACAAGAGTTCGTGGCGCTTGCAGTTGGGCAAGCTGGCAGTGACCGTACCAAAGAAGTATCGCAAGTGGTTTGGGCGAGGGCTCAAGTTTAAAGCGGGTGATTCAGTTTTGGTTCGGGGTAGGTTAAGAATGTCCAAAAAAGGGCAGTGGTTTCTTAGTGTGCATGCACCGAGTGATATTGTACGCTTTGTTGGTATGTAACTTGCTTAAGGCTAAGCTTAAAAACATGTTAGAATATAAAGGATAGGTTATGGGTTTTATTTTTCGTCAATGTTTCGTAGTGGTATTGTTACTTTCTTTTGCGAATATTTTATATGCAAAAGATATATATGAGCCAACATATACAGATTTGGATTTAAGTGTTGCGCTTTTGGATTCAAGTATGTTGCTTGCGGATAACCGCGCACCATCTGCACCATCTAGCGCACCAAATATTCCGGATTCAGCATTCAAAAAACCTGCTGTAACCGCAAATAATGCGCATATGTATTTGGGTTTAGCATCCTTGGCACTGGGAGGTTTAACTGCCATTTCCGCACCAGATTCAGCTGACCCTGATTTGTTAAATAGCGTTCATTATAAAGCAGGCAAGCTTGCATGGCAGCTTGGCGCGGCAGCGATTGGTACTGGATTGTGGACGCATTGGGATGATTTTCATATTGAAGATGGTTTGTTTGACAGGGATAATTTACATGTAATTTTAGGCACGTTGGGTGTGATTGGTTATTATTTAGCAGTGAAAAGTGCTGTGGATGAATACAATAATATTGGTTACCCATCCACTGATCATTCATCAGCAGGCGTTTTGGGTGGTGCTGCAATGATTACCGCGATTGCGATTACTTGGTAAAGATTAAGAAGAATAGGAGCATATGATGAAGAAAGTTTTAATTTTAGCAGCCATGCTAAGTGCAGCACCTTTATTGGCTCAAGCAGGAGAAGGTGGTGCAGCCATTCACGGGCTTATGGATAAATATAAAGCTGAAGGTGCGGGGCCATTTAATGCTGAAGCGGGTAAAAAGATGTGGACAACCGTGATACCGCATGAGCACAAAGGTGAAATGTTTACCGATAGAAGCTGTGCAACCTGTCATAATTCTCCTCCCATAACACCGGGGAAACATAAGAAGACGGGCAAAGAAATTGCACCGATGACGTTAGCATCTTTTGGTATTAACAAAAAAACAGGTGAGAAAGAACCGCGTTTTGGCGTAGAGAAAAAAGTAAGAAAATGGTTTAAGCGCAATTGTAAATGGACATATGGTCGAGAATGTACACCGCAAGAAAAAGGCGATTTTTTAGCATATTTCAAGTCGTTATAATATTTAAATAAGAGAGATATAAAACACTATGAGAAAAGTATTATTATTTACCGTGTTGATGATGTTTTCACACCAAGCATTTGCAGAAGACTTTTTTGCGCACCTGTTTCGCTTTAAGGGCGTTGCAGCTGTGAAGAATGATTTGTATGAAGAAGGGTGCTCGGAATGCCATTATGCGTATCAGCCTGGTTTATTGCCTGCCCGTTCATGGAAAAAGTTAATGCTTCCTGATGAGCTGGAAGATCATTTTGGTGAAAATGCGGAGTTGGATGAAGAAGATAGGTTAGAAATTTTAAACTTCTTGGTAGACAACGCTGCAGACACGTCTTTTTATAAACGTTCAAGCAAGATTAACCGTTCTATTCCAGATGATGTGACCCCACTGCGTATTACTGAAGTGCCATATATCAAACGCAAACATAAACCTATGACGGATAAATATGTAAAAAACAATCCTAAGGTAAAATCATTGATTAATTGCAATGCTTGCCACAGAGAAATTGATAAAGGCATTTTTGATGATGACACCATTCTCATTCCGAACTATGGTTACTGGAGTGAGTTGGATGATGATTAAAGATTATGTTTAGCATCACATTGTTTTAATGTTGCTACACATAAAGTTCACTTACCAGTTTAGCCATAACGGCAAAATAAGGAGAAGGATTATGAAAAAGATTATTTTAACAGCAGCGATGCTTGGCGCAGTAAGCTTTAGCGCAACAACAGCGAGCGCATCTAGCACCTATATGAGTACGGGCGGTATTGTTGATCAAAAATACCCAGGAGCAAATCTAACCAACTCTTGTAATATTTGTCATACAGGCGCGCCTGGCACAATGACTTCTTATGGTAATCAGTTTAAGAACGTACCTGGCGGCACTGGTGGCGGGGCTGGTACTGTGGCTGCGTTAACAGCTATTGATGGTTTGGATGCAGATGGAGATGGCATCCCTAATGGTACTGAAATTACAAATGCAACAGGAACAAACAGCTTGGATGTGATTACTAATGTGACAACGGGTGCGACTACGACAACGGACACAGGAACATCTGATACAGGTAGTAGTGGCGGTGGTTGTGTTACATCCTCAGTAACCACACCGTTGATGATGGTATTGGCAATGTTGTCTTTGGGCTTTTTTGTTCGTCGCAAAAAAGACTAAACTTTAGCATGTAATATTTAGCCTCTTGGAATAAATGTATTTCAAGGGGCTTTTTCTTTGGAGAATAAAATGAAAAGAATATTTTTAACTGTAGTTTTAGTGAGTTTCTTAAGCTTTGGAGCAACAACAGCAAGTGCTTTGCAGGGAGCGCTAAATACATTAAATGCTCATTACACAACAAACCTTACGGCATGTACGATTTGCCATACTTCCCCACCAGCAGTGAATGCTTTTGGCGCTGAATATTTGGCGGCAGGTGGCGATAAAACAGGTGCTATTGCCCCAAACTGGGTAATATTGGATGCAGGTGATGCTGATGGAGATGGTATCACCAATGCAGCAGAGTTTGCAGCGGGTACAAACCCAGCAGGTGATGCGGCTGGAGGAACCAAAGAGCAGGCTACAGTCACGGGTTGTGTAACCAACAATATACAAATACCTTTTTTATTGTTCTTGGGTTTAATGGCTTCCTTATTGTTGTTCGGCAAGAAAAGCACAGTGCTTTCAAAGGTTGAATAAGATGTTTAAACAAGTGTTAACCATCGCATTAAGTATCATGTCATTTACAGGGGTTGCCCATGCGCAAGGGCAGTATGTGGCGCCACTTAATGCAGGTCTTGGTAACGGTGCATCGGTATCGTGTGGCGCATGTCATACCGATGGTGGATCAAAATCTTCTGCAACACTTCCCATGGCAGGCACATGGCGCAGTGGCGCAAACTTAGCCTTGTCGGACAGTGATGGTGATGGCTTTAATAATGCGCAAGAAGTCAGTGGTGTGAGTGTCAACTTTAATTATGCTTCGATTTCTTCATTTACGATGGCAAAGGCTGCTGAAAGCTCAACATCATCATCGGTTGTGGTAACAGGTGCAGGCATTGTGACAGAAACAGCTATTACTGATACTTATGCACAAGCAGGCATCACCTTGCTCAGTGGTTTTGAAGTCGCAGGCAATGTATCTCCGCTTGTGCCAACTTTTCCTGCAACGATTACGTTTAATAAAGGTGTTGGGCTAGGGTCATTGCTGTATTCGGTGGATTTGGTAAATAAGACGAACACAGCAGTTACTACGGGTATCACGTTTAATGCTAATGGTAGCATTACCGTTTCTGGCGTGGCTGCAAATTCAAATATTGTCGTGCTTAGAAAAATCCCCGTTGTTCCTGCTGCTGGTGCGCCTCGGGGTGGTGAAGGTGAAGAAGGTTTTGAAGGCTGTATTTCCCCAAGCGGGACTGCACCATTTTTGATGTTCTTATCATTGATGGGTTTAGGTTTATTGGTTCGCCGTAAAGCTTAAGTAGTTAATATGTCATGCCGCGCTAGGGTGTTCTCTCTACCTTGAGCATTCATCTTAAGCGTAGTCGAGACATCTTGGAGATTTCTCCACTACGCATTCGCTTCGGTCGAAATGACAAGCAAGAGCCTTAGCCTTGTTTTCTGCGGCGATGTTTCTGCTGTCTTGTAGTAGCCCTACCTTTGCGTTCCACCCGTGTATGCTGGGTGCGTATAGGTTTGTTGCGCTGAGGTTTTGCATTGCTTCTGGATTGCGAAGCTGATTGATAAGCTGGAATCAGTTGATGTTCACCTGAACCAATCAAATCAGCTCTGCCCATTTTTTTCAAGGCAACTCTAATCATTTCCCAGTTGTCTTTATCGTGGTAACGCAGGAAGGCTTTGTGTAAATCACGTTGTTTTTTGCGTTTGGGTACAAATACTTCTTCTTTATATCTTGGTTTAATGCGGCTAATGGCTTTAAGTGGATTTCTCCCCGAGCGATACATGGCTGCCGCCGTGCTCATGGGTGATGGCAAGAAGGCTTGCACTTGGTCGGCTTTGTAGTTGTTTTGTTTGAGCCACAATGCCAAGTTCAGCATATCCTCATCGGTAGTACCTGGGTGTGCCGCGATAAAATAGGGGATTAAATACTGTTTTTTGCCCACTTCTTTGGAGTATTTCTCAAACAGTTCCTTAAACCTGTCATAACTGCCAATGCCCGGTTTCATCATTTTATCTAAGGGGGCATTTTCGGTGTGTTCAGGTGCAATTTTCAGATAACCACCCACATGATGGGTGACCAATTCTTTGATGTATTCAGGAGATTCCACTGCCAAATCGTAGCGCAAGCCTGATGCGATAAATACGCGTTTGATGCCTTTGAGATTGCGCGTTTTGCGATACAATTGAATCAAAGGATTGTGGTCTGTGCCAAGGTTTTTACAAATACCAGGGAATACACATGAAGGTTTACGGCACGATGCTTCAATCTCTGCCGATTTGCATTTCAGGCGATACATATTGGCTGTTGGCCCGCCCAAGTCAGAAATCACGCCCGTGAAACTTGGCGTTTTATCACGAATCGCTTCGACTTCTTTAAGAATCGACTTTTCAGAGCGGCTTTGAATAATACGCCCTTCATGTTCGGTGATAGAGCAAAATGTGCAGCCACCAAAACAACCGCGCATGATGTTTACCGAGTTTTTAATCATTTCATAAGCAGGAATCTTTGTTTCTTTGGCTTTGATGTCGCCATAACCCATGTAAGGAAGCCGTGAATACGGTAAATCAAACACGCTATCCAGCTCTTGGGTGGTTAGCGGAATGGAAGGTGGGTTTATCCACACTTCACGCGAGCCATGCTGCTGAATCAAAGCTCTAGCATTGCCGGGATTGGTCTCTAAATGCAAAAGTCGAGACGCATGGGCATACAAGATTTCATCTTCCACCAAAGCTTCATAAGATGGCATACGAATGACTGTGGTA
>CAMZLG010000088.1 GCA_947311495.1 uncultured Zetaproteobacteria bacterium
GATACCCAAGTCACGCTATCAGCAATGGCTTCAATATCCTTAGACGCTTCTTCTTGAATGGCTGCAACATGCACCATATAACCGTTGTTTTTAAGGGTTTGGCAAAGCTCTAGGGGAAACGCACCGTAACCCGCGACCAAACCCATGGATTGAAGTTTAGGCATCCTTCTCTTTTTTGGAATGCATCATCACACCACGTTCGCTGCTGCGCACAAAAGCAATCAATTCATCCACGTAAACATTACCCAAGCTCAAACCTTCAACTTCAGATAAACGGTCTTTAAGCAAACCTGAACCCATAAATATAGTTTTGTAAGCTGTTTTAAGGGCACGAATATCATCATTACTCAAACCTTTGCGCTTCAAACCCACGGTATTCAAACCCGATAAACTCATGTGGTAACCACCACCACCAATGGTAAACGGCGGCATATCTTTCAGCACCGTGCATGTCGCACCAAGCATGACATTTTTGCCAATGCGGCAGAATTGGTGAACCGCAGACATCGCACCCACAATCGCCCCATCGTGTACTTCAACATGCCCTGCAAGAATCGCACTACATGCTAACACAATATTGTTACCAATTTGGCAATCGTGAGCCACATGGGTATAAGTTTGAAACAAATTGTTATCACCGATTTTGGTGAGCATTCCACCACCTTCTGTGCCTCTATGCACGGTGACATACTCTCTAAAGGTATTGTTATCACCGATGATGACTTCCGATGGTTCATCATGAAATTTTAAGTCTTGCGGCTCTGCACCAATGCTGGAAAATGGAAAGAAGCGGTTATTTTTGCCAATCGTCGTACGCCCAGTGATAGACACATGTGACATCAATTCACATCCATCACCCAGCGATACAAACTCATCCACCGTACAAAATGCACCAATACATACACCCTTACCCAGCTTCGCCTTGGGCGAGACCACTGCAGAGGGGTGAATATTGGTTTCTAAGCTTTGGCTCACGATTCGTCCTTAGGAAATACCGATGCCATCAAGGTTGCCGAACAAACCAGCTTGCCATCCACAAAAGCTTCACCTTTAAACTTATACATTGCGCCACGCTTGCGCAGCACTGTAATATCAAAAATAATTTGGTCGCCAGGGCGCACAGGTTTACGAAACTTCGCACCATCAATACCTGTAAAATACATCAAATACTCTTTACCATCGTTCACCGATGACAATGCAAGCACACCGCCCACTTGCGCCATGGCTTCCACGATTAGCACGCCCGGCATAATCGGATGACCCGGAAAGTGACCATTAAAATGAGGCTCATTGATGCTAACATTTTTAAGCGCTTTGATGGACTCATCTTCAGTAATTTCCAACACCCTATCCACCAGCAAAAATGGGTAGCGATGCGGCAACCTGTCCATGATTTCATCAATATTAAATACAGCCATTATTCTGCTCCATCACTTAACTTTCTAATCTTTTTCCAAATTTCTGGTAAGCGGTCAAACATGCCTGATGCCCTTAACCATTGGCGGTGTGGCACGGCAGGAAAACCTGAAACCATACCTGCTTGTTTGGTATCACCAATCACACCTGCTTTTGCACCAACAATGGTACCATCAATCAATTTAAGATGACCTGCCACACCCGATTGCGCACCCATTTGGCAGCCATTGCCAATCACAGTTGAACCTGCAATGCCCGCTTGTCCTGCAATCACTGATTTGTAGCCAATCTCAACATTGTGCGCCACTTGAATCAAATTATCCAACTTCGCACCTGCTTTGATGACGGTATCACCAATCGCACCACGGTCGATACAAGTGTTTGCGCCCACTTCAACATCATCTTCAAGCACCACACGTCCGACTTGTGGAATTTTTAAAAACTCATCACCTGTCCACGCAAAGCCAAAACCATCCGAGCCAATCACAGCACCCGATTGAATAATCACTCTATCACCAAGCTGCGTGTCTTTAGCAAGCGTGACACGTGGATGAATCAAGCAACCTTCGCCGATGTTCACACCTTCTTCCAATACACAACCTGCACCAATCATTGAACCTGTACCGATAGAGACATTTGCACCAATGCTTACATTCGCATCAATTTGCACGTTAACCGCAACACTTGCTGAGTCATCAACAACGGCAGATGCATGAATTTGACCCGTCGATTGCGGCGCGGGATGAAAGTGACGTTGTAATTGCGTAAACGCGACATAAGGGTCTTTAACAGCAATCACAGCCGCATCAAGCCCATCGGGAATATCCGCTTTATGCGAAAGCAACACCACACCAGCTTGGGTGGTTTGCAAGTCTGCTTTGTATTTCATGTTGGAAAGGAATGAAACATGCGATGCTGTTGCATTCGCCAATGTTTCTACACCTTGAATATCATGGGGCACATCACCAACAGTAAGCTTGCCTGAAACAAGCTCAGCAACTTCTTCAAGACTAAGCGTTGATGGCATAATATGTGTATAAACCTTTTATTTTTTATCCATGATTTTTGTAATATCAGTTGTAATGTCCAAGCCTGGTCCTGCATACATCACTGTTGATTTTGGCAAAATAAGGTCATACTTTTTCTCTTTACCATAAGCTCGAACCGCATCATAGAATTTTGCAATCATACGTGAATCAAGCTTACGCTTCTCGCCTTTAAGTTCATCCGATGCATCTTGAAGTTTGCGGTCAAACTCTTTTTTCAATCTTACCAATTCTTGTTGTTTCGCATTTTGGCTTTCATTGGATAGTGTCATAGATTGCAATTGCA
>CAMZLG010000089.1 GCA_947311495.1 uncultured Zetaproteobacteria bacterium
ATCAGGTGTTGAAACAAATCAATGCTGTAATTGTCGTGTGTGCCTTGCAGCACAGCCGCAATGCGCTCCAAACCCATACCAGTATCCACGGAAGGTTTGGGCAGTGGATTTAATGTGCCCTCTTCATCCCTATCATATTGCATAAAGACAAGGTTCCAGATTTCAACATATCTATCGCCATCTTCTTCTGGTGTGCCTGGAGGACCACCCCACACATGCTCGCCGTGGTCATAAAAGATTTCCGAACAAGGCCCACAAGGCCCAGTGTCACCCATGCTCCAGAAGTTATCCTTAGCACCAATGCGGGCAATTTTATCTTCAGCGATACCAATGCCTTTAACCCATAAATCATAGGCTTCATCATCATCTTCAAAGACGGTGACAAACAAACGTGATTTATCGAGTTTAAGCTCTTCGGTTAAAAATTCCCATGCGAAGTTGATGGCATCCTGTTTGAAATAATCACCAAAGGAGAAGTTGCCCAGCATTTCAAAAAAGGTGTGATGCCGAGCGGTATGCCCCACATTTTCAAGGTCATTGTGTTTACCACCTGCACGCACACATTTTTGGCTGGAAGTAGCGCGAACATAAGGGCGGGTTTCATCACCAAGAAACACATGCTTAAAGGGAACCATACCCGCATTGGTAAACATCAAGGTTGGGTCACCATGTGGCACCAGCGAACTGGATTCTACAACTTCATGCCCTTTATCGGCAAAATAGCCTAAGAATTTCTTTCTGATTTCCGATGTGTTCATATCTTAATCATCCTCATTATTCATCACCTGCAAAATGGTGTTCAAATCATAACCCTTATTCTGCAAGTAGCGCATTTGTCGCTGCCAAAGCCGCTTATCTTGTTTGTATGAGCCCATTGGGTCTCGTTTATCCAATACATCTTTACACGCTGACCAAGCATCAAAGCTTTGCTCTGCTTCTTCAAGCGCAAGCTTGAGTGCAACGGGTTCTGCGCCTTTCTGCCTTGCTTTTTGTGCGGCAAACCAAGGGGTCTCACCCTTTTTTAACCGCGAACGCAGAAATGTTTCTGCATACCGCGATTCACTCAAATAGTCATAATGTTTTAGCATTTCAATCACATCATCAATGATAATGTCATCGTAATTTTTGTTGCTTAACTTTGTGCGCAGTTCCGCTTCATTATGCTCGCGGATACCAAGCACACGAACAGCAGACTTAAAAGCTTCCTGCTGTTCGTTTTTGACGGCATTAGTCTTCTGAGACACTCGGCGCTACGGCTTTCACAGATGCTTCAGGTAACCCCAGTTCTTCACGAACTTTGCCTTCAATATCGTTCAATAAATCGGGATGGTCTTTCAAATATTGGATGGCATTATCTCTGCCCTGCCCAATGCGCTCAGTGCCTACCGCATACCAAGCACCACTTTTCTTCACATGCCCAAATTCAACGCCCATATCGACAACTTCGCCGACATGCGACACACCTTCACCATACATAATACTGAATTTCGCCAGCTTAAATGGTGGTGCCATTTTGTTTTTGACCACTTTTACTTTGGTGTCGTTGCCCAACACATCTTCACCCTTCTTAATCGCACCTGTGCGGCGCACATCAAGGCGAACAGACGCATAAAATTTCAACGCATTACCACCTGTGGTGGTTTCAGGATTACCAAACATCACACCAATTTTCATACGTAATTGGTTGATAAAAATGACGGTAGTGTTGGTGCGAGAGATGGCTGATGTGAGCTTGCGCAGCGCTTGCGACATCAAGCGCGCTTGTAAACCCATGTGTGAATCACCCATATCACCATCCAATTCAGCGCGAGGTGTTAAAGCGGCAACCGAATCCACCACCAAAATATCCAATGCGCCAGAGCGGGTTAACATATCCACGATTTCCAAGGCTTGCTCGCCGCAATCAGGTTGTGATAAATAAAGGTTGTCCACATCCACACCCAGTTTGCGTGCATATTCAGGGTCTAGGGCATGTTCTGCATCAATAAAAGCTGCTTTACCGCCTGCTTTTTGTGCTTCAGCCACGGCATGAAGAGCTAATGTGGTTTTACCTGATGATTCAGGGCCATAGATTTCAACGATACGACCACGTGGGTAACCACCAATGCCAAGCGCTGCATCCAATGCTAACGAACCTGAGCCAATCACATCAATATCCACATGTGCTTTATCGCCCATGCGCATGATGGTGCCTGAGCCAAATTGTTTTTCGATTTGTGCTAACGCTGTTTCTAGTGCTTTTCCTTTGTTGTCTGCCATGATGTTTCCTCTTTTAGTGTGTTCCGAATATATACGCTTGGCGAAACTTAACACTCAACCTCACCCTTTGCTAGACACATCAACAAAAGATTAAACCTACCAAGACTATGTTTATTATTTTTGTTTTTTGACCTACGTTATGGCTTGGTCAGATAAGGAGAAGAAGATGAAAAAATGGTTAACAGTTTCAGCATTGGCAGTTGTATTTTTATGGGCAAACATCGCAGCAGCATGTGAGCATGAAGGCGCGTGCAGTCTGTCTTGCACATTAGGCCCTCATTTTATTAGCCCCAAAGATGGTGACACCGTATCTGGTGAAATTCTGGTGAAGATGGGCATCAAAGGCATGAAAGTGCATAAAGCTGGTGAAATCATCAAAGGCACGGGGCATCACCATTTGATTATTGATGGTGCGTATATTCCTGAAAATACCACTGTACCCAAAGATGCAACCCATATTCACTTTGGTGGTGGGCAAACAGAAACCACGATTAAACTCAAACCTGGCAAACATTCGCTTACGCTACAATTTGCCGATGGGGCTCATCAATCGTATGGCAAAATCATGAGCCACACCATCAATATTACTGTCAAATAAGCCGTTATTCCGCCGCAGTCACCAGGTTGTTCTTTTCATGTTCAGCCGTAAAGGTGGCAGGCGGTTTACGTTCTGCAAGTGCTTCAAGTTCAAACAAATTAGGTGTGGCATGACCTTTCATGGCTTGGCTAGAAAAGGTGCGTGTTTGGTGATTTAAAACAACAATATTGTGATATTCACTATGGATATGACGCACATTATCTTCATTGCTCTTATCATGAAAATCAATATCACCATAACATGTGCAGAGATAGGTTTGTTCATTATCAATGTCCAAGTATAAACCTGTGCCACGCACACCAAGCACGGAAGTGAGCGTTTGTATGGTCTTGGGCGTATCTGAGCGGAAAACGGCTAAAACAGAGCCAAATAGGAATTTCAAAGTGAAGTTCTTCTCGGTTTTCGGAAGTGTTAAGTGTGAGCGGCTTCCCACACGGTACACATTTCCTGCCAAACGCAGGGCGATACGCCCCCTACTCCCTGTGATAATTTCATCGCCAAAGGTAATCGGGCTATTTTTGTTTGCCAATTTACCATTGATTAATACTGGGCTTTTGAAATCATAGATATAACCATCACCCGCTGCAAAAGCTGAGCTTGTGTATAATAAAATAAGTGTAAAAAGTATGGTTTTCAAGATATATCTCCTAGAACTTTAATCGAAATGTAAATGTTGTGCCAACATCTTGGGTGCTGCTCACTTTGATGCTACTTTGATGCAACTGCAAGATGCGCTTCACAATCGCCAAACCAAGCCCAGAATGTTCACCGCCACGATGCGCATTGTTCACTTGATACAATGGGTCAAAGATTTTGCTTAATGCTTCTTCGGCAATGCCGCAGCCTGTGTCACGCACTTGAACTTCCACATAATCTTCTTGCTTGTTCAGTTGAACGGTAATGGTATCGACCGCTTGCACATGCCTAAGCGCATTACCAATCAGGTTTTCAAAGACCCGCTGAATCAAAGCAATATCAGCATTAACCAAAGGCATACTTGTATCACCTTCCATCTTTAAAGACACGCTGATATTTTGTGCGCTGCTTTCATATTGTTGCAGCATATCCTGCACAAATTCAGGCAAAGCAAAGGGCTCGATATGTGGCGCTGTGTCTAAAGTGTCTAGCTTTGCCATTTCAAATAGCTCATCAATCAAAGCTTTGAGGCGATGGCTAAACTTCATCGCCCGTTGGGTATATTCAGCGCGCTGGGTTTCATCCAAGCTGTTTGCTTTGATTTCAAGGGTTTCCAAATAACCATGTAATGCTGCAAGCGGCGTGCGTAAATCATGAGAAAGGCTAGCAAATAAGTCGCGGCGTTGATTATCTTGCGCTGATATATGTTCAAACTGTTGCACGGTTTGTTTTGCCATTTCCGATACATTTCGCTCAAGCTGGCTTAATTCGTCCCTATCCTTTGACACTTGAAAATCAGGCAATGTTTTAAACTCACTTTGACGAAAGTTATCCACTTGTTTGGATAATAAACGTAAGCGCCGCGTGATGGGGTAAAACACCAATAAACCAACAATTAAACCAATGAATAGCGCAATACCTACTACCCATGCGCCCAAATAAAGCAGCTCTTTATCTCTGGCCAGTTGTTCCACTTGGTCATACTGCTCACCGCGCAAGATGACATACAAATAACCGCTCGGATGATCTGTCATGGGAATGGCTGTGACAGAGAAAACCTTTTGTTTTTCAAGTGAGCGCGGGTCATCACCCAACACAGGGAAGGTCGCATTTTCACCAAGAAAGGATTGGATAGGTTCGAGCGATACATGTGTCCGCTTCACCTGCCAAGGGTCTGCGGAATATGAAAGAATTTCACCATCCAAGCTCAATAAATAAATTTCAATGCTTGGGTTGACGCTCATGTAATCCATGAACATATCCTGCAGTTCTTCTTTGTTTAACTCATTTTCATGGACAAGATTACGCTCATTCACCAACACTTTTGCCAAGTCTCTATTTAAAATCTGCTCGGCATATTGGGTGTTCTTTTGCACCGTGGTAAACATAAACACACCATAAATCAGCCCAACCAAACCCAGAGCAAGTGTCAGTGTGAGTGCTAATCGTGCGTAGAGTGTATGTATCATCCTTTGGCTACACCAAACTTATAACCCACGCCCCAAACGGTGAGGATATATTGAGGATTAGCGGCATCCTGCTCAATTTTGATGCGCAGGCGATTGATATGCGTGTTCACAGTATGGTCATAACCTTCAAACTGATAACCCCAGACATGGTCAAGCAGTTGAGTGCGCGTAAAGACTTGCCCAGGGTGCTTGGCGAAATAAACAAGCAAATCAAACTCTTTTGCAGTTAAGTTGACTTCTTTACCCGCAATAAAAACTTGTCGGGTATTCAAATCAATCGACATATCCCCTGCTTGAATGGTGTCGTTTTGTGAAATGCCTGCTTGGGCTTTTTTTAAAGCTTCCACACTACGAAATTGCGCTTTGATACGCGCCATAAGTTCAGGAATGCTGAAAGGTTTGGTGATATAATCATCAGCGCCCACTTCCAGACCTTCCAC
>CAMZLG010000090.1 GCA_947311495.1 uncultured Zetaproteobacteria bacterium
TGCTACACACAAAATGCACATCGCTGCGTTTGCGCGCATCAATAGCTTTGCGCACGATGTTCCATGATTGAAGTGCTTCAGCTTTGATGCCCAATTCATCACAAATGCGCTTGCTTATAGATGTATCGTGTTCATCCAAACCGATATTAAAATTGTTGAGGCGAATTAACATGCCGTGAAGCTAACAGCATTGGAACATCGCTTGAAGTGCTATAAACCGTTATGCTTTGCCCTATGCCAGTATTGTTGAACTTGGACAAAGATATTTTACTCGAAGACTCACGGTTTATTTTCTTAAATAAACCTGCGGGTTTGGCGGTTCATGGTGTGACTCGTGATGATTTGGGTGAGCAAAGCTTGGGTGTGATTGAGCAATTGCGCAAAAGCCGACCTGATGCGCCGTATTTGGAGCTTGCACACCGCTTGGATAAAGCGACTTCAGGTGTATTGGTGATTGCCAAGCGAAAAAGTGCGTTGCGGGCATTTCAAAAGCAGCAAGAGAATCGCGGCGTGGATAAACATTATACTGCGCTGGTCAAAGGCGTGTGGCTGGGCGGGCATCAGAAGGTAGATATACCCCTTTTGAAAAAGACAGATAAAGCAGGAAAGTGGACTGTGGTGGTGGATAAGCAGAAAGGCAAACGCGCTGTATCGTATTTTTCACCCGTACAATTATGGGATGATACTTCGCTATTAAACATCAAAATCATCACAGGTCGCACCCATCAAATCAGGGTTCACGCGGCATCCATAGGTTTCCCCATTGTTGGTGATGATAAATATGGCGACGCTGCATTTAATCAACAAAAGAAGGCGAATCGCCTCATGCTTCATGCCCAATCCATCAAGTTTTCATTGCCTGATGTGGCGGACTATGATGTTCAAGCTAAACCTGAGTTTATTTAATTTTCCAGTAGCGTTGCATTTCAAGGTATAGGAATGAAGCAGTCCAAGTGATGAGCATAAGCCCTACCAAAGCTTCAATACCTACCAGAAAACGCAATTTTCCAATCGGTTCAATGTCACCGAAACCTAAAGTGGTATAGGTGGTGAATGAAAAATAAATAGTGTCCAATAGGCTTCCATTAAAGTTGCCTGTGAGCTTTCCCCAGCCCTCACCATGATGCATAAAATAGTAAGATATAGCAAAAAGACAAACTTCAGCCACGTGCGCTGCTAGCGCTCCAAGCAGACCAAAAGCAATGCGTAAGCGATGTTTTACTGTGAGTTTAGGTAAATAAAAAGTAAGTTTATATAAACATTCGTAATGAATTATCACAACAAGAAAAACAATAAACACATTGAATAGAAAAGCTACGAACATTGCATACTCACTATAAAAACATCCTTGTTTAACGCTTGGTCATAGAATGAAGGATACGGGATGCTTGGATAACTGTAAAGTCAGGCAACAAAGAGGTATGCCATGATTTTATATATTCAGTTGTAAACCTGAGTCATCGTTATCTCCTAGGCTTTCGGCATGTTTTGATGAGCCAATGCTTTTCATTTTCATTTCCAAGCGCATGTTATTGGCAGAATCAGAATGGCGAAGCGCTTCAACATCATCAATCAAACCATCTTCCCACATTTTGAACAATGCTTGGTCAAATGTTTGCATATCATATTGCTCACCAGCTTGCATGGCTTCCTTGATGCCTGATATGTCACCTTTGAGAATCAAATCCATGACACGAGGTGTATTGATGAGAATTTCTATCGCAGCGGCTCGGTTGTTATCTTTTGTTTTCACTAGCCTTTGTGATAAAATAGCTTTGAGATTCATGGATAAGTTCATATATACTTGTTGATGATGCTCGCTAGGGAAAAAGTTGATAATACGTTCCACAGCTTGGTTGGCATTGTTGGCATGAAGCGTTGCCAACACCAAATGCCCAGTTTCAGCAAAAGAAATAGCATGTTCCATGGTTTCATGGTCGCGAATTTCACCCAGTAGAATCACATCAGGTGCTTGGCGCAATGTATTTTTCAGGGCGGATTGAAAGGAAATAGTGTCTGAACCAACTTCGCGCTGGGTCACAAAACATTTTTTATGAGTGTGCATAAATTCAACAGGGTCTTCAATCGTGATAATATGCCCAGCTTGATTGCTATTGCGCCAATCTACAATGGCTGCAAGTGAGGTTGATTTACCAGAGCCAGTAGCACCAACCATCAATACCAAACCACGTTTGGTCATGGCAATATCTTTAAAAATTTTAGGTAACTTCAAATCATCAATGCATGGTATTTCGGTGGTGATTTGACGAATAACCATACCAATGCTTCCACGCTGCCGATATATATTCACGCGAAACCTGCCCATGCCTGCAAATGCAGCTGACACATTCATTTCCATACTGTTTGAAAATTCAACCTTCTGCTTTTCAGTCATCAGTTGGGCTGCCAACTTATCCATGATGATGGGGCTAAAGTTTTCTTTGCCCATACGTTTAATCACACCTTTAATACGATAGCCTGGTGGTGCACCTGCCATGAGATAAAGGTCTGAGGCATCTTTATCCACCATCACCTGCAATAACTTCCGAATTGAAATGCCATCATCCATGCCTAAGCTCCTACAACACAAGGTTTATAGAGGACTAAGCAATTCTTTAGCCAAAGTTTAGGCTAATGATTGTTATTTGGTTTTATTGGTGTGTGCAACGGGACAAGTGATAGCTTCTCTATATATTATCTTGAACTGCCATCGCTGCCATTTTCATGGTGCTCTCATAAGACTTTGCGCCTGCAATGAACAATCCATTATGGCAAAACATGGCATCATCAAGCCCTGTCACGTCTTGCAATGCTTCGTCATTTAACCCTGCCCAAGCTTTGGGTAGTTCTTTTCTATTTTCAAATGTACCTAGTGCTGATGGCACAGTCTGAATACGCCATTCGCCTGTTTGCGATGGATAGACCACAAACAAAGCTTCATCGGATAAGTTCACCACCGTCTTTTTCCACGGCGTATATTTCTCCAACACAATCACCCTTGGGTCTTCTGCATGTTCAATCGCTTTTGCAACAATAGCTTTGGCACTAAGCCCGCCGCTTGCCGCTGCAATAAAGCGGATTAACACACGCGATGCAAAGTCCACCGCTTCATCAAAGCATTCATCAATGTTGACATCTTCTTCCCACGTCGGGTTAAACATACCAATGGTTTGGCTCAGGCTAATACCTTCTTGAACGCCTGAAACATGCCCGCAATCAATAGCATCAATCGTGGACACCAAACCACCATCCACAGCATTGGCAACATCTTGATTGCCTTGGCACATTTCAACGCCGTATTTTTTCCAAATAATACCAAAAGAAGAATAAGGAATACCACTTTCACGTTCGCCAGCACCGCCGCGCTGATGATGGTCAAAGCGACCTGTTTCAGGGTCATATTCACCACCCACATCCACCACAATATCCGCCTTGGCGATAAGACTTAAATCGCGGGTGCGAATCAGCTCAAATGAAGGCAATATATGTTTAAACACAGCGATGCTAAATACATCATCTGCATGGAAATTACCGTTGTGTGTGACTATTGTTTTATTATTCATTTGTTTTTATAACCTGTGAGAAAGGGATAGGGTGTTCTTTTATATTTTCGGGAACTTTATATTAAGACTATTATAAAAAGTGGCATTAAAGGGATGAACTTGGTAAATAAAAGAGTCTGACCATATAAATTCAAATTAGTGTCTAGTAAGACGGGAAACTTCAGCCCGACCCAAATTCGTTCATAAGTTATTTTTTCAAGTAGGCAGTGATTATCCCTGCCAAACCAGATGAGCTTAGCAACACACCTGGCCAAACGGCACCAGGAACATTTACGGCTAAATAAGTGCCGCAGCCAATAATAGATAAACAAATTAACGCCGCTAAAGTTTGACCATATTTAATTTCAAGCCTTAAGCTTCTACGGTCTTTAATATTTGAGTCAAGAGCATCTTGTTCTAACTTTTGCCTGTGCAGACTTTCATTCTCAGCCATTACTAAGATTCTTTCAGGAGAATCGGGTACAATTTTACTGTATGCGGCTAACATCTCAGGTGTTGGAATCGGACCACTATGAAAGGTTTCTTCTGTAACCTCTTGATGATGAACAACCTGTTGTTTCTTAGTAGCAGTAGGCTTAGTTGTTCGTTTCCTAGTTTTCTTAGTCGACATTTAGGCTATGTTCAAACTTTTTAATAGAAACTTTTATATCATTACCTACTTTTAACCAATCTTCTCTAAGAGCATCTTCAATAGAAATCTTACGAGCACTTATTTTTGGTAATTTATCTTCAGGTGATATAACAGAAGCCACAGAGCTGAAACCACGCAGCATACTACTTGAAAGAACAGTCATTTATTACCCCTTTAATTCAGCAACAGTCAAATTAGTTCGCATGTTGATACGACCAACCATAACACTAATATTCATATATTATAGTTTTACTGTAGTAAATACATATAAAACATGCTAGGTCTTACAATAAGTTAGAACGGTTATTAGCAAGCTTTTAAGCAATTCATAAGCCAAGTGTATCTATTAAAAGCCTAGTCAGAAAATTGATTAGGTTTCTTATAAAGCTACTAGCTTGACCGTTTTAACTGCCTTTTTATTTATAGGCTAAGGCTATACCAATCAAATCAATGCTTCCAGTTTGGTTTTTTCTAATCATCAATAGTTGCCGTTGCGCGTTGCAGCCAGAACTAACCATCCACAAACTTATTCCCCTGTGTCGCCCAGAGCAGTTTGGCATACCGTTCCATAGGTATATTCATTTTCTCTTGCAACCCTTTCGCTTTCATAAGCAGCGCTTTTCTTTTGATGATGGGGATGTCATTTTTGAATGCGAGAACAATCGTGTTTCCACTTTCTGCTTCGAAGCTGAGCATTCGGTTTTCAAATTCGAGGGTTAGTAAATCATTGAGCTCTTTTTGTGATTCAAGTGCCGTGTTCCAGATGTTGAGCACGAGCACACCATGTTCAGTGAGTCCATGTTTGCAATCACGCAAGTAGGTTGATGCGACCTGTTTGGGCTCCATACCTTTCGCGTTGTATAAATCTGAAAAAATAACATCACTTTTTACGTTTGTATGTTTGATGTAATGCACTGCATCATCGATATGAATACGGAGGCGGTCGGTGTCAGGCAAGTAAAAATACTTTTTTGTAATATCCGCCACGGCTTCACGGTATTCAACCGCATGTACATTTAATTCGGGAAAACTATGCAGTAGGTTTTTGACCATGGAACCCGCACCTAGCCCCATGACGGTTGCTGTGTTGATACTGGGGATAAACAATAAACCCACCATCATAGCTTGGGTGTAGGCAAGGTCTAAACCATGAATATTATTGAGTTTCATGCTGCTTTGATAAATTTTTTCATCAAAGCTGAGAATACGACTGGTTCTTGTTTCATAAACATAAATCGGGCCATGCCCATCTGTCGTTGATGCGATGCAAATCCCTCTGATATTCATGTCACTCACCCAATACACATTGTTCATGATGCTCTAACCACAATGGGTATTTGAACATCGCTTTAGCAAACAACCTGCTTTGTAAATGATGGCGTAACCAGCGACGTAGGTTGGTGTATCTATCTTGAAAAAACATGGCTTTGTTGACTCTTGAGAACTGCCGAATGAAAGGTAGTAGAGCAAAATCAAGCAAGCTGGGTGTCGGCCCCATGAAAAAATCATGTTGTGTTAAGCGTTGCTCTAAGCCTTGAATAAAAGGTTCACATGCAAGGCGGCAGGCTTCTAAATCATTGCCGTGATAGCGTTTGGCGCGTTTGTATTTTTCTAGGGTAGGTTTAAATTCAGTATCGCTTTCTTCAA
>CAMZLG010000091.1 GCA_947311495.1 uncultured Zetaproteobacteria bacterium
AAAACATACCAAGCCCATGATGACACCACCCATATCTTGATGAAGGTGGAAACACACAATCACCCCACTGCCATTTCACCCTTTGCAGGTGCTGCCACAGGTTCTGGTGGTGAAATCCGAGATGAAGGGGCAACAGGCATTGGCTCCAAACCCAAAGCAGGTTTATGCGGGTTTACTGTGTCCAATTTAAATATTCCAGACTTCAAGCAACCTTGGGAGCAAGATAACGGTAAACCTGAACGTGTATCCTCAGCTTTGGATATTATGTTGGATGGCCCCATTGGTGCAGCCGCCTTTAATAATGAATTTGGTCGCCCCAATATCAATGGCTATTTCAGAACATACGAACAAGAAGTTGCAGGCGAACTCAAAGGTTATCACAAACCGATTATGTTGGCAGGTGGTGTGGGTAATATTGATGCCCGTCATGTGTTTAAAAATGATGTGCCTGCGGGTTCATTGATTATTCAGCTTGGTGGTCCTGCCATGTTGATTGGGCTAGGTGGTGGCGCTGCATCCAGCATGGATACAGGCGCCAACGCTGAAAACCTTGATTTTGATTCCGTGCAACGCGGCAATCCTGAAATGGAGCGGCGTTGCCAAGAAGTGCTCGACCGCTGTTGGCAACTGGGTGACGATAACCCCATCCTCTTTATCCATGATATTGGTGCTGGCGGTTTATCCAACGCTGTACCTGAATTGATTCATGATGCTGGGCGCGGTGGCAAGTTTGATCTGCGCAATGTGCATAACATGGAAAGCAGCATGAGCCCCATGCAAATTTGGTGTAATGAGGCGCAAGAACGCTATGTGCTCGCTATTACACCAGAATCTTTAGCCCAATTCACTGCCATGTGTGAGCGCGAACGCTGTTTGTTTGCCGTGCTTGGCGAGGCAACAAACGATGGTCACCTGCATGTGGATGATTCATTTTTGGGAGAAGCGCCCGTAGATTTATCGTTGGAAACATTGCTGGGCAAACCACCCAAAATGTTGCGCGATGTTGCACACGTCAAATCCAAATCTACACCTTTACCGACAAACATTGATGTCAAAGAAGCTGCTTTGAGGATATTACGCTTACCCTCAGTTGCCAGCAAAGAATTCCTTATCACCATTGGCGACAGAACTGTGACAGGTTTAGTTGCACGCGACCAAATGGTTGGTCCTTGGCAAGTGCCTGTATCTGATGTTGCCGTCACCGCTACTGATTTCACCAACTATACAGGCGAAGCCATGGCAATGGGCGAGCGCACACCCATTGCAGTGCTGGATGCTGCGGCATCAGGGCGCATGGCAGTGGGTGAAGCTTTGACCAATGTGGCTGCGGCAAGCATTAACAAACTAAGCGATATTAAATTGTCTGCCAACTGGATGGCAGCTTGTGGGCATGATGGTGAAGATGCCGCATTGTATGACACTGTTCATGCCGTGGGCATGGAGTTATGCCCTGAATTGGGCATTTCCATTCCCGTGGGTAAAGATTCCTTATCCATGAAATCGAAATGGCAAGAACAAGGGCAAGATAAAGAAATGGTATCCCCGCTTTCCTTGGTGGTCTCCGCTTTTGCACCTGTTTCTGATATTCGTAAAACATTAACACCACAACTGCGCACGAACTTCGGTGAAACCGACCTTATTTTGATTGATTTAGGACAAGGTAAGAATCGTCTTGGTGGTTCAGCTTTGGCGCAAGTGTATCAAAGCACGGGTGAAACCACGCCTAACTTGGATAATGCGCAACAATTCAAAGCGTTTTTTAATGCAATTCAACCCTTAAATCAGCAAGGTTTATTGCTGGCTTATCATGATCGCTCCGATGGTGGTTTGTTCACCACATTGGCTGAAATGGCATTTGCAGGACGCACAGGTGTCGATGTTTATTTGGATGGATTGGGAGCCGATGCACTTTCCATCTTGTTTAATGAAGAATTAGGCGCTGTGATTCAAATCAAACGCAGCGACCGTGAACAAGTTTTGGCATGGTTAAACTCGCAAGATTTATCAGGCATCAGTCATATCATTGGCAGCACCAATGATGACAAACAATTGCATGTTGCTTTTAACAGTGAAACTGTGCTTGATGAAGATATATTGCAGCTTCAACAAACATGGAGCGAAACATCATTCAAACTTGCCAGCTTGCGCGATAACCCTGAATGTACAACACAAGCTTTTGATGCCATCACCAACCCTGGTGACCAAGGTTTATTCGCCGACTTAAGCTATGATGTATCTGAGGATATTACCGCACCGTTTATCAATAAAACACGTCCGAAAATGGCAGTGCTTAGAGAACAAGGTGTGAATGGTCAAATTGAAATGGCTGCAGCGTTTGATAAAGCAGGTTTTGAGTCCGTGGATGTGCACATGTCCGACTTGATTGAGGGGCGTGTTTCTTTGGTTGATTTTCAAGGTTTGGTGGCATGTGGCGGCTTCTCTTTTGGTGATGTGTTGGGCGCAGGCAAAGGTTGGGCGAATTCGATTAAGTTTAACCCCAGAGCTACGGATGAATTCCAATCCTTTTTTAACCGTGGTGACTCCTTTGCTTTGGGCGTGTGTAACGGCTGCCAAATGATGAGCCAGCTTAAAACCATGATTCCTGGTGCAGAGCATTGGCCTACATTTGAACGAAATATTTCCGAACAATTTGAAGCGCGATTACTCATGGTTGAAGTGATGGATTCACCATCCATTCTGATGCAAGGTATGGTTGGCTCCAAACTTCCTTTAGTCGTTGCGCATGGTGAAGGTAGAGCAAGCTTTGAAAATATAGAGCAACAAAACAGTGCTTCTGCTTACTTGCGTTATATTGATGCTAGCGGTAAACCTGCAAACACTTACCCTGCCAATCCCAATGGTTCACCGGCAGGGCTAACAGCTTTTACCAATAACGATGGGCGATTTAATATTATGATGCCGCATCCTGAACGCTTGTTTAGAAACACTCAGTTTTCATACTACCCTGAACGTGAACGTGAAGAAGGCGCTTGGTTACGTATGTTCCGCAACGCAAGGGCTTGGGTTGGTTAAAAACGCAAAAAATACTTGTTTAAACCAACCAAACAGGGTGTTTTCTCATTAAAACAATAAGGCTATGATTTAATATAAAATTGCAACTTTAAATCTGCCAACTCAATAATATCACCATCTTTAAGCACTCTAGGGTGATCAGCAATTGATTCGCCATTCACTTTGGTTTTACTCATACCTTCTAAGTGTGTGATATGATAACCCGTAGGACGACGTGTAAATACAGCAGCCTGTTTACCAACAAGCATACCTTTAACTTTAATTTTACAATTGCTGCCTTTGCCCATACTGGTGAGTGAAGCTTTTAGCTCCATGCTTTTACCCATCAATGGTCCTGACAAGTATTGAATACCACCTAAAATCATTTCTGGTGTCGCTGATGAAGCTCCAGCTTTACCCATCATCTCTTCACGTGCTGCCGAACTGATAATCATGGTTTTATCCATCTCACTTTCAGCTTCTGCTTGCGGTGCAGTTGGCTTTGCATCTGAGCATATAAAACTCATCGTGTGCTTTCCAACTGTTATAATATCACCACTGTTAAGCACATGTTTACTGACATCTTTATCATTAACTTGTGTTCCATTCGTGCTCCCTAAATCTTCAAGAATAACTTTCTGTCCAATTTTCAACACCCTAGCATGGCGACTACTTACTGCTAAATTATCAACAGGAATGGTATTATCTTCCTTGCGCCCAATGGTTGTTTCTTCCTGAGTCAGTTCATACTCAGCAATAACTGTATCTTTGAATTTTAAAATAAGCTTACAACTCATTCTATTTCCCTCCAAATAAACGTGAGAAGAAACCTTTTTTTCTAGAAAAAGGACCTTTTACACGAATCAAAATAACCGAAATATTATCTGGCCCACCAGCATCATTCGCCAAATCAATTAAGGATTGTGCGCAAACCTTGAAATTTTTACTATGCTCAATCATGGTCAAACGAATCGCTTCATCAGGCACCACATCCGTTAAACCATCTGAACACATCATGTATATATCACCAACTAAAGCAATATCTTCAACAACATCCGCTTCCACATCTTTTTCAACACCAAGCGCACGTGTAACCAAATTCTTAATAGATGAGTTACGCGCATCTTCTGCTGTCAGCAATCCTCGACGCACTTGCTCCTGAATCAATGAATGATCTTCAGTGACATGTGATAAGTATTCATTACGCAGCAAATACATCCTCGAATCACCAACATGTGCAACAGCAATTCTATCCCCATAAAATACTGCTGTCACAAGCGTTGTTCCCATACCAGCGCATTCAGGGTTCGCTTCTGCAGCCTCGATAATGGCATTATTTGCCGTTACTGCAGCCTTTCTTGTAATCACAGCTTCCTTAGAAAAGCCAGTCTCATCATCAAGTTCGCCAACACCAACATGCTTTAAATCATCTTTGACCAAACGCATCACCAAATCCACAGCCATAGCACTGGCAACCTCGCCTGCATTATGACCACCCATGCCATCGGCTAAAACAGCAACACCATGCGCCTCATCAACACCAACATAATCTTCATTATGGTCGCGCTTACGACCCACATCTGTGACAGCAATCATCTCCAATGCACTCATTTTTTACCTTCCTTTGCAGCCATAACTTTCAAACATGCAATAATACCGCGAATAACTGCTGCGCCATTAGGCAAGCGTTTATCTGCATCTTTGACCAGCATGGCATCAATTAATGTGCTTACCTGTTCAGGTAAGCTTGGGTCATATTCACGAATATCAGGGTGCGGCTCATTGGCAATTTGAAACAGTAATGTTGCCATCGAATCACCTTTGAATGGGCGAACACCCACCAACATTTCATACATCATGACACCCAAAGAGAATATATCCGAACGCCCATCCACATGTTTACCTGATAACTGCTCAGGTGACATGTATGAAGGTGTTCCCAACACAACGCCTGTTTTCGTTTTACTTGATGCAGTCACTCGCGCAATGCCAAAGTCGGTTACTTTAACCGTTTTATCTTTAAGCAACATGATATTGGCAGGTTTAATATCTCTATGTACCACATGCTGTTGCCCTGCATAGTGCAATGCTTCCGCCACTTTACCTGCGATTTTAAGCGTTGCCATCTGCGGCAACAACTTACCTTTCTTCGTATAAGGCGCTAAATCCGTGCCATCCAAAAATTCCATAGCAATAAATGCTAAATCATGTTCTTCACCAGCATCATACATGGTCACAATATTGGGGTGGTTCAGCATACCAGCTGTTTCAGCTTCTCTAAAAAACCTATCTTTCACATCTTGCAGCTCATCACCCTCAAATTCCTGAGATAAAGCCATGGTTTTAATCGCAACTTCACGGTTAATTTTGGGGTCTTTACCAAGATACACGACACCCATCGCCCCTTTACCAAGCTCTTTGATGATTTCATAACGCCCAAGTGTCGGTTTCGCGCCACCGGTGAGCATCAGCGTACCCATGCCTCCGCCAGCACCGCCACCACCAAAAATCATTGATTCACCAGCATCTTTGGTGCGTTGCATACGTTGTTCTACGTCTTTAAATTTTGGCTTGGTTTCCATGATGTATTCATACACGGCTGTAGCTTTATTAAATTGACGTTTACGCTCAAAATCAAGTGCCAGTGTGTATAAACCATCTAAAATATCATCATTGGGTGGGCATTTCCTGAACTTATCAAATGCCATGTCCAACATACCTTGGCTTTGGAAAGACAAAGCAAGCATTTTATTGGTTTCAGCAGATTCCGAAGATATTTTTTCTCTATCTTCTTCACTGGCGAAGAAATGTTTGGTTGTTAACACAACATGCCCAACCAACAACAGCCCCGCTGCACCCATCACTTGAACCCAAAGCCCACTATCTGCCAACAGCACAAACCCTGCACCCACAATCATAAGCAATAGTGCGGCTGAAATAACTGTGCCTATCACTGCGCTCAACCGAGGAAGCAACAGAACAAGATATAAACCTACAAATATCAAAAGCCCAAGTTCAGCCAAACCTGCCCATTCAGGTGCGCTGATAAAACCTTCATTCAAAATACTTTCAATCACATTGGCATGATAATCAACTGAAGTCATGCCACCTGCAACAGGTGTTAAGTAGGATGCGCCAATACCAGTTGCTGTCACACCAATCAAAACAATCTTATCTTTTAAAAGGTTGGCAGGTATTTTCCCTGATAACACATCATAAAATGGAAAATGGGTAAACCCGCCACTCACATCACCTGAACCATTGGTGTAAAACTTGGGTGAAATCTTCATTTCTTTGTCGGTTGGAATGGTCAATGCACCCAACTCAACACTGGAACCTATATTAATGCGCACATCATCCATGGTTAGGTTCAAGTCCTGAGCAACCATAGCAAGAGACATAGAAGGGTAAAATTGACCATAGTATTCAACAATAAGTGGTTCTGAACGCAATACACCATCTTCACTCGGTGACACATTCAAATAACCCATGCCTGCCGAGACCATGGCTAGCTCATCAAAGGGATAGGACATATTAATAGCACTAATCGGTGATGCCGCTTCATCCACATCACCAATATTATTAATGCTCATGCGCTCAATATAATCAGGAAGCTTTGCATCGGGGCGACCCAGTGGTTCGCCTGCCTCATAAAACATAGGCATAAACACATTGCCTGCTTCATAAGTGGCTTGCGTTAAACGCATATCACTATTTCCAGCCAAGGCTGTAGCTGCTATTTCATCAGCTTCCGCAAACTTTTTGTCTGCCGCATCAAACTTTGCATCTGCGCCTTTTTGGTCGCCTTTGGCATCCAATGCTTCCGCTTCAGCTAGCAAAGCATCACCTTGTTCTTGCAACAGCTGGAATAGCTGCTCCGCAGAGTCAGTCCCTTTACTTGCTTCTTTTTCACTGTAAAAAATATCAACGCCAACAATGCGCGAACCCGCATCTTTAAGCTGGGTCAGCATGTCTGCCATAATACTTCTCGGCCAAGGCCAACGGCCAATCAGTTCAATCGATGTGTCGTCAATATCAAGAATAACAACGCGATCACCTGCAAGCTCAACACTACTCGAAACACCTGCATCATACATTTTATACTCAAGACTACGCAGAAGCGAAGATCCGCTGACATACGCAAAAAGGAAAAGTAGTGTTAAAACTAACCCTATAAACCAATCAGTTTTCCAAAATCCTTTCACAATTTTTCCCTCTCAAGGTGGCTAAGTCTTTCTAAAATAAGTACAATCAATGCCTACATTAGACGAAAAAAAGTAGATAGCCAACTTTACTGTCAAGCTCCTTCTTCATTTACGCCAGAATTCAGGCACCAACAGCACAAAAAACGTAAAGATTTCGAGTCTGCCTAGCACCATGCCAAACATCAAAACAACTTTTGCCATTTCTGGAAGTGATGCGTAGTTACCCGCAGGGCCAACGCTACCAAAACCAGGCCCTGTGTTGGTAATCGAAGCTGCTGCTGCTGAAATTGAACTGGTCATGTCCACCCCCGTTGCAGCCACAAGAATGGCAAGCACGGCAAAACACACCATATACAACACGAAGAAACCCCAAAGCGCCTGAACCACCCCTCCCTTCACGCTTTGTTTTCCAATTTTCACATGAATCACCGCATGAGGGTGAATAAGTCTGCGCACTTCTCGCATACCTTGGCGAAATAAGAGTAACACACGCACAACCTTCATACCCCCACCTGTTGAACCTGCGCATGCGCCCACAAACATTGCTAAAAGCAATAACATAGCCACACCTGGTGACCATAAACCATAATCACTGACAGCAAAACCAGTGGTAGTTGCCACCGCAATGGTATTGAAAACAACTTCACCCCAGCTACCTTTTCCCGTGAATACAGTCATCAAACCAATCAACACAATCAGCGAAAACATCCACTTGATGTAAGTCCTGAACTCTTCGTCACGTAGATAGGTTGTGATTGAAAAACCTTTGCGTAGTGCTGCAAAATGAAGTGTAAAATTGATACCCGCAAGCAGCATAAACAACACGATAACTCCACGAATCCACAACGAATCATAATAACCTACACTTGCATCATGGGTTGAAAATCCACCAATGGCTACCGTGGTCATAGCGTGGTTAACCGCATCAAAGCCACCCATACCCGCAAGCCATAAACATACACCTGTAACAAAAGTAATGCCCAGGTAAATAAACCATAAAACTTTAGCTGTTTCCGTAACCCGTGCAGTTAATTTATCTTTAACTGGACCTGGTGTTTCGGCTTTAAACAGCTGCATACCACCCACACCCAAAAGTGGCATCACAGCAACTGCTAAAACAATAATCCCCATGCCGCCCAGCCATTCCTGCATGGATCGCCAAAATAAAATAGCATGCGGCATATTGTCCAGTCCCGTTAGCACTGTGGCACCTGTGGTGGTCAGACCTGAAGTGGATTCAAACAAGGCATCCACAACCGAATGGGTAACCCCTGTGGTTAAAAAGGGAACTGAGCCCAACAATGAAAGTACAATCCATGCCAACGCAACAATTAAGAAACCATCTTTATGACTGAGTTGTTTGGGTGCGCCCCCCCCCCAAGTCATCATCAATACACCTAAAATATTGACCAGCAGCCCCGCCAACACAAACTCATCGGCATGCCCCGACTGGTAATAAACGGCAACCAAGGCCGGCACTAACATACCAAAACCAAACAAAACGATAAGAATACCTAGCGTCCAAACTACACCTTTGATGTGCATATACTAAAAATTATCCTTAAAAGAACTCAAGACGAACTTCAAACAATGCTTCAATGGCACGAATGGATTCAGCGCGTGTCACCAACACAACATGGTCGTTAGCAACCACTTGTGTATCGCCATCAGGAATAATCACTTCTACACCACGCACAATTGCACCAATGACTGTATCATGAGGCAACTTTAATTGTTTTAATGGTGCATCAAGGATAGCCGCTGTTTCCAAAGCCTCAGCCTCAATCACTTCCAACGTGCCATCACCCAAAGGTGACATACCAAGAATTCGACCTTTACGTACATGCCGCAAAATAGATGCTGCAGTCGTAAAACGTGGTGATACAATCACATCCAATCCAATTTCTCGTACCAAGTCCGAATAAATCGCACGGTTGACCAATGTCACCACATGCGGAACTTTATACTTCCTCGCAATAAGGCTACTCAGAATATTGGTTTCATCATCATTGGTGAGGGCTAAAAAATCATCCATGCCTGAAATTGCTTCTTCTTCCAATAAATCTCTGTCCAAGGCATCACCATGCAACACAATTGTAGAGCTTAAATGGTCTGCAATCCAAGAAGCACGCTCTTTATTAAACTCAATCATTTTGATGGAAACACCCATTTTCTCTAATGCTTGCGCCACCGCGAAACCAACATTACCACCGCCAACCAACATCACATTTCGTGCTACTTTGGTTTCTTGTTTGCAACCTTCCAACACTTCAACCACTTCTTCTACTTGCGTACTGCTTACAGCCAAATACACACTGTCGCCAGCCAAGAGCACTGTATCTCGCGTCGGCACTTTCCACTTGCGATTATGTTCATGTGCAACCACATAAACTCTTTTATCCCCCATCACTTCTGCAAGCTCTTGCATCGCCAGACCCGCCAGCAATGTTTTTGGACGAATCATCATACCCAAAAGCTGAACCTTATCATCTGCAAAACCTTGCGCATCCATGGCTGAAGCCACTTGATAACGTTTCACAATCGCCTTGGCAGCCTCATGTTCTGGGGAAATAATCATATCAATGGGCAGTTCGTCGCGCCCAAAAAGTGCTTCCGCATTGGCAAAATCAGGTTCCCGAATACGTGCCATTTTCATGGTGACTTTGAACAATGAGTGTGCCACTTGGCATGCCAGCATATTGGTCTCATCACTAGCCGTTGCCGCAATCAACAAATCTGCATTTTCAGCACCTGCTTGTTCAAGCACTGTAGGGTGGGCGGCATTACCTAAAACCGTGCGCACATCCATAGTGTCCGATACACGTTGAATGCGGTCTTTATCACTATCCACCACTGCAACATCATGACCTTCACTCGCCAAGCGCATTGCGATATGAAAACCAACTTCACCTGCGCCTAAAATAAGAATATTCATTTTTTAGATTGTATTAGTTCATGCGTTTTTATTTTACGATGCAATTGACTTCTTTCCATACCAATATCTGTTGCAGTTTTACTAATATTCCAATCATTCTTGTTCAAGTGATGAAGGATATAACTGCGTTCAAATTGTTTTCGCGCATCATGGAAGCCATCTTCCAACACTGTATCATCGGGCACTGACGAAAATGACATGCCCTGCTGTGCTGCTGCATTCAGTGGCAACATGGTATCAAGCGTTAGCGTCTGTCCTGAGCATAAAATATGACAACGTTCAACGTAATTTCTTAGTTCTCGCACATTCCCTGGCCAAGTATAATTTTGTAATACTTGAACAACATCTTCATTAAATACTACAGGTTCGCCAGCAAGGTGTGCCACCTGATCTGCAACCAATACATTCAATAATTGAGGTATATCCTCAGTACGATCGCGCAACCTAGGCATAGCAATATTTATGGGTTGAAGTTGTGCGAAAAAAGGTTTTATAACATCATCTTTCTCCAACAGTTCTGCTTTACTCAGTTGCGTTCCAATAATAAACCTAACATCACAAGGAATATGTTTAGGGTTGCCGACATGTTGTAGCCTATGCTCTTGCATCACGAGCACGAGCTTTTCTTGAACAAATAAAGGAATATCCGCAATCTCTTCAATGAAAATTGTACCACGGTGCGCTGATTCCAACCGACCTCGTTTTGCTTGTAACGCGCCGACAAAAGCACCTTTTTCATGACCAAACAACTCCAAATCGACAGCTTCATCTGTTAAGCTGAACTTCTTAAAGTTTACAAAAGCTGCGCTCGCACGGCTAGAGCCTTCATGTAAAGTGCGGGCTGCAATCGATTTACCAACACCATGCTCGCCCTGAAGCACCACATACTGCTCACTCTTTGCAACCCTATCCAATTGTTTGCGCACATTACTGATTATTTTACTATCGCCAATCAGTTGAGGAACAGCTTTCTTTGTTTCAAACTTTAAATCTAAGTTTTCCAGTTCTAAACGCCGTTTCTCAACGGCATTTCTTAAAATAATGAGAAGCTTATCTAATGAAAATGGTTTCTCAATAAAGTCAAAAGCACCTTTTTTTGTTGCCCGAACTGCCGTATCAATCGTGGCATGCCCTGACATCATAATCACAGGCACATCTGGATTAATCTGTTTGATCCGGCTTAGCGTTTCCAAACCATCGATGCCAGGCATCCAAATATCAAGAAACACACAATCTGCAGGACTTTTGCGGAAGCGTGCAACCGCCTCTTCCCCTGATGCTGAAGTGCTGACCAAATAACCTTCATCTTCAAAAAGACCACTCAATGATTCGCGAATCGGTTGCTCATCATCTACAATCAAAATCTGAATCGTCACGCTTAGCCCCCCTTAACATCACTGGCTTGCATATGTGGTATCCACATGCAAAAACGCGTTGGCGCAGCTGCTGAAAGCAACAACAGTTGCCCATGATGTTCTTCCGAAATCCTTTGTGCAATAGCCAACCCCAAGCCACTTCCCTCTGACTTGGTTGAAAAGTAGGGTTCAAATATATGTTCTTTTGCTGATTCATCAATCCCTGAACCACCATCCTGCACATAAAACCGTGTATCTTTATCTGTAACTTCGACATAAACACGTACATGCGCTTGTGTTGCCAATGCATTATCAATCAAATTAATGAGCACTTGGCGGATTTGGTCTGCATCACAAAATACCTCTCCTTCAGGCATACCTTCAAATGTAAGGTTAGGGTAAGGGCTGTATAACTCCCTTAACTCTTGGAGAAGTGAAGAAATAGAAACTGTTTCCATATTCGGTTGTGGCAAGGTTGCTAAGTTTGAAAAGTCTGCCAGTAAACGTTGCAGCCGCTCGACTTGGTTAATCACAGCATCCGTACATGTATCAAACACATCGACATTATCCACCTGATCGCGAAACCTACGCTTAACGCGTTCTGTTGAGAGTTTAATCGGCGTTAAAGGGTTTTTTATTTCATGTGCCAACCGCTGCGCCACTTCAGCCCATGCTCTATGTTTTTGCGCATCTGCGAGTTGGGTAACATCATCAAAAACAAGAAGCCAGCCTGAAAATACATCCTCTTCGCTACCCAACAACGTACCTCTAGCTAATATTTTAACAGTTTGTAAACCGTATGTTAGCTCCAATTCATTTTGCAAGTTTTCTAAGTTTTGTGTCTGCAAAGTTTCAAAAAATGACAACATGGTTTTAAGGTGTGTTTCAGAAAAGTCATAAATAGAAACTTTTTGTTCGCCTTTCTCAGGAAGCATGAGCAACTCTTTGCAGGTGTGATTCATCAAACGTATTTCACCTGATGCATCAAGTAAAATAACACCACTATGCAAGTTTGCCAATAAATTCTCTAATACATATTGACGCTGCCGACTATTCACCAAAGCATTGGTTAATTCACTTTGCGTTTCAGTTAACGTTTGCATATTATATTTGAGCCGCTCAATCATATTATTGAATGATTGAGCCAATGAACCCAACTCGTCTCCGCTATTTACCTCGACTAAAGCATCAAAATCACCTGCTTTAACCTGCTCCAATGCCGTTGCCAATTCTTCAACTGGCGTGGTTAACCTGCGCGCAAACAGCACCGCAAAAAAACCAGCAACACAAACAATCAAAATCATCACAATCATTAGCGTATTCATAAATGTGTCCTGAATCCCTTGCCTGTGCCTATCCAGCTCCTTATAGGTTCGGTAATCTGCTTCAATGCTTCGCGCACTGGCTGTAATTTCCGCAGGCAGCGCCACCTCTGCACGGAAAAGTCCAACCAAACGCCGCTGGGCAAACAAGGGTAAGTAGCCAATCACATATTCACCATCATCACGTATATCGTGATCTATGGTATAACGACCCAATGCAATACTTAATCGCCCTGCATCAGAAACAGGCTGTGTTTTTAAGTCATCCAACCCTTGATTCTGTGCTGCTTTTTGCGCTGTTGCTATCAACCGCTCTGAGGCATCAAATAATTCAAGTTTCCCCCACCCATATTTGTTTAGAAGCTTTTCCATATATTGGTTTAACACAAGGCTACCCAATGGTGTGGGTTTCAACTCAGGGAAATCATGGGATTCAATAACCTGCTTTAGCGAAAGTTCCATATCTTCTTCAATATCTGCATAAAAACCTTGGGCAAGACTCATGGCTTTATCCAATAGCGTGTCCACACGCACATCAAACCATACATCAAAACCTTTATTTATAATTTGATTTGCTGATACCTGAAAAACAAGTGATGGTAACAACACCATCAATACCATTGCGACCACCAGCTTCGCCCTAAGATTAAAGCTTGATTTTCTAGAACTCTGGAAGTGGCGAACACTAAAAATAAGCAATGATATCAACAATAAAGAAAGCAACCCAACATTTATCCAATTAAGATAAGTAGGTCCAAAATGTTCTGTGCTTGGCCAGACAAAATATATCAATACGCATAAAAATATAGCACCCATAAAAGGTAGTATTTGCATAAAAAAAGAAATAAAACCATTATTTTTGTTCATTATTATCTGCCAAAGGTAGCTGAAGGTTTACAGAACCCATACTTTCGCCCCAATCTGTTATTGAACCCCACCAACTTTCATCTTCATTTTCACCTTCATAGGTAAACAACTTCGTTTCTAGTGTGTAGTTCATCGCTTCACTCAAAACAGAAACATCAACAACAGCAGCATGTTGCATTTGCGTTAAGAAATGCATCGCCTCTTCAGCATCGTTTGTATATTTTACCACGCCACCGCTCAAGTCCCGCATCAACCAACGTTGCGTGACCAAATCAGGAATCACCTGCCTACCCAAACGAATAGAAACCACTGACTTATCCAGCCAATAATGACGTGCCTGAAGCACTTCAAACTGCCAGAATACAGTCATTGGTGAACCTGAACCAATCACCTTCAAAATGTAAGCTTCCTGATTAAAGGTTTGCACATCACAGTAAACAACACCCTTTTCAATATGAATATGGGTCTCCTCAACCACCATATCACCTGCTGCATAAGCAACAGGAAACATTGAAAAAATAAAAGAAAATATAAGCACTTTAAACATCACCGATAGTTTAGACTGATACAAAGCTTGAGCAAGTTAAGGTAAGTTGATAACAGCCAATTGCCGTCCTGTTTTGCCACAGTCACGACGGTATGAAAAATATTCAGGGCTGGTGTTGCAGAAGGTACAAACGTTCGTGCATTCAATATGTTCTAAGCTCAAACCTACGCCTAGAAGTTGCAAAAAGTTCGCTCTCACCAAGTCTGCAAACACTTTATCACCCCTGTGTTGAACTATATTTTCGCCACAAGATACCGATAATGAATCACCAACCTTTTGGCTCACTTCAAAGCAACAACTGCCAATGCAAGGCCCCAAACTTGCCAATATATTTTCAGCCTTAGTGCCTTTATCACACATTACATTTATTGCTTCTTGAGCAACCTTTGCAACCGTGCCACGCCATCCCGCATGAACTGCTGCAACAATACCTACCTGTTTATCTGCCAAAAGGATGGGTAAGCAGTCCGCAGTCCGCACAGCAAGGGATGATTGCCTTTCTTTTGTTATCAGGATATCCGCTTCTTCTTGGTGCAGTATACCGCCACCCGAACACCAAAGTACGGCTGAACCATGAATCTGCAAACATTGGTGAGGTATTGCTAAACCTGCACTTTGACAAAGTATATTGAGGTTTTGCTGCACATAATCTTCATCATCACCCAAATCCACACCAAGATTTAAACTTGAAAATTCACATCCGCTTACACCCCCTAACCTATCGCTAAACACAGCTTTAATGCCATGCTTTGCCATAAGTTCTGAAGTATAAAACACTAAATCAACACCTTTAAAGCATCATCCAAAGTTTGTAAATCATGCGGCAGCGGCGCTCGACATAAAAGCTCTTCGCCCGTGATAGGATGCTTAAAACCTAAAATTTCAGCATGCAATGCTTGACGCTTCAATTGACTCAATACTGAATATGCAGGTTCTGGAATATGTTTACTTGGGTTAAACTTTCGACCATACATTGGGTCTGCCAACACAGGTACTTGCTCATGACTCAAGTGAACACGAATTTGGTGCGTTCGCCCTGTATGCAGGGTTAAACGAATACGACAAAAATTATCATCGTATCGTTTTTCTAGCACCGCATCGGTAATGGCAATTTTTCCTTTAGGGTTTACTGCCATTTTTTGCCGATTGTGCGGATGCCTACCAATAGGTAATTCAATATGTTTCTTCAACCAGTGCGGATAACCCTTGCACCATGCGATATATTCTCTTTGCAAATCATGGCTCGCAAATAACGCAGCTAAACCTTGATGGGCAGCTTCAGTTTTTGCCACGACCAAACTACCAGATGTGTCTTTATCCAAGCGGTGCACAATACCAGGTCGCTCCACCCCATTAATGCCAGGCAAACTATCACAATGATGCAACAGTGCATGTACCAATGTTCCCGTATCGTGACCATACGAAGGATGCACAACCATGCCTGCTGGTTTATTCACCACCAACAGGAAATCATCCTCAAAAAGAATATCTAAAGGAATATTTTCAGGCTCTAAGTTTAATTCTTGCGCTTGGGGAATAAGCATATGATACACTTCGCCAAGCACAACTTTAGTAGCACGTTTGAGCACAGTTGTTGTGTTATCACCTTGCCATACACAACCATCTTTAAGCAACTGCTGTACCCGTGCGCGTGTCAATCCTGAAAGCTCGGTCAGCACTTGATCCAAGCGCCGCCCATGCTGCTGCTCTGATATTTCCCACTGGTACTGTGACTGTATCTCACCCATTAGATGCTAACCTGCCTATGCAGCAGTCTTTGTTTCTTTGGTTGGTTTATCACCTGTTTTATTTTCTGCCTTAACAGCTTGCCCATCTGTTTTCGCTTTATTGGGGCGACGGCGACGGCGGCGACGGCGCTTTTGACCTTCTTCCCCATCTTTAGTGCTTTCTGCTTTAGCATCTTGACTCTTTTGATTGGTTTTTTGATTACTTTGGTTATTTTGTTTTTTTTGTTGCGTTGGCTTACGTTTACGCTTGCGTTGTGGAGGGCGTTTTTTATTGGGCTTGGGTGCTTCTTCTTTCTTCTCAAACAAACTGTCCCACAACGTTTTAAACCAACTTTTCTTTTTGGGTGTAGGTAATGGTTTTGGAATACCAACCACAGGTTTCATCTTGGCTAATTTCCGCGCAACACGTTGCGGTTTCTTACCTTTCATTGTGTCTTCTAGCGCTTCCAAACGATTTTGATTGTCATCTTTCCAGTGCCGTTCAATGCGATAATGAGGAATCATCAAATCAGTACGAATACTAAGCTCAATTTGAATATCATGCATTTCTTCAATCCGCGCAATATTATCACGCTTATTATTCATCAAATATTCGCCAGTTTCCGATGGCACTTGTACCACCAATTTCGGTTTCTTGCCTTTTTCTGCCAAATCTTCCATGCGGGTTAACATTTGCAATGCCATGGACTCAACCGTCAAAATTGTGCCGCGACCTTCACAACGCGGACAAGTTTCCGTTGTTGTTTCACGCACCGATGGGTGCAATCGCTGACGCGACATTTCCAATAAACCAAAGCGAGAAATACGCGCAAACTGAACCCTTGCTTTATCCATAGCTGTTGCATTTCGTAACGCCTCTTCAACCTGTTGCCCATGTTTGCGGTTTGCCATATCAATAAAATCGACAACCACCAATCCGCCAATATCACGAATCCGTAATTGGCGGGCAATTTCATGGGCTGCTTCTAAATTAGTGTCTAGCGCTGTATCATCAATATGTTTGCGCCCTGTTGAGCGCGAAGAGTTCACATCCACCGCAGTCAGTGCTTCAGTTGGGTCAAATACAATCGAACCACCAGAAGGCAGACGAATCTCACGTTCATGAATTTGTTCACATTGCCCTTCTATACCGTGGTGGCGAAAGATTGGTTTTTTACCGCGATATAATTTTACCAGCTTTTCTTTGCCAGGAAGCACTGCATGCACAAAGTTTTTTGTGCGCGTATAAACATCATGATTGTCCACCCAAATTTCTTGAATATCATCACTGAAATGGTCGCGGATGGCGCGGGTTGCCATATCTCCCTCAAGGTAAATCAACGCAGGTGCAGGCGTTGAACCACCTTTGATGCGAATTTCATCCCACAACCGCATCAAATAAGAATAGTCACGTTCCAAATCTTCAAGCTTTTGGTCGCGTCCTGCTGTGCGGACAATCAAACCCATATGTTCAGGCACATTCAATTGCGCCAATATTTCTTTGAGTGCGCGGCGCACTTCATCAGGCAGCTTGCGCGAAATACCACCACGCGCTGTGTTGGGGCTAAGCACGAGATAACGACCTGCCAGCGAAATATAAGTGGTCATTGCTGCACCCTTATTGCCACGCTCTTCTTTAACCACTTGAACCAGTAACGTTTGCTTGGCTTCTAGCACATCTTGAATGTTTACATTGCGCGGATCTTGGCTTTTATCAACACCATCCTTCCAAAAGTCAGGATGAATCTCGCTCAGTGGCAAAAAACCTTGGCGAAGCGCACCATACTCAACAAATGCAGCTTGCAGGCTTGCCTCAACTTTGGTGACTGTGGCTTTATAAATATTACCTTTGGTTAGGACTTTATGCGTGGACTCAATATCCAGCTCTTGTAAAAAATCATCTTCAACAATCGCAACGCGACTTTCTTCCTCATGCGAGGCGTTGATAAGCATCAACTTCTTCATAGCGGCTTCCTTACCGCTGACAGTAAAAACAACGAACAAAAACCTATACTTAAGGTCTTATACTCATTTAGAGCTAAACAAACACATGAAATTTGCGTATATTAAGCTGGAAATTCTTATTCATTTTAAGACCGTCAGGCGGCTTTTATATTTTATTGCGCACAGCTCGACACGGTATTGGCAATGGTGAGTCCTTCATAAAAACCAACTCACTCTCCGAAAACATCTGGTCAAATGAAGCTCGCAGCTTCTCAACACTTACTATCAACATTGTTTTTCACCAGACAAACAAGACTCGCTTGCTAAACATCGCCACACACGCGGAACACATGTACAATTGCCGACATTAAAGCAAACGGGGACGATTTTGGCAAGCTCAGAGAATGAAAACATCGCGCAAGCCCACCTTATCATTGATAAAAATGAGGACAACAGCCGCATTGACCGCGTCTTATGTCGCTTGCTTGGGCAAGACAAACGCACCCTTATTTTACGCCTGATTCGGAAGAAAAATGTGCGGGTGAATGGCAAACGTATCAAACCAGAGTTTCGTGTGCATACAGGTGATAAGATATTTTTGCCTGCAAGCCTAAGAACCAATGCACAAACAGAAAAACCTTTGCCGCACACGCAACCCATTGCAAAGCTTGATATATTATTTGAAGATGATGATTTGCTGGTATTAAACAAAGATGCAGGTGTTGTAGTTCATGGCGGGAGTGGGCACGACACCGGTTTGGTTGAGCGTCTCAAGCATCAATTGGACTTACCTGAACTTCGTTTGGCTCACCGCCTAGATAGAGACACCAGTGGCTGCTTGCTGCTTGCTAAAAACCTGCACGCACTTCGCGGCTTAACTGAACAATTTCGCGAGCATGATGCACATAAAACATATTTAGCATGGGTGGTCGGTCATCCTTTTCCCCACGCTGGGCGTATGCAGTCCAAATTACGCAAAGGTGTTACCCAAAGTGGTGAGCGCATGGTTATTGATTCCGAAGATGGGCAAGAAGCTACCACCGACTTACAAACCATCTTATTACGCCAACATGAAGAATGGGATTATAGTTTGGTGGCATTACAACCGCATCATGGGCGCACCCATCAATTGCGTGTACAACTACAACACGAAGGTCATGCTATTTTGGGTGATCCTAAGTATGCAGACAAAGAAGATATTAAAACATTTAAAACCATACACGGCAAAGGGCTAGCCCTTCACGCATGGCGACTTCGTTTTACGCACCCAACCACAAATAAGCGGTTGGATTGTCGCGCGCCTTGGCCCCAACGTTGGGTAAGGCTGAAATAATTATTTTTTGTCTTTAGCTTCGTTAACCCGAAGTTTGCGACCAGCAAAATCTTCCCCGTTTAAAACAAGTGCTGCTTTCACATCACCCGCAGAAGCCATTTCTACAAAACCATAACCTTTAGGGCGGCGACTTGGCCCACTGCGCACCAAACGCACTGATTTCACCACGCCGTAGGCTTCAAACAACCGTTGCACTTCTTCTTCACGCGCTTTAAAAGGGATATTACCAACATACAATACATTGGTATTATTATGTTTCACCTTAGGCTTGGATGAGCTTGAACCACCACCAAAAACAAACGCTCCCAATAGAAAACCAATCACCAAACCCGATGCTAACACTGAACCAACAGGAATATCTTGATTTAACCCAACCATTGGGCCGATAAAGTAACCAATCAAACCCAATGCGATAGCCATCGCCAAACCTTTACTTGCACAACCTACATTCATACTTAACTCTCCGAAAAGGGATACAACCCTGAAAAAATATCGCCGCAATATGCCTAAAAAAAATAAAGTCTCAAGAGTGGCATATATTTTGCTTGCTCTGTGTTGAGTATATCACACTGTTTATAAAACATAATATACGGGAGAAAAAATGATGCAAGAAATGACTTCAGAACATCAATCAGAAATTGAAACACTTTTTAATGCTGTAAGCAATGGTGACTTCACTTATCGAATCAGCATGGAAAACCCATTATCCAAACAGGCAAACAACATGCTGACATGGTTAGACAAAATGCAGCTCAAAGAGCTTAAAGATAAAGTAAGCTTATCCATAGCAGGTTTTGAAAGCACGATTAACATGGCAAAATTACAGCAAATTGCGGATGGTGTTGCCAACCGCACCGAAACGATGGCAGCAGCAACTGAAGAAATGAGCATCACCGTACAAATGATGGCAGAACAAGCTGATAAAGTTGGGCAACAAAGTTCCGAAGCTAAAACCGCTGTCTCAGAAGGGACAGATGCTATGGATAAGGTGCGTGATGTGATTAGCACTACAACGACGCAAATGGAAGATGTTACCACTGAAGTTCGCCGCCTTTCTCAAGTATCTCAAGAAATAGACCAGCTTCTATCCACCATTCGTAAAATATCTGACCAAACCAATTTGCTGGCGCTCAATGCCACGATTGAAGCAGCTAGAGCAGGTGATGCAGGGCGTGGTTTTGCTGTGGTTGCTGGCGAAGTCAAACAACTGTCCCACCAAACCAAGGATGCTGCTGATAACATTGTTGAAAAAAGTGATAACATTCAAAAAGCAGTGTCTATTGTGGTCAATCAAATGGAAGATATGTCAAATAGTATTCATCATGCATCCACTGTCGTTGAATCAGGGCAACAAGCCATGGGTTCTATTGTGGAAGGCATGGAGCAAGTGGATGAAAGTGTTTATGGCATCCACCAAGCTACCAAAGACCAATCTATTGCATCTGCGGAAATCGCTGAAGGTGTAACATCAAGTTCAACTGATGCAAGAAACATGGGTGTTAAAGCATCATCCATTCTTGACCAAACGGATGCTATGGACTCTATGCTTAGAGACGACTTAGCTGAGTTTTCAGAGTTAAAAATTACAGATGCTGTTATTCAACTCGCCAAAAGTGACCATATGTTTTGGAAGAAACGCCTCGTGGATATGATTTTAAACCGTGGGAACATTGATATCAGTGAAGTCACCGATCACCACAACTGTAGACTTGGCAAATGGTATGATGCTATTGGGAAAGACCAGCATGGCTCTGTGCCTGCTTTCAAAGCACTGGAAAGACCTCATGCTCAAATGCATACTATGGCAAAAGAAGCGGTTTCCCTTTTTAACGCAGGTGAAATTGACGCTTCTATTGAAAAGGTTGATGCCATTGCAGGTTTATCCGACGAAGTGGTCAAATGCCTTGAACAATTAGAAACCGTATAACCAGAAGCTATATTCATAAAAAACATCTATAAAAAAAGGCTGCAACAGCAGCCTTTTTACATTCACTTATAACTTAATCCAACCACTTGATGGAGCAACCAATGGTTGGATGTTGCGGTTGTGGCGCAGGCTCCCCTGCCACCAAAGCTTTTGCAGCAGGAATCAATTCTTCCTGTGTGACTTTCGTTTCATCTTTCCAATAATCATCAATGCGACCGTGATAATAAAGTACGCCATCTTTATCAAACATATAAATATCAGGTGTGCATTGTGCATCAAACGCTTTGGCAACCGCTTGCGTATCGTCCGCCAAATAAGGAAAATCTATACCCCACTCTTTTAATTTATCACGCATCGCATCCACATTATCTTCTGGAAAATCAGGGTGAATATTGGGGTTAATCGCAATCGTATTGATGCCCATTGATTTTAAAGTTGCTGCATGGCGCACCAAACGCGGCCAAACAGCAATGGCATAAGGGCAATGATTGCATGTGAACGCAACCAGTAAACCGTTGTCTCCTATTTGCTCTTGTAAAACATGTGCCATACCTTTGGAATCACTTAGTGTAAAATCAGGAAGCTTAAACTCACCTTTATAAATCGATGCTACCAATGCCATATCTATCTCCATGTGTTTCAAATTGTTCCAAATACAAGGAGCAAGCATGAAAGAAAAAACCACCAAATCAACCATACATAAAATGGCATCATAACTGCTAACATCTGGTGAACGTTGATACCACATGTTTACGGAGTACCGATTGTGCCTACACAACAACAAATGATTTCAGAATTATTACACGACTTAGATATTATTCGCCCTATCCTGCTTAATGACAAAAAAGAAAGTGCCAATATGCGAAGTCTATTGCGACGTATGCTTAACTCACTTGAAGATTTACAGCACATACCTTGCATAGACCCTAAATTGTATAAGCATGTTTTAGCCATGCTTACGCTACTTTTTGATGCGGAACATGGCGCACTACTCAAAGGTTTAGCACATCATGATAAACCTGAAGACCTATTGGAAAGCTTTCAATCACATAGCCAAACGCGCAAAACCCTTATTGATACAGCACAACAAGATTTACCTTCTGCACTTAATATGTTGCGCCGAGGTTATGATTTACTGGGTAAACCTTACCCTGAAACTGATGATTTAGGTGCCAACTTCCAACAGTTTGAAAAATGTTTACGCAACTACTTGCAAGGTAGCCGCAAGGTTAATGTTGCCTTCAGTTTACTCACCTCTGCCTTTAAGGAATCCATGTCAGCGATGGATAATGCATTGGATGAAGTTGGCGAAAACTCGCCTGAACTCAAAGAAACGCAACAGGTTTTAGACAGGGAACTTCCACCCGACCCCGAACAAGCACAAGCTTTGTTACGTCAAGCAAGGACAAGCATTTTAAAAGCTGGCAAACAGCTTAATCATGCGGGTCAACGCGTTAAACAAACCATGAATGCACAAATGGAAAAAATGGAGAAACTCAATAAACGACTTCAACATGCCGAAGCACAAGCCCGCAACGACCCCTTAACAGGTTTAGGCAACCGCAGAAAACTGCGTGAATTTTTTGCAGAGCTGACAGAAGATGTCACAACCTTTTTGATGATTGATATTGACCACTTCAAACATATCAATGACCAATACGGACATGATTCAGGCGATATGGTATTAGAAAGACTTGGTAAAATGTTAAAGGTTGCTGTGCGCAGCACTGATATGGCCGCAAGGTTGGGCGGCGAAGAGTTTTGCATTGTTTTGCCAAATACAACTTTGACCCAAGGTAAGCAGTTGGCAGAAAAAATTCGTATTGATATCGCCGATGAGACTTTTGAAACACAACATGGACATATTGATGTTAAAGTGAGCATTGGTGTTGCCGAAAGAGTGGCTAAGGAAGCTATAGCTGGTTGGCTTAAACGCGCTGATGAAGCTTTGTATCAAGCCAAACAAGGCGGACGAAATCAAGTTGTTATCAGTAAATAAATGTACTCAAGGTTGAATTTCTAAACGCTATACCCTATAAACCTCTTCATGGCGCAGTTTTCTTCCACATTCCTTGATGAAGTTCTTTCACGTACCGATTTAGCCGAAATTATTGCGCGCCATGTGGAGCTCAAACCATCTGGTGCCAATTTAACGGGGCTTTGTCCTTTTCATCATGAAAAAACGCCTTCTTTTTCTGTGTCTGTAGACAAGCAAATGTATTATTGTTTTGGCTGCGGCAAGGGTGGTAATGCTTACCGCTTTTTGATGGAACATGATGGTTATCCCTTTCCTGAAGCCGTTGAATTTTTAGCGCAAAAGGCAGGCATGCCTATTCCTGACAGTAAACCAGTCAACCCCAAAGAAGCTGCTCGCAAAAAGTATGGTTTAGAATTATTGGATAAGGTTGCAGGCATATTTTCGCGCACACTCAACAGCGATGAAGGCAACCATGCTCGCGATTATTTTGCGAAACGAAAACTATCCCCTGAATTGATTCAAAAATATCAATTGGGTTATGCCCCAGCAGGTTACGGCTTTATGAAACGCTGCTTTGGTGATGATGCCAAAACACTCAAAAGCTTAGAAGCGATTGGCGTATTGATTCAAAATGAGCGCGGTTTTGCAGATAGGTTTCGCGAACGTGTGATGTTTCCCATTCGCGACAAACAAGGTCGAGTCGTTGGTTTTGGCGGACGCATTTTGGGTGATGGTGAGCCAAAATATTTAAACTCTCCTGAAACAGAGTTTTATCACAAGTCACACCTGCTTTACGGCTACTCTGAACACCGCGAATCGGTGCGCAAACATCAAATGTTGGTGGTGGTTGAAGGGTATATGGATGTGCTTGCTATGGCATCGTATAATTTGGATTATGCTGTTGCACCCCTAGGCACAGCAATCACAGAATCCCAACTGCGCATTATTCTTCGCTTGTATGAAAACCCCGTCTTTTGTTTTGATGGCGATAGAGCTGGGCGCGGTGCTGCATGGCGCTCCATTGAACGTATGTTACCCATTCTTAAAGCAGAGCATTCGCCCAAATTCTTGTATTTACCCGATGGCGAAGACCCAGACACTTTATTACAAAAAGAAGGTAAGGAGGCATTTGAACATCGCCTCAACAACGATGCTCGCCCCATGCTTGAAACATGGATTAAAGGTCTAAAGAATATTGCAGGTGATGGCGCAGAAGGCAGAGCACGCATGGCAAAAAAAGCAGATGTTATGCTCTCCACCATGGAAGATGATTATTTGCGTCAGGCATGGCAATCTGAAGTTGAAAAAGAGACAGGTGTAGCACTATCCATGCAAAAACGCCCCCAATTCTCGCCCTCTCCTCGGCAAAGTTTCACCCCCAAACGCCAAACCAGTTTATCTGTCACCCCCATGAAAGACGATGGTTTTATGGCGGGGTTACTACAAAAACCCAAACGTTTCCACGACTTACCCGAAGATGCATTCCACTTTTTTGTTGACACACACCCCATTCATCCGATATACACCCGAGCCTTTTCGCTGGTAGGCGACAATGAAAACACCGAATTAGATATAGCGGCACAGTTGATGCGGGAATTTCCCGACAATCAGAATATAGCACGCTGGGTGAACCTACCAACAGTCGGAGATGATGAGTTTCAGTTGCTCTTGATTGATATGCATATGGCATATCTGAATAACCTTTTGGGTCATTCGGATGGTTTGGCTGTAAAAATGCGTATCAATGGTGAGTTAAAAGCACTCAAAAACCAACAAAAACAATTACTTAAATAAACCTATTTTAGGCGGCATGAACACATGAGCAAAGCAGATAATTCTAAGATTAAAGAACTGGGCACCTTAATGGCAAAAGGTAAGGAGGCTGGGTACATCACCTATGATGAACTCAATAGCCACTTACCGAAAGGGTTGGTTGATGCCAATCAAGTGGAAGGTATTATTAACCTATTCACTGAGATGGGTGTTGAAGTGGTTGACCCACAACGCGCTCCCACTGGCGAATACGCCATGCGTAAAGACCGCTTACGCAAAGAAGACTCAGCGCTTCGAGCTGATACGACTACATTAGGTACTGTTATTCGTGTAGACGACCCTGTGCGCATGTACTTGCGCGAAATGGGTACCGTAGAACTCTTAACCCGCGAAGGTGAGATTGAAATTGCTCGCCGCATCGAAGAAGGTCGTATGCAGGTGCATGAAGCGATTTGCCTTTGCCCTGCAACATTCCGCGAAATCATGCATTTGGGTGAACGCGTGATTGAAATCCGTGATGAAGCTCTGGAACTTGAAGAGGAGCCAAACTTCAAAGATATCTTGGATATTGATGATAAAGTCGTGAATGCTGCCGCTATTGCTCAGTATGAAAATCGTATGGACAAAAGTGAAGCTGACGATGATGATTTAATCGACACTAAACCAAAAATGAGCCCTGAAGCATTAGCAGCAGCCATCAAAGCGCGTACTGCAACCCCTGATGGCACACCCATGGAAGAAACAGTCATCACCAAAGAAGAGCAACTCGAATCTGCTTTGGAACATTTTGAGAGAGCTAAAGAATTACATGAAGAATTCTTGCAAATTCGCCAAGAGCGCACCCGCAAACCTCGCGATAAAAAATTAGCAGCGCGCGCAGAAGAAGTGCTTAATGCGATGTTGATTGAGTTGGTCACTATTCCTTTCTCCAACAAACAACTGATTAAACTGGTTGCCCGTTTTAAAGATAATGTTACCCGCGTTCGCAAATATGAGCGCGCTATTCGTGACCAAGTGCTGAAAACAAAAATGCCACGCAAACTATTCCTGGAAACTTTCCCAACACGTTTGACCGATGAGAAATGGTCGCAGGATATGCTCAAACAAAACCCAGATGCCAAATGGGTAGATGCATTTACACTTTCAACAACAAAAATTAAAGAAAACCAACGCCGCCTTAAACGGGTTGAACAAGAAAGTGAAATGGATGTCTATGAACTAAAAGATGTAGCTCGCAAATTGACCATGGGCGAAGCTAAAATGCGCCAAGCCAAACGCGAAATGATTGAAGCTAACTTACGTTTGGTGATTTCAATTGCTAAAAAATATACCAACCGTGGACTTGGTTTCTTGGATTTAATTCAAGAAGGGAATATTGGTTTAATGAAGGCTGTGGATAAATTTGAATGGCGCAGGGGTTATAAATTTTCAACCTATGCAACATGGTGGATTCGCCAAGCCATCACCCGCTCCATTGCCGACCAAGCACGCACCATTCGTATCCCAGTACACATGATTGAAACGATTAACAAAATCATGCGTATTTCTCGCCAAATTGCGCAAGAAACAGGTCGTGAGCCTAGCCCTGAAGAATTGGCAGAGAAATTGGAAATGCCAATTGAGAAAGTTGAGCAAATCTTAGAGGTTGCCAAAGAACCTGTATCATTGGATACCCCTGTGGGTGATGATGATGACACAAGCTTGGGAGATTTTGTGCAAGATGTAAAAGCTGAAAATCCATTGGATACAGCGGTAATCGAAGCTTTGCGTGAATCTACACATGAAGTGCTGGAAAACTTAACCGACAGAGAGCAAAAAGTGCTTAGAATGCGTTTTGGCATTGGCATGAACACTGACCATACCTTGGAAGAAGTGGGCAAACAGTTTAATGTGACCCGTGAGCGTATTCGTCAAATTGAAGCCAAAGCATTACGCAAACTTCGCCACCCATCACGCGCACAGAAACTTAAAACATTTGCTGAAAGCCCAGAGCTTTCACCATCCTTGATGAAAAAATAAGTGCCTAAAACGCAAACAAAAGGGGCAGCCAATGGCTGCCCTTTTTTATACTTCAACAAATGTTTTCTTGGCTAATCAATATCCACATAAAAAATCAAACCCAACTTTTCATTCTCATGAAATTTGGTCCAAATATTAAAAACCTTGCTCGGGTCAGATAACATGGTTCGCTTCACCAAGAATTGCGTTTTTTGTGTGCCCGAAGCATCTGATGAAAGCAAATCACACACACCACTGAGTGAAAAGAAGAGTGAATCTTCATCTGATTCATCATTAAAGAAAAAGCGGCAGTTTACACCACTGTTCGCAAGTTTATTGCGCTCCGTCATACGCAATACGTCCGATTGCACATTAATAATATCCCTATCTTTTAATGCTGGAGTTCGCAATGCAATCACAACGTGAGCATCTTGTTCTACCGAAGTAATCAATGCGCCCAGCGAGCCTGTGAACAAACCTTCAAATGTTTTATTTTGATTATCTTTTTGAAAGGCAACAATATTAACTTGCCGAACTTCTTCAGCAGACAACAACTTTGGCGTCATCACTTGAAAGCTAAAAATAGTGAACATGAAAACAAATAAATAACGCACAAACTTAACAATTCCTTTTTGTGTGCACATCATCATAGCTCCCTGATATAAGAGACTGTTTCAGTTTGCATTTGGCTTATTTTTTGTTGCAGAGCTTCTTTCATGAGCAACACATCTTGATGCGGCATGCCAATCTCTTCCAACTGATTAATATCTCTTAGATTATATACAAGGTCGCGCAACTTTGAAATCATGACTCGTAATGTTTGCAGCTTTTGTGTTGTAACCTTTTGATTCAACTGAAATATTTGGTTGGGTGACGCATAAGCATAGACATTAGGTAAAGCACCCAATCCAAAAAATAACACAAACACAAACAAACACTTTCTCATCATACCATCCTATCACATTCTGGTGGCAAGCATCCTTAAGAATGATGACATGCGTGTGACAATATATAAGTAATGGCGTTTAACTTGGACGAATACAAATCCGTTCGATATGTGTAGTTTGTTTGCTATCTGCATCTACTGTAATTTTGGTGGCAAAAATCGTTGCGCCACGCTCAACAGCTTCAAAGCGTTGCGGTAAGCGTTTCACCATTCTGCGCAGAGCACCTTCTTTTTTCATGCCAATAATCGAATTGTATGAACCTGTCATACCAATATCCGATTGAAAAGCTGTGCCGCTGGGGTGAATAATTTCATCACATGTTGGCACATGGGTGTGCGTCCCATACACCATGCTTACCTGCCCATCCAGATACCAACCCATGCCCATCTTTTCACTGGTCACTTCTGCATGTAAATCCACAAGAATAGCATTCACATCATCAGGGATTTCTTCAAGGGCTTTATCTGCCGCTTCAAAAGGACAATCCCATGTACCCATAAACACTTGTCCTATAAGATTCACAACTGCGATTTTATGCCCTGCCCGCGTTTCTTGCAC
>CAMZLG010000092.1 GCA_947311495.1 uncultured Zetaproteobacteria bacterium
GATGGCAGATGGTAAAGTTGATTCGTATGAGGAACACATGATTCGCAAGCTTGCCAAGCTAATTGGCGTGTATCATGGTGAGTTTATTCAAGCCAAGATTGATGCGCGAGAGAGCAGCAGCTAAAACTTAGCGGCGACCACCCAAAAGCGAGCCCAAAAGACCGCGTACAAGTTTACCTGTAAGCATAGTCGTCGCCTTGCGCGCTGCACTTTTCATAATGGCTTCACCAAAGCTTTGTCGATTGCTTGCTCTTTTTCGTGTGCGTTTGGGTTTAAGCCAAACATCATCGCTGTTCGATGCGGCTGCCGCCTGCTCAGCTTTTTCTGCCGCTGCCACCCGCTCTTCCTCTTCAGCCCGCTGTTTCAAAAGTTCATATGCCGATTCACGGTCAATCACTTCATCATAACGACCTGCCACAGGTGAACGCTGCATCAGCTCATCACGTACACTCTTATCAATCGGACCAATGCTAGACTCAGGCGGACGAATCAAAATGCGTTCAACAGGTGTTGGTGTGCCTGTGCTGTCCAGCGTGGACACCAAGGCTTCGCCAATACCAAGCTCTGTAATTGCAGATTCCGTATCAATATTGGGGTTGGGTCTAAATGTTTCTGCAGCCGTACGCACAGCGCGTTGGTCTTTGGGTGTGAATGCACGCAATGCATGTTGAATACGCATACCCAACTGCCCCAACACATCTTCGGGTATATCCAACGGTGATTGACTGATGAAATACACACCCACACCTTTGGAGCGAATCAGCCTGACCACTTGCTCAACCTTATCCAACAAGGCTTTGGGCGCATCATCAAATATCAGGTGTGCCTCATCAAAAAATAAAACCATCTTGGGTTTATCCGCATCACCCACTTCAGGTAAATTTTCAAAAAGTTCTGCTAACAACCACAATAAAAACGTGGCATACAATTTGGGTGACTGATGAATAAGTTTGCTCACATCCAATAGGCTAATCACGCCCTGCCCTGAAAAATCCACCATCATCAAGTCTTTCAACCTTAGCATAGGTTCAGCAAAAAAGTTTTCAGCGCCTTGTTCTTCAAGCACCAACAATTTGCGTTGAATCGCACCAATGCTTGCGCCCGATATATTGCCGTATTCACCACTGATGTCTTTGCGATTTTCACCCATCCATACCAGCATGGCACGCAAATCTTTTAAATCGAGAAGCAATAGACCTTCATCATCTGCAATACGAAATGCTGCATACAATACACCACTTTGCGTATCATTAAGCTCCAACAAATTGGTCAACAGCAACGGACCCATATCTGAAATCGTGGTGTGTACAGCATGCCCACCCTGTCCAAAAATATCCCAAAATAGGGTTGGCACGCCCCTGTGTTGATAACCTTGAATAGCGATTTCTTGAATGCGCCTGTCAATTTCTTTGTGTGGTTTTCCCGGCTGAGAAATACCTGCCAAATCACCTTTCACATCTGCCATAAACACGGGCACACCAATGCGCGAAAAACTTTCTGCAAGTGTTTGTAATGTAATGGTTTTGCCTGTGCCTGTTGCGCCTGCAATCAAGCCATGCCTGTTTGCCATAGCCGCATCAAAGCTCACTTGTTTGCCACCTACCCCGCCAATCAACACATCAATACTCATGCTGATTCACCTGTTTGCACGTGGTAAAGGGTTTGCGATGGGAAGGCAAATTCAAGCCCTTCTGCATTAAAGCGGGTAAGAATCGCTAAGTTAATGTCACTTTGTACCCCAGCAATGCTTGCACCTTTGGAAATATAATAAATAAAGCTGATTTCCATGGCTGAATCGCCAAAGCCTGAAAAGAAGACTGTGCGTTTTTCTTCCAAACCATCTTGCGCCTCTGCAATCTCATGCAGTATATCCATCGCTTTCTGCATATTTTCAGGCGTGGTATCATAGGTTAAACCAAGCACCAGCTTAATTTTCCGCGATGGTTCCCAGCTTACATTTTCAATCGGTGTATCGGAGAATTTTGCATTGGGAATGGTAACCGTGCGCCCTTCAAGCGTAATCAAGCGGGTACTACGCACCCCAATCTCTTTAATCGTGCCATCATAACCTGCGATTTTGACCCTATCATTGATGGTAAAAGGTTTGTCTGTGAAAATGGTGAACCCGCCAAACACATTGGATACTGTGTCTTTGGCAGCCATGGCAAGCGCCAAACCACCGATACCAAGCCCTGCAATCAACGCTGCAACGTCATAACCTGCATTGTTTAACCCGATGATGACTGCCATGGTCCAAACCGCAATACGTGTACCTTTGCGAAGAATAGGTAGCAGTTGGTCATCCAAGTCGCCTTCTGTTTTATCCGAGAGTGGAATCAAGATATTTTCAAAAATTGCATCCAACAGGCGCACAATCAGCCATGCCACCATCATCACAATTAAAAATTGAATCACGTTGCCAATAAACACTTCAAGGCTTTCTGGCATATTGAGCAGGCTTAAACCAAACCAAACACCTGCCAGAATGAGCGCCACCACCAATGGCTCTTCCACCATATCAATGAGAATATCATCGAGTTTGGTTTCCGTTTTTCCCGTCATTTTGCGCACAACATTGGAAAATACCCAATAAATCGCTTTACCAACCACCACAGAAAGAATGATAACTGCGGCAGAAATCGCCCATTCTTGCACCGTGTTACCATAATATGTTTGTGTAAATAAATCGCCCATTTCCCCTCCGAAACTACAATGTTAAGTTCAAAACCTTATCCGTTTTCAAAATCTTTTTAAGTATAAAAAGTCACTTCCCCAACTGACTTAAAACTTTATTATAAACCAGCCAATGCCTGATTGAAGACACCACTTGGGCGCATCGCTTGTTCAAGTTTGGCTTCATCAGGTTGATAATATCCACCCAAATCCATAGCTTTGCCTTGTGCCGCATTGAGCTCATTCACGATAACTTGCTCATTCTCGGTCAACGCTTTGGCAAGTGGTGCAAACTTGGCTTGAAGTTCGGCATCATCGCTTTGCGCTGCCAGAGCCTCCGCCCAATACATGGTCAAATAAAAGTGACTGCCACGATTATCCAACTCACCCGCTTTGCGAGATGGTGACTTATTATTTTTCAAGAATTGTGTATTGGCATCATTCAAAGATGCGGCAAGCACAGCTATTTTTGAATTATCAGTTTTCGCTGCCATATCTTCTAAAGATACTGCAAGTGCCAAGAACTCACCCAAGGAGTCCCAACGCAGATGCCCTTCTTGGATAAACTGCTGGATATGTTTGGGGGCAGAGCCGCCAGCGCCAGTCTCAAACAAACCACCACCTGCCAACAATGGCACAATGGACAGCATTTTTGCGCTGGTGCCCAACTCCAAAATTGGGAACAAATCGGTTAAATAATCACGCAACACATTACCTGTCACTGAAATGGTGTCTTCGCCTGCTTTCACGCGCATCAAGGCATGTTTAATCGCAGCATTGGGCGACATAATCTGATTATCCAAATCGCCAATCTCATGGTCTTGCAAGTATAGCTTCACTTTCGTTATCAAATTGGCGTCGTGCGCTCTGCCTTCATCCAACCAGAAAATCGCAGGATTACCTGTGGCTTGCGCGCGAGAAACCGCCAATTTCACCCAATCTTTGATGGCAACATCTTTGGCTTGGCATGCCCGCCAAATATCACCTGCATCCACGGCATGGCTCATCAACACATCACCCGCAGCATTGACCACGTTCACAGTACCCTTCTCAGCAATTTCAAAGGTTTTATCATGTGAACCATATTCTTCGGCTTTTTTCGCCATCAGCCCCACATTGGCGACAGAACCCATGGTTGTTGGGTCAAACGCACCATTTTCTTTGCAAAACTGAATGGTTTCTTGATAAATACCCGCATAACAGCGGTCTGGAATCATGGCTTTCATATCATGCAGCTTGCCATCATTGCCCCACATTTTGCCCGATGAACGAATCGCCGCAGGCATAGATGCATCAATAATCACATCGCTTGGCACATGTAAATTGGTGATGCCTTTATCCGAATCCACCATCGCCAAATCAGGGTTCATGGCATACACCGCTTCAATATCCGCTTCAATCGCTGCTCGCTCATCATCTGGCAAGTCGGCAATCTTGGCATACACATCACCAAGTCCGTTTTTGGTGTTCACACCCAATTTTTTAAAGGTGTCGGCATATTTTTCAAACACATCTTTGAAATACACTTCCACCGCATGACCAAACATAATCGGGTCGCTCACTTTCATCATGGTGGCTTTCAAATGCAGGGATAACAACACACCCTTGTCTTTGGCATCAGCAATTTCTGCCGCATAAAAATCGCGCAATGCAGCCTTAGACATCACCGCCGCATCCACCACTTCACCCGATTCAACACTTAAACCGTCTTTCAGCGTAATGCTTTGCCCTGCTTGGGTTTCCAAGATGATAGACAGTGTATCCGCCCCGCTCATCACCACCGATTGCTCAGAGCCATAAAAATCACCATCTGCCATGTGCGCCACATGCGATTTGGAATCGGCAGACCATTCACCCATGCTGTGTGGATTATCTTTGGCATATTGTTTCACAGCCGCTGCCACGCGCCTATCTGAATTGCCTTCGCGCAACACAGGATTCACCGCAGAACCCAACACCTTGGCATAGCGGCTTTGGATGTCTTTTTCTTTATCGTTACTCGCTTGCGCAGGATAATCGGGAATAGCATAACCATGGTCTTGAAGCTCACTAATCGCAGCTTGAAGCTGCGGAATGGATGCACTGATATTGGGTAGTTTGATGATATTGGCTTCAGGTGTTTTTGCCAACGCACCAAGCTCTGCCAAGGCATCGCTTTGTTGTTGCTCATCATTCAAATAATCAGGGAAATGCGCCAATATACGCCCTGCCAACGATATATCCTTGCTCACCACGTCCACACCCACCGTCTTGGTAAACGCCTGTACAATCGGCAAAAATGAAGCCGTTGCCAGCATGGGTGCTTCATCAGTTTTGGTGTAAATAATGGTGTGTTTGGATGTCATAGGGTTTTCCTGTGTCTTAAAAGTTTTGCGGGACTTTAACATTCCATGCTTTTTTTTCTACGTTGACATCATTAGTCAATTCCTATCAAGATACGGACAAATAAATAATCGTGTTGTTTTACGGAGCCAAGAATGAAACTAAAAGAAGCTATTCAAAATTTAGGGGTAAACCGAGCAATAGAAGTTGCAAGAGCAATAGCAAATGAAGAAAATATTAATTGGGATAACAGCTTAAAGTTTGTTTTTTCTGCTATCGTAAACGATATTGAAAGGGTTCCAGGGAACATTGGTGGAAATAATGACAATGAACATGATGTTATTAAGAAATGGCTACTCAAATATCATGGGGGCTTTAGTGGTAGAGCATCACAACGAATATCAAACCCTCTAGGAACGGTGGCGGATCCAATTATTGAAATAATTATTGGTGCGCGATTAAATAATTTAACAGATGATGAATTGAACAAAATAACCTTTGCCCACCGTTTGGGAATGTCCGCAGAAAATATTTTAGGGTTAATACTTGAGGAATATTTATCTATAAACCTGTTGGATAGTGGTTGGCATTGTGCATGGGGTGAAACAGTGAAATCTGTAGACTTCGTACATGAAGATGGAAGACTCTTACAAATTAAAAATAGAAGTAACTCTGAAAACAGTTCAAGTAGTGCTGTACGTAATGGCACTCAAATTGAGAAGTGGTATAGAATCAAAGCTGATCGCATTGAGTATATGTGGTCGTTCTTAAATGAAATTTGTGGCACTACTGACTTGTCCGAAGATAACTTTGTTCAGTTTGTTCAGCAAATATTAATAAGGAATCCAGACTGTTTATCTGTCGAAAATAACAACCCTTGGAACTTGATACCCGAAAATTAACCAAATTGAATTTCTTGTTGTGCAACCTTTGGCTGCGACACAATATCAAGTGCTTTTAAAAACTGTTTTTCCCATTCATTATGACTAGTGTTATTATATCGTGAATACTTGAACCCAACAAACTGTTTTGGACTTTTATTATTCAGAAGAGACATAACAAGGCTTCCTACAGCGAGTCCTAAGCTTGAAGGAACTGCATTTCCAACTTGTTTATATTGCTGAATTAAAGGCCCCGCCAAAACCCAATCATCTGGAAACTCCTGAATACGTTTGTATTCTTGAATGGATAAAGGTCTATCCTCTTCAGGGTGTGCTAAGTCAGTAGCGGGCATTGCTGGGTGAGTAACAACAGTTGGCGATGGTTTGTTCCATGCTAACCTTCTTAAGAAGCCTGTCTTGCCACCACCTGAATAATAAGATTTCCCCATCGCCTCTTTTTGTAAACTTTTTGGCAAGTTTTTCCAGTTCTCACCAGACTTTAGTATCCTATAGTACTTCAATCTTTTTTCTGGAAAGTTTAGATGTTGATGTTCTTTTAGCCCTTTAACAGCCTGCTTAAAAGTCCGCCATTTGGGCAGCCCAAATTCTCCTCTATCAGAATGGGTTGGTACTAAATATGGTGGAACTTTCCCATTTCTTGAACATATAATGATTACCCTCTCTCTCACTTGAGGAGTTCCAAAGTTTGCCGAGTTATACAAGTTAAAAGAGTAGGCATACCCAGATTCCTTTAATTTGGATAAAATAAAGTTAAGGGCTCCTCCTTTCATTTCATCAATTGATACATTTAGGTCTTCAGTATCTCTTTCATTGTGCGGTCTATGATTCATTGGACAAGACAGCAAACCCCGTACATTTTCAATTACTATATACTTAGGGTTTAACTCAATGGCTAAATCAATGTATTTTAAAAACACATTTCCTCTATCATCATGAAAAGCTTTACGATTCCCTGCAGTGCTAAAAGCTTGGCATGGTGGGCCTCCTACAACAAGGTCAATTTCATCATTTTCATGAAGCCCCGAAGCTTCTAGAATATCTAGCTTAGAATAGTCATTGATATTGCTTAACAGTGCTATATTTGGTTTATTAATAGCAATTGTCTGACGGCAGTATTTATCAACCTCACACGCAAGACGAACATCAAACCCAGCTTTTTCAATCCCTATATCTAAGCCCATTGCCCCTGAAAAGAAACTAAGAGCAATCGGCTTAGTACTTTTAGATATATCATATGTTGCATGGTCTTCTGCAACCATGTGGGCTGATTGCAGCCCATACTGATTAACAGAATCTTCGTCAATCATCCATGAACGACCAAATTTAGTAGCTAGAAGTATCCCTGTACGACAGAGTGTTCGAACACGTTGTTCACTTATACTTAATGCAAGTGCTGCTTGTTTAACCGCTAGTTGGGTACTCATTAATAACACCTTTATCGAAATCCATAGTAAGTACCCAATTATCGGCAACTGCGCTTAAAAGTCAAATTGAAATATCAAGATAAACCCTACTTAATAAATACTAACTCTTTACATATTATGACTGCACCACAATATCCCAACCATGTTTGAACAAGCTCTGCTTTTTGCCATTTCATTGGTTGCCAACACATTTTCCTCGCTGGCGGGTGGTGGTGCGGGTTTGATTCAGTTGCCTGCCCTGCTTTTGTTGGGTTTACCGTTTAGCATTGCTTTGGCAACCCACAAAATCGCCAGTGTTGCTTTGGGTTTGGGGGCTGTGGCGCGGTATCTCAAAGAAGATTTGTTGCAACGAAAGCTTGCCTTGCTGATGTTGATTTCAGGTTTGCCTGGTGTGGTGATTGGCGGGTTTATCATTGTGCAAATCCCTGATGCGCTTGCCCATGTCGCATTGGGGTTATTGACCATCAGTTTGGGTGTGTATTCGGTGTTTAGC
>CAMZLG010000093.1 GCA_947311495.1 uncultured Zetaproteobacteria bacterium
GAAGTGGTGGATGAAAACGATAAAAAATAAGCTGTGCCTCGTAGCTTAAAGAAAAATGGGAGTGGGGTTGAAAAGCCCTGCTCCTTTTCCGTTTTTTGTGTAATGTTATAACGATTTAATTTTAGGAGATTTGGGTGAGTAAACGAGATTATTATGATGTGTTGGGCGTTGATAAAGGCGCAGAAAACAACGACATTAAACGCGCCTACCGCAAGCTTGCGATGAAGTTTCACCCAGACCGTAACCCTGATGATGAAAAAGCTGCTGAATCCTTTCGAGAAGTAACCGAAGCTTACGAAGTGTTGTCGGATGCGGATAAACGCGCGCGTTATGACCAATATGGGCATGCTGGTGTAGATGACCAAATGGGCGGTTTTGGTTCGGGTGGTTTCCAAGGTTCGCACGCCTATCAAGATTTTGGTGATTTGTTCGGCAGCATGTTTGGCGATGCCTTTGGCGGTGGTGGTGCAGCGCAAGCCAACAATCAAGGTTCGGATTTACGCTATAATTTGTCTATCACACTTGAAGAGGCGGCCGTAGGTAAAGAGGTTGAGTTGGAAATACCTAAACATGAGTCCTGCGGTACTTGCAGTGGCTCAGGTGCGCGCCCTGGCACCAACCCTGTACCTTGTTCAACATGCGGCGGGCATGGTCAAGTGCAGATGCAGCAAGGTTTCTTTGCGGTACGTCGTCCTTGCCCGAGTTGTAATGGTGCAGGCAAGAAAATTGAATCACCGTGTGTAACTTGTGGCGGTACAGGTCGTAAAAAAGTGAAGAAGAGTCTTAAAGTTAAGATTCCTGCAGGTGTGTATGATGGTGCGCAAGTGCGTGTGTCAGGCGAAGGTGAAGCTGGGACCAATGGTGGTGCTTCGGGCGACTTGTTTATTGTGGTTCGTATCAAAGAACACTCTATTTTTGAGCGTGATGGTGCAGACTTACACTGCGAAATGCCGATTACTTTCCCACAAGCGACCTTGGGTTCAGAAGTGGATGCGCCAACCTTGGATGGCAAAGTAAAAATCAAAATTCCGGCAGGTACGGAAAGTGGACGCGTATTCCGCTTACGTGGGCATGGTGTTAAAGATGTACGCGTACGTCAGCAAGGAGACTTGTATGTACGTGTGCAAATTGCAGTGCCTAAAAAATTGACGGACAAACAAAAAGAATTGCTCAAAGCATTTGCCGAAGAGACAGGGGATGAAGTTTACCCCGAACGCTCATCATTCTTGGGTAAAGTCAAAGATTTGTGGGATGATTTGGCAAGCTGAGCTATTGGCTATAATGTAGGGCTTTCATCAACAGCAGTCATAAGGGGATAAGTATGCGTATCATCATTACAGGTGCTTCAGGTCGAATGGGACAAATGCTTATCCGTGCAGTGGTTCAAGCCCAAGGTGCAGAGCTGGTTGGCGCAACAGAGCGCGCGGGCGCTCCCAGCATAGGCAAGGATGCAGGTGTGATGTTGGGCTTGGATGCACTAGGCGCAAATATTACAGACAACTTGGATGGTTGCGCAGCAGGGGATGTGTTGATTGATTTCACCTCACCGGAAGCATGTTTGAATCACGCAAGATTTGTGGCTGACCACAACATGGCAATGGTGATTGGCACAACGGGTTTTGATGCTGACCAACAAGCTGAGCTAGATGCGATTCTTCAAGATTCACCCACGGTGGTTGCAGCCAACTATTCAGTGGGTGTGAATTTGGCACTTAACCTTATTCAACAAGCCGCTCAAGTGCTCAATGCTGATTATGATGCAGAGATTTATGAAGCACACCACAAACATAAAGTGGATGCCCCATCAGGAACGGCACTCGCCATGGGCAAAGCATTAGCCGCAGGTCGTGATGTGAAACTTGATGATGTTGCTGTGTACAGCCGAGAAGGCATTACGGGTGCTAGAGAAAGTGGAAGCATAGGTTTCTCAGTGGTGCGTGGTGGTAATATTGTGGGTGACCATAAAGCGATGTTTATCGCCGATGAAGAGCGCATTGAAATTAATCACTTTGCATCGGATAGAATGGTGTTTGCCAAAGGCGCAGTACGTGCAGCACTTTGGTTAAAGGCGCAAGATGCAGGGCGCTATGATATGCAGGATGTTTTAGGGCTAAAATAAACCATGAATAAGCAAGCCGAGGAGCGAGGCTTCACTCTGATTGAAACCTTGGTGGCGCTTGGTATTGCAGCGGTGGCACTCACTGTACTTGCTGGACGCTTGGGTTTATCCGCAGACACACAACGCACTTTGATTGTGCATTCAACCATGCTGGAAGTTGCAACGAATATCTTAGAACAGCAGCGTTTAAGTGCTGTGGTGCAACTTGATGATAAAGAAGGTGATGTTGAGGCGCGAGGCATGAAAATGCATTGGAAGTTATCCGCTGAAAAAACGCAATTGGATAATTTTGTGCGCCAAAATGTGGTTGTTTCCTATGCCAATGAACCTGATGTGTCTTTGTTTTTATTCCATGCCAAGCCGTAAATATTCCCAAGGGTTTACCCTACTTGAAGTACTGCTTGCGATTGTAGTGTTTTCCTTGATTGCATCTGTAACATATACAGCGCTAGGGCCTGCAGGTGAAGGTTTTGCTATGCTCAAAGAAAGCCGTGTGCAACTGGAAAAGCAGCAGTGGGTGGGCAAACAATTGCGCCGTGATGTAGCTTATTTGAGCAAGTCTGAAGATGAAAATATACCTGTGGTGAAGCTTATTAATGATAGCCGTGGGCAAGATGACTTTGATGAGTTGCAACTGTTGATTTGCGACCCGATGTATCCAGGTTTAACGCTGATACGTTATTATGTGGATGAAGATACCAATACATTAAAACGAGAAGCCATCAGTCCTTGGGCGCGCACCCATGTGGAGCCGATTGCTTGGGATTTGGCTGAAGTAGAATCCTTTGCGGTGGAAGTGTTTGTGGCGAAATCAGGTTACAAGCAAGTGCTTAATCAGCAGAACCCTCCTGTGATACCAAAGATGATTAAAGTGACGGTGCGCGACGGGCGAGGTGAGATGCGATATGATTTGCCTGTGTTTATTCAGTAGCACACTTTTGTTTTTCGTTGACAGTGTAACATATGCCTTATAGCAATCGCTTGTCTTTGATACATGAGATGGCTGCAAGTTTCATATCCGCAGCAAAATCTTTTAAGACAATTCTTTATTGACACCCTATTTATTAATTTGTTTATGCAAGATTATTATCATATGCAAAACAATGGAGTTTTACATTTATGACCGCTGATGACGCAACTGATACACCTGAAGCA
>CAMZLG010000094.1 GCA_947311495.1 uncultured Zetaproteobacteria bacterium
AAAACATGATTGAAGGGCTTAAACGGAGCAAGCGCGGCAATATTTGCTTCTATGGTGCGCCTGGCACAGGTAAGACCGCACTTGCAGGGTTTATTGCCAAATCATTGGATATGCCATTGCTTAGTAAAAAAGCATCGGACTTGTTGGATATGTATGTTGGTGGGTCTGAGAAGAATATTGCTCGCATGTTTGAGGAAGCAGCGGCAGAGGGTGCGGTATTGGTCTTGGATGAGGCTGATTCACTGCTGCGTGATAGACGTGATGCCAAACAGTCTTGGGAGGTCACCCAAGTGAATGAGCTTTTGGTGCAAATGGAAAACTTTGAAGGGCTGTTCTTTTGTTCAACCAATTTAATGGACAATCTTGATCAGGCTAGCCTGAGACGGTTTGCATTAAAAATTCAGTTTGATTACTTGTCTTGTGATCAAGCGTACCGCATGTTTGATCAAGAGTGTGAAGGAGAGATTCCACATCATATCAAGAAAGAACTTTCGGCAATTTCGAACTTAGCACCAGGCGATTTTTCAGCAGTGAAAAAACGATTGGCTATTTTAGGTCAGCAACCTGCAGCTGATATGTTGCTCCACGCTTTGAAAGAAGAAGTGGCAGTCAAAGAACCCGACAAGAAACCTTCAATTGGGTTTTGTTAAAGTATAAAACAGTCAAATGTCATGACAAATGTCTGAAATGCGAGCTGTTTGTCGGACATTTGTCATCAATGAAATATCCATATTTTAGGTGACATTTGTCTATACTTTCTTATTATTCCTTGAAACTGTTAGGTAAACTGGGGTTAAGAACACCTCCCCTTGGGGATGCCATATATTAAAGCACTCACGAGAAATTGTGGGTGCTTTTTTTTATGTTGAGTTATGATGCTTGCTGACAACGTGCTTCCTCATATTTGGATGCCTTGCTTGTGTATGATAAAAGGTGGTTAAATGGTAGACTATTGGCAGGTATTGGGTTCAGTGGCGGCATTGATTTTTTCAGTCGGGTTTATTGACCAGCTTCGTGTGACATGGGTGACGAAGAATGTGGATGGCATTTCTTTGTTTCAATGGTGTGTATTTACGATTGCGTCGGGAATATTCACTGCCTTTTATATGCACCTATCGCAATGGTTAATGGTTGCTGTATCTTTTTTGAGCACGATTTGTTGTTTTCTTATTGTGATCATGATTGTAAAATATAGGAAGGCTAGCTGACTTCTACTTCAATCGCTTTTCTTGGCTTTGAGTTGCTTCTTCAAACCCACAGCCGCCATGGCATAACCACCATCAGCCGCATCCACGAAATGTACTTGGCTACCCATGCGCTCAAAGACCAAACATGTCATCAGTGCTCGGTTGCTGATGTGTGTGCCGTAACATAGTTTGCCTTGCTGGTGTTGTTTGGCGAGATACTTTTCAAGTTTGATGCGGTCATTCGTTGCTGCGGCAAAGGTCATGCGAAGCACATCATCAAATTTTTCAGCATCTGTGGTTTGGGTGACTTGTTTTTTATATTGCCCCCATGATGAATTATCAAGTTTGGCATCCAGCTTGATTAAAATAATGCCGAGGATATTTGCAAGCCATAATTTTTTGGTCAGAACAACACGCTGAAAACCTTTGGCTTTCGCCTTGGCTTCATGCGCAAGTTGCGAAAAAGAAAGCGACAATTGAAGTTTCTTTTCTTGCACAGGGTTGCGTTGCTGATAACCACCAATGTTTTTTGCCATGTACGCCAATAGTTTTTTGTAATCCTTGGCATCATCGGCAACCACAAGCAAACTTAATGTTTCATCTTTGGGCGAGGGAATATCCTGCCAGCGGCATTCAAGCCCAGTGAAATCTGCTTCGGGCATATCTTGGGGAAGCTCATAACAATAATTGGCATCACTTTTGATAAGGTCATCGGCTTTGCTCATGCCACCACCATAGAAAATGGCTTGTTTGTAGTCTTTGGATATTTCATGTTTGGCAACAAGTAAATCAATACCTTTATCATTAAGCGCCTGTACAGAAATGGAGCCAATACGCAAGTGTAAATCAAAATCTTGTTCAGACTTGGCTTTGGTGCCAAGTAGGGCTTCTGTGGCTTTTTTCACATGTGTTTCAGGTACTAGCAGAGATGCGCCATCACCACCAAACACAAACGGTATTTCAATATCATCACACACATTAAGCACAGCGACAATCGACATCGCGCCAATCATATTCACATCTTTGTAGCGACCTTCTTTGATGGCAAGGGTAGAGCCTTGAATATCAGCAATAAACAAATGCCATGTGGGGTCAAATGGTGTGTATGCCTTAACATCAAAGGATTGGTTAAAATCCTTGTAGGCTTCGATATTTTTCCAGAAATCTTGGCTCATGTAGCATCCCCTAGATGATGCAAACTATCAGCGTAGTAGGGGATTAAAGTGTGTTATCTCACGCTTTGTTACGTAAATAATCCATAATTAAACGCACGCCAGCACCTGTTGCGCCACCCACAGGTGAAATATCTGTGCCTTTCATGTTCCAAGCTGTGCCTGCGATGTCTAGGTGCGCCCAAGGAATATCATCAACAAAGCGAGATAAGAAACATGCGGCAGTAATCGTGCCTGCTTCGCGCCCACCCGTGTTTTTGATGTCAGCGATTTTGGAGTCGATTTGTTCTTGGTATTCGTCAAACATAGGCATTTCCCACACTCTATCGTGTGTTTTCTGCCCAGATGCGATAAGACCCTGTTTGATGTTATCAGATGTGCCCATGAGTCCTGTGGCTTGTCCACCAAGCGCAATTACACATGCACCTGTAAGTGTTGCAAAATCAATGATTTCAGCAGGATTTTGTTCTGCGGCATAAGCTAGTGCATCGGATAAAATCACACGACCTTCTGCATCCGTGTTCAACACTTCAATGGTCAGCCCTTTGTAAGTGGTGACAATATCACCGGGTTTATACGCTGAACCACCGAGCAGGTTTTCTGTTGATGGAATCACGCCGAGTAAATTAATCGGCAAATTCATTTCGGTCACAGCTTTGAAAATGCCAAGCACTGCCGCAGAGCCACACATATCAAATTTCATTTCATCCATTTGCCCTGCGGGTTTGATGGAAATACCGCCTGCATCGAATGTTAAACCTTTGCCGACCAAAGCGATGGGCGCATCATCATTGTTTGCACCATTATATTCCATCACGATAAAACGCGGCTCAATATCCGAGCCTTGGTTGACGGCGAGTAGGGCAGTAAAACCTGCTTTTTCAATGGCTGCTTTATCCAAAACTGTGGTTTTAAGTTTGGGGTGTGACAAGGCTGAGGCTTGGTCGCCTAAATATTCTGGGGTACACACATTGCCAGGTTCATTACCCAAATCACGGGTGAAGATAGTGCCTGATGCAATGGCTTTGGCAGCGGCTAATGCTTGTTCGGCTTCGTTTGTATCGCCATCGACAATGATGTTGATGGATGCCAATTCGGTTTCGGCTTCTTTTTCTTTGGTTTGGTAAGTATCGAATGTGTATAAACCCAGCCACAAACCTTCAGCAATAGCTTGAACTTTATCGGCAAGGCTTGCACCTAAAACTTCTAATTCGCTGAGATAAATATCAGCATGTTCCACGCTGTTTTTGTTCAGCTTTTGGGCAACTTTGGCAGCTAGTGTACGAAGCTTGTGTAAGGTAAGTTTTTCGGTTTCGGCAGTGCCAACAAATAAAGCGCGCTCATCATCCAAATACACACTACGCATCACACCAAACTTGCCTTGATGCTCACCTGCTGCCAAGAAGTTCGCAACCGCACTATCTGATTTGATGCTTTCACCTGATGTGGTGAGTGCAGCACTATCCAACAATGGATATATCGACACCTTGCTTTGTTGTGTTGTTGCAATACAGATTTGAATCATGGAAACCTCACCTTCGATTTAAGAAGGTGAAGCGTATCCAAGATTAGGCTTGCTGGCTAGGTGTATGTTTACCAAGTTATCGTGTTTGGTATTGATACTCCGTTGGCTGAAATACCAAGAGAAACTGAGCCCGGTGAAGGGATGGGTGTTGAGTAAAGTAATTCATAGCCTCCATCACCTAAGTCTGAAACCTGAGAAATAAAACCTTGTGCAGGCATAGAAACCTGAACATCCAAACCTGCACCAATAATACTTCCTATGTTATCTTTAGGTATGATTAATATTTTAATATCAATTTGAGAAACGCCACCGGGAAGCACTGAGGAAGTAACAACACTTGTAGTGGGAGATATTATAGGTGCTGGGTTTGCATGATGATAACCTAAATCCAATATGCCAGAATCTATAATATTAGGTTGTGCATAAAAGTCTAAGGGTTGGCTGGATGCTAAAACAGTAAGACCTAGGGGGTCGATTGCAGGTGAAGTTGCGACAGTATTGTTACCATTTAAACCAGTGCCATCACTTATATAAAAACCCGATGTAAACTGAGGGTCTGCATAGATGTTTGTAGATAGCCCACCTGTTGGCAATGAGGCATCTGTCGTTAGGTTATAGCTTGAGGCTAATGCGATTGATTGCGTTAAAACATCTGTGGGGTTACCAGATAAAATATTATAATTTAAATTAATATTGGTGTATTTGTCGAAAAGAACACCTGCAGTGCCAGTGCTTGCCCCAATTGTATTGCTTTCAATGGTTGCATAAGTGTCTGTTGTTGGGTTGGTGTTGCCAACAACATGTATGCCTGTGCCGTTTTCACCAATGAGATTGTTGCGAATTTGGATGGCATCTAAAGTTTGATTGAGTGTCCCTACTCTAACGCCTTCGGAACTGTTTCCACGAATTAGATTGTTTGTAACTATCGCTGAGGTTGTGTTTTTAATATAGATGCCCGTTTGATTATTGACTATTTTGTTGTTGCGGAGCGTGACATCACCAGCTTTGCCTACAATAGGATTAAACCAAATACTCATATATACACCAGTCTTGGAATTACGTATAATATTGTTGGCGAGTATAGGTGAAGCGCCAGAACCAATGCGAACCGAATCACTATTGGTTGCATTTTGTATGGTGTTGTTTTGAATGAGAGGGTTCGTTCCTGCATTATAGATGGCAAGTGCAGGCTGGTTAGAGCCATGGTTATCTATGGTGAAGTTTTGGAAGTTTGGATTTGCGCCACTGCTGATAACCACAGTCTCATGAACACCGCCATATTTATCCACTGTATTTACACCTGTGAATACAGGGTTGGTGCCCGTGCCACTCATGTAAAGGGCTGTGTCACCACCAATACCATTATGTTCAATATGTAGGTTAGAGACAGTTTGATTCATTGCTCCTGAAAAACTCATACCAAATCCACCATCAAAGCGGCTGACATCATTCATGGGTATAGCGGATTTAATGGAGAAACCATCACTGTATTTCATATTAAAGAAGGACATGCTTCCCAAGCTTCCAGTATTATAAGTTAAGGAAACACCTTGGCTTATCGCAGGCGTGGTTGCACCGCCATTGGCATTGCTGTCGCCACCCACACTATCATCATGAATGGATGTGAAAGTTACGGGTTGGGCTGCTGTGCCGTAGATGTCCAGTGTGCCACCATAGTTGACTGTTAAGCTGCTCGCAGCAGCTTTAATGATAACACCTGCCTTAATAAACAAATTACAGCCAGTTTGAATAGTAATATTATCTTGAACGACATAAGGAGAGCCATACGCATCCCATACAGTGTTGCACGTTGCGCCAGATGTTATGATGTTGTTACCATTTAGTGCAGAAATGGTGGTTTTGGCAGCCCCAAAGTTATAAGAAATGAGAAATACACCATTTCGAGTGGTAATACCATCGGTAACGGTAAAAGTGAAGCTGTCACGTCCATTGGCGGAAGCGGCGGGGGTGTATTTAAAGTTTCCTTGGTTCATGACATCCTGCGAAACTTGACCATTTATCGGTAACGTACCACCAGCAGTTGTTGATAATGTTCCCTGAGTTGGCGTGCTGGTAATTGTATATATCAAACCTGCTGGTGGGGTATCAGCATCTGTTGTCTCTAATAATAATTGATCTATCACCGCAGGCGTTACAGAAGCACTGGCAAGCGATAAAACATTATTGGTTGTTATGTTAGGTGCAGGGGTTGTATATGTAAAAGTAACAGTATTTGAGGGAGCACTGCGCACACCATTAATTCTTGAATAGGCAATAGCTGTGTGTGAACCACTGGTGAGTCCAGTAGGGCTAAAAGAAAAATACGCGGTTGCTCCATCGGATATGGCGAAATTAGTTCCAGCAAAGCTAGCATCAATATAAATGTCGATAGGTATCCCTGATGCAGAAGGAGGAAGGGATGATACAGCAACGTTTCCACTGATGAAGAAATTAGCCGTTACTATGGCTCCTGATGTTGGGCTGGTAATGGTTGGGGTAGGGGCTACTGGTGCGCCCGTAACAGTGATATTGATGCTTCGAGCAATCATGCCGCCAAAGCCATCAGACACACCAAGGGTGAATGTGTAGTTACCTGCTGCAACAGATGATGAATTAACGTCAATATTTATGGTGAGTGGAGAAGCTGTGGGTGTGCTTGGGTTGATTAGCACCCAGCTTGGTTTATTTTTCGTTGATATAGTCAATGTATCCCCATCATCATCTACTACCGTAGCAAAGTTGGTAATAGTAAGCGTTGTTTGGGTGCCAGCTACTACCGAAATGGGTGTTGTGTTAAAGCTTGTGACACGTGGTTTGCGGTTGACGACCTCAACTTGAACAGAATCTTTAACCGTGGGGTCTTGGTCTGGGTTTACGGCTGGGTCAATACGTGCAGCAATGGTGTATGTGTTTGGTGTGTTGGGTGCAATCCAAGTTGCAGTTGCTCCGTTTGTGCCGATTATGTCAAAAGAACCACCAGTTTTTGCCCAAATAAGCGGAGATGATGCTTGTGGAACATTACCAGATACAAATCCATTAAAGTTAACAAAGCCATTGCGGAATACGATGGTTTTATCAGAAGTAACCGCAACAGATAAACTCATTTTTACAGGGACTGCTACGGGTTTTCCTTTTAAGTCAACAGGCGCAGATAATGTTTCATATAATGTTTTTCCTTTGGCATCTTTGGTGTCAAAAGCAAGAATGCGAAAGCGAATACCATTGCCATTGGGCACTCGAATTCTAACGGTGAAATTAGGGCGATTGGCAATGATTGGTCCTGCAATAACTTTTCCTGAAGCATTCAAAGCTTCAACGGATACAGATTGGACAGAAGCTGGAATACTACCTGTAGCACCAATTGCACCTGATGCGACCGACTGCCCCAGTGAAATCGTAACATCTGTCGATGTGCCCGTGTTGCTGTTAGCGCCGCAAGATGCTAAAAACAATGTAAAAATTAAAAGTAGTAAACGCATAAGTCCCTCACAAAAGCAAATAATGACCATTAATATAGATTGTAACTTTCGTTATGTAAAGGTGGGGGTGCATGTTTTTTTTTAAAGGCTAGGTTAGCCACATTTATAGCAACTCATGAGGCGAAATATTGAAAGCACCATTGCATATTGTTCTCTTTGAACCTGAAATTCCACCGAACACAGGAAATATTGCAAGACTTTGCGCTTGTACGGGAAGTCAATTGCATTTGGTACATCCGCTGGGCTTTGATTTGTCAGAAAAGCAAGTGCGTAGAGCAGGGCTAGATTACTGGGAACACCTTGATGTGCAACAGCATGACGATTGGGATGCACTTAAAGATTGGTTGCAAGATAATTTGCCGTGCACGCCGCGTTTGTTTGGTTTAACCACCAAAACCAAACAAAGTTATTGGGATGTGTCGTATCAGCCGCATGATGTGTTGATATTTGGCCCTGAAACTCGCGGGCTTCCTGAGTCAATTCGCCTAGAAATAAACGCGCTGACCATTCCTATGCGGGATGATGCGCCTGTGCGCTCGCTTAACCTTGCCAATGCATGTTCTATTGTGGTTTATGAGGCGTTGCGTCAGCTGGATTCAAGTGATTCATAAACAAAAAACCACATTGCTTTCTATTGTCAGACTTCCTGTTACTATGCGCCGCCTTTTGTGAAAAATCACAAAGGTTTTGAAGTTATTTTGAGGTTAAGACTATGTCCCGTAATTTAAGAAATATTGCCATTATTGCCCATGTTGACCATGGCAAAACAACACTTGTCGATGAGTTGCTCAAGCAATCAGGCACGCTGGATGATATGCGTGAAGATTTGGAAACATGCGTGATGGATTCCAATGATATTGAGAAAGAGCGTGGGATTACGATTCTTGCAAAAAACACAGCGATTACATATAACGGCACGCATATTAACATCGTTGACACACCTGGCCATGCGGATTTTGGCGGCGAAGTAGAACGTGTATTAAACATGGTGGATGGTGTTGTGCTTTTGGTGGATGCGGCTGAAGGTCCTATGCCACAAACACGTTTTGTAACAGGTAAAGCCTTGGCGCTTGGTTTGAAGCCTATTGTGGTTGTGAACAAGGTTGACCGTGATGGTGCAGACCCAGATGCGGTTGTGGATAAAACATTCGATTTGTTTGCAGCATTGGGTGCAAGCGATGAGCAGCTAGAGTTTCCTGTGGTGTTTGCCTCTGCCAAAAATGGTTATGCCATGATGGATCACACTGAAGAATCAGATAATATGACTTGTTTGTTTGAAACAATCATGGAACATGTTGAACCACCTCAAGGTGACCCGGAAGCAACATTGCAAATCCTTGCCACCACTTTGGATTGGGATGAATATATCGGACGTATTGTTGTGGGTCGTATTGCTAACGGTACGATTAAATCAGGACAGCAAGTTGGTGTGGTTCATGCAGATGGCTCGCAATCCAATTTTAAAGTGACCAAATTGCTTGGTTTTAAAGGTTTGGATCGTGTTGAAGTTGAATCAGCGATGGCGGGTGACTTGATTGCGGTCGCAGGTATTGAGCATATCAATATTGGTGAAACGATTACGGATAAAGAAAATCCTAAGGCGTTGCCTGTGATGACTGTTGATGCACCAACATTGTCTATGGAATTGCATGTGAATAAATCACCACTTGTTGGGCAAGAAGGTAAGTTTATCACCACACGTCAAATTCGGGACCGTTTGTTTAAAGAAATTCGTACCAATGTTGCCATGCGTGTGGAAGAAACAGATTCGGCAGACATTTATAAAGTGTCAGGCCGTGGCGAATTGCATATTGGTATTTTGCTTGAAAATATGCGCCGTGAAGGGTTTGAAATGGCAGTGTCGCGTCCAACAGTGATTGTACGTGAAGAAAATGGTGTCAAACAAGAGCCTTATGAACATGTAACCATTGATGTTGAGCAAGAGTATCAAGGCACAATCATTGAAAAGCTTGGAAAGCGTGGTGCAGAAATGACCAGCATGGAAACAGCTGATGATGGTATGACGCGCATTGAGTTTATGTGCCCAACCCGTGGTTTGATTGGTTATACATCGGAATTCCTAACAGACACCCGTGGTACAGGAACCATGAACCATGTGTTCCATGCTTATGGTGAGTTTGTTGGTCAGCTCCCAGGTCGCTCCAATGGTGTATTGATTGCCAACGGTGCAGGTGAGACAGTGTCATTCGGTCTTTGGAAAATCCAAGAACGTGGTAAGCTGTTTATGGGTGCTGGTGTGAAAATTTATGAAGGTATGATTATTGGTATTCATAGCCGTGATTCGGATTTGGTGGTGAATGCAAGCCGTGAGAAAAAACTTACCAACGTACGTGCATCTGGCACAGATGAAAAAGTGGACTTGGTGCCACCATTAACTCTGTCGCTTGAACGTGCAATTGAGTTTATTGCAGATGATGAATTGGTGGAAATTACGCCAAAAAACATTCGCTTGCGTAAACGTATCCTTAACGAAACAGAGCGTAAACGTACAACACCTAAGAAAGTAAAATAATCTTTCTTGATTCTATATTAAGGCTGCAAGTGGAAACATTTGCAGCCTTTTTTATGTTTTGTGCAAATGAAGTTGAAATCCATGCTTTCTAAATTGAGCGCACGCTTTATGCTTCGCTCATGACTTCGCATTCTGATTCGAGCAAGCCCGAGACTAACCTAGATGAACTAAGACACGCTATTGATGCTGTGGATGATAAAGTGTTGCAGTTGATTTATGAGCGTGCATCGCTTGCAGCCAAGGTTGGCGAGCACAAGAAAAACCAACCTGCCAATACGCCGTTTTATGTGCCAAGTCGTGAAGCATCTATTATTCGTAGGTTGTTGGACAAAAATGGCGAAGATGCAGATAAAAATCACAGCACACGTATTCCCGATGAAGCGATACACGGTATTTTTCGCGAAATTATTGGTGCATGTTTAGCGCTTGAACATCCTATGACCATTGCCTATTTGGGGCCTGAAGGCACGTTCACGCATACCGCAGCAACCCGTCAATTTGGTTCATCCGTCAATTATATGGCATGTGCCAATTTGGAGCTTGTGTTTGATGCGATTGAATCAGGTCGGGCAACTTACGGACTCGTGCCTGTGGAAAATGCATTTGCAGGTGCGGTAACACATACTTTAGACTTATTTGCTGATTTTGAACGAGATACTTATATCTGTGCGGAAGTGCAGTTGTCCATTCATCATCATTTGTTTAGTCATGCTTCGAGCCTTGAAGATATTAAATTGGTGATTTCGCACCCGCAACCTTTGGCGCAATGCCATGATTGGTTACTTGAGCATTTGCCGAATGCGACCTTGATGGAAGCATCTTCCACAGTTCATGCCGCAAAAATGATTGAAGAAGCGCGTTTGGGTAAAGATTCAGGTTTGGATTGGAAGCATGCAGCCGTGGTTGGTCCTTATGCGATTGTGGACTATACAGAGCTTCCATTGCTAGAAAAAAATATTGAAGACCATCACGATAACCGCACACGTTTTTATGTGATTGGTCAGCATGACTCACCGTCA
>CAMZLG010000095.1 GCA_947311495.1 uncultured Zetaproteobacteria bacterium
GGAGTCGGATAGTTCGATGTTTTCAGCCAAGGTATAAGGGTCAACTTGCGGCTCTTGCAAAGCTAAACTTAGATTTTTCATGGCGGCTTCTGGGTTTTCTAAGCTTATCCACTGCTTTGCCAACATATTATACATATGCGGTAGATAGGGGTGGTTTGGCCATTGTTCCACCGTTTCTTCATTTGCCTGAAAAGCTTCAGGGCGCTGATATTCAAACAAAAGCTCGGCGTATTGTAGGGCTGCTTGCCCTTGACTTTGCACAGGAATATTGGGGTCTTGGCTCATGGCCTGTAGTTGATTTAAAGCTGTTGTGTCTGGGTTTTCTAATTGTGCTTGAAATTGAGCTTGGCTTACCAATTGGTCAATGGTGTGTTGTTGTTCTGCATGGATGGCTGCCAAATGTTTGGCTTCCGCCGCAGCTTTGGCATCTTCTTCTTTTTGGTGGTCAACATGAATGGTGCTTCGCTTGCTTCCACCACCGCAGCTTGTAAGCACGAGTGAGCTTAGTAGGATTGCTGAAACCAAAGTAAACGGATAAGCTGACTTAAACATGGATACGCAAACTAAACATCAACCGAGCAGGGGTAAACTTTTTATTGTCGCCACCCCGATTGGCAATTTGCAGGATATGACATTTCGTGCTGTGCAAACGTTGAAAGATGTTGATGTGATTGCATGTGAGGACACACGCACCAGTCGAAAGCTATTGGATTTTTATACGATAGATACCAAACTTATCCCTTGTCATGACCACAATGAAGGCAAAGCTGCCAAACACATTTTAGCCTTGCTTGAAGATGGCAAGGATGTGGCTTTGATTTCCGATGCAGGCACACCGCTGATTAACGACCCGGGTTATCATGTGGTGCATTTGCTGCGCAACAAGGGCTTTGATGTGGTGACGATTCCCGGTGCTTCCAGCCCGATTGCTGCGTTGGCAGCGTCAGGTTTACCTACGGACATTTTCACTTACCTTGGTTTTTTGCCGCGCAAAGGCAAGTTGAGACAAGCTATGTTAAGCCGCATTGCTGATGCTAGAGATACGCAAGTTTTTCTCGAGTCACCCAAACGGATTTTGAAAACGCTCCAAGCCTTACAAAGCTTGGATGGTATGGGCACACGACCTTGTGTGGTGGGGCGGGAATTAACCAAAATCTATGAAGAGTTTATTCATGGTTCGTTGGATGACGTGGTGACCCACTTTCAAACCCATGACGGGCGGGGTGAAATGGTGGTGATGATTGGTGCGGGTGACATCAAAGAAGCTGATGATGCCATGATTTTGGATGCCTTACATCAAGCCCAAAACCAAGGGTTATCCGCATCGGCATCAGCCAAACAGGTTGCCAAGGATTTGAATGTATCGCGTTCTCGTGTGTATGATTTGATTCACCCCAAAGCCCCAGAACAATGAGCACAGCCAAGGGCAAGCAGGCTGAAGATGCCGCATGTAAATATCTTGAAAAGCAAGATTATAGCATCATCGAGCGCAACCGCAGGCTTGGGCGTGGTGAGCTGGATATTATTGCTCTAAAAGGTGATATATTAGTATTTGCAGAAGTGAAAGGGCATCAAAATCGTGAATCAAGCTTGGATGCTATGCATAGCGATAAACAAAGGCGTATGGTTTCTGCAGCACAAACTTGGCTTGGACAACATGCCAAATATGCTGGTTATCAGTGTCGTTTTGATTTGATTGTGGTCATACCATCCAATATCAAGCTGATGCCTGTCAAAGTTGAGCATATGTTGGATATTATTCGTCTTTAACGTCCAATTCGGCAACTTTTTCCAAGAAAATGCATAGGGACTTGATTTCTTCTTCGTTTAATTGCTCGCCATTGTTTTGAATGAAGAATACATCCACCACACGCTCGCCAAAGCTAGAAATTGCAGCGCTTTGAATGGAAAAACCTGCCTTGGTGATGGTGTAGGTTAAGGCTGCCAATAAACCTGCTCTATCGGCTGCGGCAACTTCAATGGCGGTTTGGCTAAAGGATGCAAGCGGCAAGGTGCGCACACGCACAGGCACACGCTCCATCAACACATTACTCCGCACCTTAGTTTGTTTGGGCTCGCTTAAACCATCATCTGTGGCTAAAGCAGCTTCAATACGAGTAAGCAAACGGTCTAAATCTTGAGGTTCAACCAAGGCTTGCTTGTCTTTATCTTGAATGTGGAAAACATCTAAAATTTTATGGTTACCCAAAGAAAAGGCGTGGGCAGCCACCACATTGATTTGTCCCGCAGCAATCACGGCTGCAAGTTTAGCGAATAATGCTGGTTTCTCATCGGCAGCCACCATAATCATGGTATCGCAACGTTCATGGTCGATAAAATATGCCGTGGCAAAAGGTGTTTGGTTATCAATGAAACCTGAACTTGCCAACATTTCAGCAATGGGTACAAGTTGATAGGGTGGAAAATGGGCAATAAATGCATTGGGCAATCGGGTTAAAACAGGCTCAATGGTTTGCGCTTGTTTGGATAATTGCATGGTGCTGCGAATGCGCGCTTGTTGCTGATCTTCCAAAACTTCAGGGTTAATTTTCTCACCCATCAAGGCATGGCGTGTGGCATGGTAGAGTTGGCGCAATAATGAGCCCTTCCAATCATTCCAGACATTGGGTCCAACGGCTGCAATATCAGCTACGGTTAAACATAATAAGCAGTTTAAGCGCTCCATATTACCCACTTTGTCGGCAAAGGTTTGAATCACTTCAGGGTCGGATAAATCAAAGCGTTGTGAGGTGACCGCCATGGTTAAATGGCGGCGGACCAACCATGCAACCAAGTTGGAGGCATCTTCGGTTAACCCTATAGATGCGCAAAATTCTTGTGCCAAGACTTCACCATTTTTGGAGTGGTCGCCTGCCATACCTTTGGCAATATCATGAAAGAGTAGGGCAAGGTATAATAATTCGGGGCGTTTGAGGCGGTGAAACACTTCTTGGGCAAGGGGAAGCCGCAATTCGCGGTCACCATGTATCATATTACGTGCTTCACCAATGGCATGAATGGTATGCTCATCCACGGTATAGGCATGGTATTGGTTAAACTGACCCAAGCCCACAATTTTATAAAATGCAGGCACAAAACCACCCAAGACACCCGTGTCTGTCATCTCTTTGAGCGCCCACGCCACATTTCTTGGGTGTTTTAAAATGCGCATGAATAATTTGTGCGCTTTTGGATTGGCGCGGAAGTCATCATTCATCAAGTGGCGTTCATCTTCGCGGATTTGGCGCAGGGCGGTGCTGCTTAATCGTCTGTGGTCTTCTTGTGCAACATTAAAAATACGCAATAAATTTAGAGGGTTATCTTTGAAAACATTGGCGTGGCGAATGCCGACTTTATTGCCAGTTAAACTGAAATCATCATCAATATTACGGGTGAGTTTAAAGAATGACTCATGCGCATGTTCATCAATATCTTGCAAAATTAAACCCGAAACACGAGCAATGCGCCCAGCTTGGCTGAAATAATCTTTCATCAAGCCATCCACAGGCGGCAAATGCCCTTGGGCTTGATAACCCATGCTTTCAGCCAAGGTGACTTGCTGCTCAAAGGATAATCTATCGTTGGGGCGTTTGGTTTGCAGGTGTAACCCTGTACGACAGCGCCATAAAAAGTCTTGCGCCATCAGTAAATCATGCATTTCGCGTTGTGAAATATGCCCTTGCGACACCAAACTATCCAAGTCATTGCATTCAAACCAAGCTTTAGCTATCCAAAATACCGATTGCACATCACGCAAACCACCTTTGCACTCTTTAATATCAGGCTCCATCAAAAATGCAGAATCGCCCGTACGCTGATGCCGAGATTGAAGTTCTTGCAGTTTGGCTTCGACAAACTTTTTACGTTGTTTTTTGAAGAAAACAGCTGTTTCTTGCGATAAATGCTCAAAAACAGCCGTGTTTCCGCATAAAAGGCGCATTTCTTGTGCTGTGGTTGCTGAGTTCCAATCTTCTTTGATATGGGTGATGGTTTCTTTGATTGTGCGCACGGCATGACCAATTTTTGCGCTCATATCCCACATCACATATAAAAACTTTTGAATATCATCATTGATTTGTTGCTCTGCTTTTTCAGGCACGATAAACCAAATATCCCAATCGGATTGGGGTGCGAGCTCACCTCTGCCATAACCACCCACTGCGACAAATGCGATGTGTTTGGATGTTTCAGGCGCAACGGTTTGCCAAATATGAACCAGCATATCATCCACGCCCGAACACATTTGTGCCATCAAATCAGCGCCACTTTTTTCTGCTACAAAAGATTGTTCCACATCATGATAAAGTTGCTTGAGTGTGTCTTTGCCGTAAGTGACAAGGATTTGATTGGTTTGGCTCATGATAAACTTCCTTGTGGGTATAAAATGGTATCTTTGGCATGGGCAAGCTGGTTGGGATAGTTCTTGATATAATGTAAACCTCGTGATTCTTGGCGTTGTTGGGCGCTGCGAATCATCAAGTCAGCAAGCAAGGCAAGGTTGCGCAACTCCAATAAGCTACGGCTTAAAGGATGTTGCCAGTAATACTCAGCAATTTCTTCATGAATCAGCATCAACCGTCTGCGTGCGCTGCTCAGGCGTTTGCTTGAGCGCACAATACCCACATAGTTGGACATGATGGCGCGAATTTCATCCCAGTTTTGTTTGATTTGCACCCGTTCTTCTTCAGGCATAATGCCGCTGCTATCCCAGGCGGGTAAGGTATGAGGGGCATGGGAATCTGTATTTTTCATGATGCGTGTAGCGCATTTGTCTGCCATCACCAAACATTCGAGAAGTGAATTACTGGCAAGTCTGTTGGCACCATGTAATCCTGTGCAAGCTGCTTCACCAATTACCGATAAGCCTTCAATATTTGTTTTGCCGCTAATGTCAGTTTGCACCCCGCCACACATATAATGCGCCGCAGGCACCACAGGAATAGGCTGTTTGCTCATATCCAAACCCATGGTCAATAATCGGCGTTGGATATTGGGGAATTGTGCGTTAATTTTATCTTCGCCCAAATGAGATACATCCAAATACGTGCAATCTTCACCCGTTTTTTTGATTTCATGGTCAATGGCTCTTGCCACAATATCACGCGGTGCAAGCTCGCCGCGTTCGTCATAATCAAAGGCAAATCGTCTGCCATCTTTATCCACCAAAAACGCACCTTCACCACGCAATGCTTCGGTGAGCAGCATGGTTGAGCCGCTAGGGTTGTATAGGCAAGTGGGGTGAAACTGCATAAACTCCAAATTCATCACCGAGCAACCTGCGCGCCATGCCATGGCAATGCCATCACCCGTTGCCGCATGAGGGTTGGATGTGTACATATACACTTTGCCCGCGCCACCCGTGGCTAAAATCACATGTTTCGCAGCAATGCTAAACACTTCACCATCTTCGGGCAGGATATAAGCGCCCAAGCAGCGGTTTTGCTGATGAAAGATGCCCAGCTTATGCGTGGTGATAAAATCGACGACCATATGCCGTTGTAAGCAGGTGATGTCGGGGTTTTGTTGCACATGTTTGAGCAGTGTTTCTCCAATAGCCTTGCCTGTGGAATCTTGGACATGGGCAATGCGTCTGTGTGAATGCCCACCTTCGCGGGTTAAATGCAGTTCACCATTCTCCGTGTCAAAGGGTGTACCTAAGTCCAGCAACTCTTCCACCATTTCATGCCCGCGCTCCACCATTTCAGCGACTACTTCCTCATGACAAAGCCCTGCACCTGCTTTGATGGTGTCTTGGATATGGCTTTCAATGGTATCATCTTTGGTAATAAACCCTGCTATGCCGCCTTGGGCTTGGAAAGTGTTGGAGTCAGGAAAATCTGATTTATTCACCAATATCACGCTGCCATGTTCTGCCAAGCGGTGTGCCGCCATCAATCCTGCAGCACCACTACCAATAATCAGGTAGTCGCAACTTGATGGATAATGAGACGTTGGCTGTTCTGCTGTTGTTTGATTCGGCATTGAAGGCATGGGCAGAGCATAAACGTGAAACTGAATGATTTCACCTGTTGCTTTGAGAACTGGCGTGTAAGCTTGGCTCTATGTTTAAAGAAATATTGGGCTTGATTGCCGTTGCGATGACTTTTATCGCATTTTATCCATACATTCGCTCTATTTTGCGTGGTAAAACCAAGCCGCATGTTTTCTCATGGGTGATTTGGGGTTTAACCACCTTTGTTGTTTTTCTTGGGCAGTTGGCAGATGGCGGCGGGGCAGGTACGTGGGCAACAGGTGTGTCGGGTTTAATCACCATGTATGTGGCACTCTTGGCATACAACAAGAAAGCTGACACCCATATCACTGCAACCGATTGGGTGTTTTTCACCATCGCATTATGCTCCATTCCATTATGGTATTTCACATCAAGCCCACTGTGGACGATAGTTATTTTGACCACCATTGATGCCTTTGGTTTTGCTCCCACATTTCGCAAATCGTATTACAAACCATTTGATGAGCAGCTTAGTTTTTATGTGTGGATGGCAGTTCGGAATGTGGTAGCGATTGCAGCATTGATGCACTACTCCACGATTACGGTGTTGTTCCCAGCAGTGACAGCCTTCTTGGCGCTATTGTTTATCGTGATGGTGGTTGTGCGCCGAAAACAAATGACATCATCGTAAACGCTTAGGTTTAATCAGCGTTTTAGGCGTAATGTGTCCATAATCGAATGATTTTCACTGTTTTTTCAGTATTGTAAACTTGGTAAACAAGCCGATGCTGAATATTGATACGCCGTGAATATGCGCCTGCCAAATCACCAATCAATTTCTCAAACGGTGGCGGGTTTTGGTAAGGGTCTTGTTCCAAAATAGCTAAAAGCGATAATGCTTTGTTTTTTAAACCCGATGAAGCCAGTTTTTTTGCATCTTTTTGGGCTTGTTTGGTGTAAACAAGTTGCCAAGCCACCCTA
>CAMZLG010000096.1 GCA_947311495.1 uncultured Zetaproteobacteria bacterium
CGCTGTTGCAGGGCATCACATGGAAAAAGAAATGATGATGGATGACGGTATGAAGAAAAAACATGACATGAAACACGATGGCATGATGAAGAATGATAAAATGAAACATCATCAAAAAGGCATGAAAGACGATATGATGATGTATATTATGATGATGCACGATGATATGAAAGATGACGGTATGAAGAAAAAGCACGACATGAAACACGATGGTATGATGAAAAAGCACGACATGAAACACGATGGTATGATGAAAAAGGACAAAATGATGCACGATAAAGGTATGATGAAAAAAGATAAGGATATGATGTAAGCCTTACTTCGTTATATTCCCTTCATTTCAACGCTGGGTTAGCCCCCAGCGTTTTTTTTGCCTTCAATTTGACATCACAGACGTACAAGCGCATGTTTTTGATGATGAACAATAAACCACAGGCATTTATCCTCTTTTTAAGCTTAATACGCAACAAGACGGCATTGATGCCCACCAATAGGAGTTAATAATGAGGAGCTTTTATTATGTCTATTCGGTTAGCTGTATGGTGATATGAACGAGATGGAAGTTCGTAAATTTAAGAAAGGTGAGGAAGAAGAGCTATGGAAACTGTTTTACAACACTGTCCATAGAGTGAATGCTCAGGATTATGAAGGAGTTCAAATAGCAGCTTGGGCACCCGATGATCTTGACATAAATATCGCAATCCAAAAATTTAGAGAAATTAATCCATTCGTGGTGATTCATGAAGGGAAAATAGTCGGTTATGCCGACATCCAATCTGACGGCTATATCGATCATTTCTATTGTCACCATCAATTTCAAGGGCAAGGAGTCGGTAGGAGGCTATTTACCGCCCTTGAAAAAGAAGCGAGAGTAAATGGTATTTTAGAAATGTATTCGAATGTGAGTATCACAGCTCGGTCATTTTTCGAGGCCATGGGTTTCTCAGTAGAAAAGGAGCAAGTTGTACAGGTACGAGATCAACAACTTAAAAACTACAGAATGGTTCGTAGGTATGATCACAGCTAACAAGGCAAATTCACTCGGACGGTAAAAAAGCGCCGCTCGTTCCTCGCTCTGCTTTTCCCCGCTGGTGATTTGCGGCGTTACGCCACTTCTTTTAAATGCTCCGCAAGCCACATCTTGATAATAGATTGACGCGTAACACCAACCCGTTTGGCTTCTTTATCAAGCTGATGAATCATCCACACAGGAAAATCAACATTGACGCGTTTTTGTTCCAGTTCTGGGCGGCGAGCAGTGGATAAATCCAAATATTGAGAAATATCAGATTATAAAATATGGATCCCCGCATACGCGAGGATGACGAGCTTTATTTTAGCGGGTTGGAAGTGAGGCTTTAGCCTCGCATTTAATGCAACAAACGTAAGAGTCTCACCAAAAATAAAGACAAAACCATGCTGTTGCTTTTCTGGGCGAGGCTAAAGCCTCACTTCCTATAAAAAATAGCATTCATTTACTTAAATGAAGCTAAGAACTGACCATAACCTTCTTCTTCAAGCTTAGAAACAGGGATAAAGCGCAATGATGCTGAATTGATACAATAGCGCAGACCCGTGGTTTCGCTTGGTCCATCGTTGAATACATGACCCAGATGTGAATCTTTGCTGCGCACTTCTGTGCGGGTGCTGAATAAACGGCGGTCAACTTTTTCAATGATGTTTTCTTTGACCAGTGGACGGTCAAAGCTGGGCCAGCCCGTGCCAGACTTGAACTTGTCCTTGGAGCTAAATAATGCTTCACCCGATACAATATCCACATAAATGCCATCTTCTTTATTATCCCAATATGCATTGTTAAATGGCGGTTCTGTGCCCTCTTCTTGGGTCACTTTGTATTGTAAGGGTGTAAGTTTATCTTTTAAATTGCTCATTGTTTGATGCTCTCCTCTATCTTCGCCCCACACGCTGTCTAAATATTGGTCGCGCCCAGAACCTTTGCGATAATACCAATAACGTACAGGGTTTTTCTTATAATAATCTTGATGGTAATCTTCCGCCGCATAAAATGTTTGCGCTGGTTTGATGGGGGTGACAATGGGTTTACCAAACACTTTGCTTGCATCCATCTTGGCTTTGGAAGCCTCAGCAAGTTTGCGTTGCTTTTCATCTAGATAAAATATACCTGTGGTATAGGCATATCCCCTATCGACAAACTGACCACCTGCATCGGTGGGGTTGATTTGATGCCAAAACACATCCAAAAGCTTGTCATAACTTACTTTCTTAGGGTTAAAGGTGATTTCAACAACTTCCAAATGTCCGCCTTGATTATAATTTCTGTAGGTAGGGTTCTTGGTTTTGCCAGTGCTATAGCCTGAAACGACGGAAATCACACCATCAAGCTGCTCAAATGGTTTTTCCATGCACCAGAAGCAGCCACCTGCAAAAATCGCTTTCTCGCTGCCTTGCTTGGATGCCGATGCTGGTTTATCCATCATGGTTTCATTTGCCATTTTGTCTTTGGCGTTGGTTAACATGGGTAATGTTAATAAAAGCACCGCGCCTGTAAGTAAAGCTGTGCCAAATAATGTAAATTTATTCATAAGTGTTCACCTTTTGTATTGATATGCGGCAAGCATAAATCATAAATATCACAGATTTATCACCGTGAAAAATAAAGGTGTTGTTGCTTAGTATGAAGGTCTTCCATTCGGGGAAACTTGCTCATCCCCTTCGGCAACACCTGCAGCATCAATAGCATTTTGTTCGTAAGGTTTTTTGCTATGCGGTTTATCCACTTTCACGGCTTGCACACCATCATCACAAGCAGCAAATAGTAGTAACACAGGAAGAAGATATTTAATCATGGCCAATAGGTCACTTTAGCCGTGCATGTTTCAGAAATTTCAATGCGCGATACTTTTAACCTATCATTATCCAAGCGTCCTGCCATGTCTTTGTATAATTCAGCGGCAACATTCTCACTGGTTGGGTTAATCACATCAAAAGGTGGAATATCATTCAAGTTATAGTGATCCCAAGGCTTTAAAGCTGCTTTAAGCTCTGTTTTCATGATTTTGTAGTCTATGCCCATGCCAATCTTATCAAGCTCTGCACACTCCACATACAAGCGCACATGCCAGTTATGCCCATGAAGCCTTGCACAATCGCCTGCATATTCGCGCAACTGGTGTGCTGCCGAAAAATGGGTTTCAATCATCAATTCATACATTGCCATGATTAGCGTACCTTGGGCAAAAGCATTGCCGCAGCAATACTGCGCCCCTCGCCAACTAATATATTAAAGGTTCGTGCAGCGGACAACGAATCCATGCATTCATAACCCACATGTAAACTTGCCAAATAATCCATCACATCATGGGATGGGAATGCGGTGCGTTTGCCCGTGCCAATCACAAGCACTTCGGGTGTGTTTTCTTCAAGCCAAGTTAAGTCACTCACCTGCAAACTGGCGATATTGCCTTCAATCCAAGGTGCGGTGATGATACCTTTGTGAAACACCAAACTGGATTCAACCCTATCTTTGCCCAACTGGAAAAAGTCATCCCCATATTGATGAAACAAACGCTGCCCGCTGCTGAGTTCTGGGGTGATGTCCCCTTGCATGGCTGTGCCTAACATAAATTAAGGACGTGCTTCCAATTCTTTAAGTTCTTCTTCGCTCATTTCAAACTTGCCTTCAAGCGAAAGCATGATGGGTGATGCGATAAAAATAGATGAATATGTACCCACAGCAATACCCACAAGCAATGCAAAAGCGAAGTTATGAATCACTTCACCACCAAAGAAATACAAGGAAAAGACAACCAATAATGTGGTAATTGATGTCATCAATGTGCGTGATAATGTCTGATTAATTGAAGCGTTACACACGCTTACTTCATCTTCTGGTTTTTTCTTTTGTTTGTTGTCCGCAAAGTTTTCACGGATTCGGTCAAACACCACAATGGTATCATTCAGCGAATAACCAAGCACGGTGAGCAATGCTGCCACCACGGATAATGAAAACTCCAATTGCAAGGCGGAGAACACACCCACCACAATAATAATATCATGAAGCAAAGCGGCATCAGCACCCAGTGCAAACCTTAGTTTAAACCTAACCATGACATAAATCAGAATGCCGCCCAAGGTGTAAATCACTGCCCACATACCTGATGATTTCAGCTCCTCACCCACTTGCGGACCGACGAACTCAACGCGGCGCATTTCAACTTCATCCGCACCAAAAGTTTCTGTTAAACCATCAAGAATGGCTGTGCTGATGGTTGATGCTTCAACACCTTCTTGATTTTGCACACGAATTAAAATCTCTTCGGGTGAGCCAAATTCTTGAATCACCGCATTACCATAACCTGCGGGTGTAATGGCGGCACGAATATAAGCCGCAGGCACAGCTTTCTCAAAGCGAACCTCAACCAGTGTGCCACCTGTGAAATCAATGCCTAGGTTTAGACCTTTAAAGCCAATCAAAGCCAAAGAAACCAGCAACATAACAGCAGAGAATGAAAGCGCGATTTTACGCTTGGCTAAGAAGTTAATGTTAATATCAGGACGAATCAGTTGCATCATAAACTCCTTAAATGCTCAACGATTTTAATTTTTTCTTATTGCGATATGCCAAATAGGTAATCGCGCGGGTCACCACAATGGCTGTAAACATCGAAGCCAAAATACCTACACTTAATGTCACCGCAAAACCTTTGATAGGTCCAGAGCCAAATTGAAACAACACAATGGCTGCAATCAATGTGGTGATGTTGGCATCCATAATGGTCGAGAAGGCTTTGTCATAACCGCTATCAATGGCGGCAAGCGGCGTTTTGCCAAGGTTTAATTCCTCTCGAATCCGCTCAAAAATCAGCACATTAGCATCCACTGCCATACCAATGGTTAGCACGATACCTGCAATACCAGGCAAGGTTAATGTTGCACCAATCATACTCATGGCTGCTGCAATCAACACGATATTAAATGCCAAAGCGATATTGGCGAACAAACCAAAAAGCCTATAATACACAAGCATAAACAACAGTACGGCAACAAAACCATAAATGATTGAATTCAAACCTTGGTCAATCGAGTCCTGACCCAAACTTGGACCAATGCTGCGCTCTTCCACCACTTTAATGGGGGCTGGCAATGCACCTGCCCTAAGCACAATCGCAAGGTTTTGTGCATCTTTGGTGGTAAATGCGCCTGTAATTTGTGCTGTGCCACCAGAAATGCGCTCTTGAATCACTGGCGCGGACTGTACTTTACCTTCCAGTAAAATCGCAAAACGTTTTTTTACATTTTCTTTGGTTAAACGGTCAAACTTGCGACCACCTTGATTGTTAAACTTTAGAGATACTGCAGGTTGATTGCTTTGCGAATCAATGGTGATGCGCGCCATTGCCACATCTTTACCCGATAGTTCCGTACGCTTTTTCAATAAGATTGGGCGACCATCTTCAAAGTATGCAATCATATCACCCGGCGGAATGCGTCCTGCAACTGCTGCATCCAAATCACCTTTTTCATCCACAAGCTTAAATTCCAATTGCGCAGTTTGCCCAATAATAAGCTTGGCGCGTGCAGAATCTTCATAACCAGGAATCTGTACCAAAACACGTCTGTCGCCTTGACGCATAATGACTGGCTCGGTGGTTCCCAATGCATCCACACGGCGGCGAATGACTTCAATCGTTTGCTCAATGGCATACGATTTAATTTCTTTGGCTTCGGTTTCTGAAATAGTAAATGTAATCGTGTCAGCTTCTGGCTGCGCCATCTCATAACCAAGCATGACTTTCTTTAGCAATCGTGCTGCTTTGTCAGCTTGTTCAGGTTTTTTAAGCACCACAGATACCTGTGTCGCATCATTACCCAGTTTTTTATAACGAATTTTTTCTTCGCGTAAGCTGCGGCGAATAGTATTGATATTATCCGAAACTTGCTGCTCGATAACTTTCTCAATATCAACATCCACCACCAAATGAATGCCACCTTTCAAGTCTAAGCCCAAATTCATAGGCTGGCTTAATGATGCCGGCCACCAGCTAGGTATCGTCATAATATTGGGTAATGAGCCCATCACTGAACCAACAAGTACAGTGATAATCAGCCAAAATTTCCAAGGTGCATATTTTTGCATGGTTCTAATCCTTAAATATTTACGTTTTGTTTACTTATCTTTTTTGTCTTTTTTCTCTTGTGGTTTTGGGCTTTCTTGAAGGCCTGTAATGGTATCTTGTTTCACACGAACGGATACACCATCAGCAATTTCAACCGTCACCACGCTATCTTTAATTTGCATGATGCGACCCAAAATGCCGCCACCTGTAATGATTTTATCACCCTTTTTCAAAGCATTAAGCGCTTCAGCATGTTCTTTCATGCGTTTTTGTTGCGGGCGAATCAATAGCACCCAGAAAATCACCATAATCAAAACCAAAGGAACCAGTGACATAATGCCTCCACCCGCATCTTCGGCTGCAAATGCCATATTAGCTGGTAAAACCACCAAAGCAATTGCTGCAAGAGCTTGTGAAATTGACTGTTTAATACTTAACGTGTTCATATTTTGTCCTTGTGTTACTTTCATTTATTCTTCTAACTTATTGATTGCGATAGGTTTTTAAGAACCTGTCGCGAAACGCTGACCATCGCCCTTCTTCCAAAGCATCTCTTGCTCTTTGCATTAAATCACAATAATAATGCAGGTTATGCAAGGTGTTCAACCTTGAACTTAAAAGCTCTTTTGCCATAAACAGGTGGCGAAGATACGCTCTGGAAAAGTTTTTGCATGTATAACATGTGCAACCGTCCATAATTGGCGTTTCATCGGTTTGATGTTTAAGGTTTTTGATGTTGATTTTACCGTTATCTGTAAACAATGTGCCATTGCGCGCATTGCGACTGGGCATCACACAATCAAACATATCAATGCCCCTATCAATGCCCTCGATGAGGTCATCTGGTGTGCCAACACCCATGACATAATGCGGTTTATCTTCAGGCAAATGCGGTGCAAGTGCATCCATCATTGCCATCATCTCTTCTTTGGGTTCGCCCACCGACAACCCTCCAATGGCGATACCTTCAAAATCAATCTCGGCAATCGCATTCAGGCTTTCACGGCGCAAGTCGGGATACATACCGCCCTGCACAATACCAAATAAAGCTTGGGTATTGTTCACAGGTAAGTGTTCGCGGCAATCTTTTGCCCAACGCATGGACATTTCCATGGATTCACGCGCTTCATCATAGCTTGCTGGATACGGCGTACATTCATCAAATGCCATCACAATATCACTGCCCAATTTGCGCTGAATTTCCATGCTTTCTTTGGGGCCTAAGAACCAACGCGAGCCATCAATATGTGACTGAAAGCGAACACCTTCAGGTTCAATTTTGCGCAAATCACCCAACGACCACACTTGAAAACCACCCGAATCGGTGAGAATGGGTCTATTCCAAGCCATAAACTTATGCAGCCCACCTATTTTTTCCACAATGTCTGCACCCGGGCGCAGCATCAGGTGGTAAGTGTTGCCTAAGATAATCTCAGCACCAATATCATCGGTTAAATCCGCAGGCGTTAAGCTTTTGACCGTGGCTTGTGTACCCACTGGCATAAACACAGGTGTCTGCACTTTACCATGCGGCAAAGTCACTTCACCGCGACGAGCAAAACCTTGCTCGTCTTTGGCGATAATTTTAAAAGAAAGTGCAGACACTAAAGTAGAATTATGAAATCAATAGTGCATTGATTTTACGTACAAACCCTGCGGGGTCTTCAGGCAATGCGCCCTCTGCCAACACAGCTTGATCAAACAAAATATCAGAGTAATCTGCAACTTTATCTTTACTGCGCATTTTCGCCAAACGTTTCACTAAATCATGTTCGGGGTTAATTTCAAGAATAGGTTTTGCATCAGGCACATCTTGCCCTGCCTGCTTCAAGATACGTTCCATATTGCCTGAAATATCAAAGTCATCTGCCACTAAACATGCCGGCGAAGCCGTCAAACGGTCAGTAGTGCGTACATCTTTAACTTTATCACCCAAAGCCTCTTTGAGCTTCTTAATTGCGGGTTCTGCGGATTTTACAGCCTCTTCATGCGCTTGCTTCTCTTCAGCCGCATCTTCACCAATGCCTGATAAGTCTAACTCGCCTTTGGCAATGGATTTAAGCTCTTTGTCATCAAATTTATCCAAATGACCCACCAACCATTCATCAATGCGGTCAGCCAAGAGTAATACTTCAATGCCTTTTTTACGGAAGATTTCCAAATGCGGGCTATTTTTTGCTGCAGCTAAATTTTCAGCTGTAATATAATAAATAGTGTCTTGTCCTTCTTTCATGCGCTCGATGTATTGCGTGAAAGTTACGGTTTGTTCGTCCGTTTCTGTGCTTGAGAAACGCAATAAAGCAGCAATGGCTTCTTTATTTTTCTCATCTTCAATCACACCTTCTTTAAGGCAGTTGCCAAACTCTTTGTAGAACTCAGCATATTTATCTTCTTCTTTATTCGCCAAGTCTTTGAGCCATGAAAGCACACGTTTGCTTGCACCTTTTTTCATTGCCGTCATGGCTGGGCTATGCTGCAAGATTTCACGCGAAACATTGAGTGGTAAATCAGATGAATCCATGACACCACGCACAAAACGCAAATAACGTGGCAACAAGTCTTCTGTGGCATCCATGATAAACACACGTTTCACATAAAGTTTCACGCCATGTTTCGCTTCAGCTTGCCATAAATCAAATGACGCACGTTTAGGGATATAGAATAATAATGTATATTCA
>CAMZLG010000097.1 GCA_947311495.1 uncultured Zetaproteobacteria bacterium
CCGATGCGATGTTCTTTTTTGAGCGCGACCCCAAAGAAAGCTTGGAAGCGCGGGTTGAAAAACTATCTGAAATCGTGTTCCAAGACGGTTTGGGCATGGTGGGTGACCAAGTGCGCCGTTTGCGTGGGTTTGTTTTGGATGCCGCAAACCAGTTGGGCGTGGATACCAATGACGCACAACGCGCAGCCTATTTATGTAAATCCGATTTAACCACGGGTTTGGTCAATGAATTTCCTGAACTTCAAGGCTATATGGGTGGCATTTATGCCAAGATGGATGGTGAAAACGATGCCGTTGCAGATGCCATTGCCCAGCATTATGCGCCAGCGGGTGCAGATGATGATTTACCAACAAGCCCAATTGCCAAAGCCATTGCGGTGGTGGAACGCGCCGACAAATTGTTGGGTTATTTCCACTTGGGTAAAATCCCCACGGCAAGTGCAGACCCCTTTGCCTTACGCCGTGCAGCTATTGGCTTGGTGCGTTTACTTGCCGATGAAACCAACCCGATTGATATGACCTTGCAGGATGTGTTGGCAGAGGCATCCAAGCAATGGAATCAACAGCGGGTAACGATTGCGATTAGCGATGAAACACAAGCCAAGGTGATTGCCTTTATCCATGAGCGGTTTATTGGGCTTGCCGAACGCTTTGAAGTATCCAAAGCTGCAGGTGATGCGGCACTGGGCGCGAATCAGGCATTGCCATTGTTTAAACATGTGCAAGTCGCCAAATTGCTTACAGGTTTTGCCGATTCAGAAGCAGGGCAAGCGGTGGCGGCTGCCAACAAACGTATTGCCAACATCTTGAAAAAAGCAGGTGATGTTGCAACGGATATTGATGAAACATTGCTGCAAGAAGATGCTGAAAAAGCCTTGTTTGCAGCGTTGATGGATGCTGAAACCAACTTCCCTGAAACACCTGGTGCACAGTTGGAGGTGTTGGCCGGTTTAAGAGAGCCTGTGGATGCTTTCTTTGATGGTGTGATGGTGATGGCAGATGATGCAGCGATTAAAGCGAACCGTTTGGCATTGTTGGCAAGGTTGCGAGGTTTATTCTTGCGTCTTGCGGATGTTTCAAGGTTGGCGTGATTGGTTGTGCTGTATTGAGGAGAGCTTATGCGTGATAGTGACATTCGCTGGATTCAGCGGTTTGACAACTTTTGTAAAGCTTTGGCGCAAATGACCAAGTTTATGGAAAAGGGCGAGCTTAATGAGCTTGAAGAACAAGGGCTTATCAAATCATTTGAATATACATTTGAGTTGGGCTGGAAAACATTAAAGGATTTGCTTGATTACCAAGGTTTGGAAGGCTTAATTGGTTCAAGGGATGCGATTCGTGAGGCGTTTAAGCAAGGTTTGTTGGGCAGTGAAGAGGATGGGCAAGTGTGGATGGATATGATTAAAAGCCGAAATCTTGCCGCACATGCGTATGATGAAGCAAAAATGAAGATGATTGTTGGTGCTATTGAGCAGCGTTATTTCCAACAGTTCTTAGCTTTGAAAGACCGTTTACAGGTGTTGTCTGAGCGTGCCTAAGCAAAAGTTTGGTTTAGGCGAGCCGATTATTGCTGCTATATGTGATGTGTTTGCCGCTCACCCTGAGGTGGATGAAGTTACCTTGTATGGCTCACGAGCAAAGGGTAATTATAAGGTTGGCTCGGATATTGATTTAAGTATGAAAGGCGAGGGTTTGGATTTCACATTGTTATCCTCTATCAACCAGCAGCTTTATGATTTACCTATCCCATATACAATCGATTTATCGGTATTGGAAAGTATTACCAACCCAAGCTTGGTAGAGCATATTCAGCGTGTGGGTCAGATGTTTTATCGCAAAGGCGAGTGGGGTGGTTGATGATTCGGTAAGCGGGCATCGAAAGCGTTTGAAAGAACGCTTTGCCCAGCATGGTTTAAAAGGTTTCCATGCGTATGAAGTGTTGGAAATTCTGCTGACCTTTGCCATTCCGCGCAAAGATGTAAAACCCATTGCCAAACGGTTATTGGCGCAGTTTGGCACATTGGCAGGCGTGTTTGATGCCCAAGCTCAAGAGCTGCAAAGTGTTGAAGGTTTGGGCAAAGAATCGGCGCAATTTCTAAAGCTCATCAAAGCAGCACAAGTGCGCTACCTTGAATCAGATTTAATGGATAAAACCAAGCTGGACTCACCCGAATCGGTCAAGGCATGGCTGCGCTTAAAACTGCAAGACAAAAGCATTGAATACTTTGGCGCATTGTTCACCGACCAACAAAACCAGTGCATTTCCAGCGAAATACTATTTGAAGGCACGGTAGATAGAGCCGTGGTGTATCCGCGCACTTTAATCAAACGCGCTTTGGAACTGGATGCCAAAGGTATCATCATCTTCCACAATCATCCCGCAGGCACAGCCCAAGCCAGTGAACAAGATATTGGGTTAACCCGCCAACTGATTGAGGCTTGCAACACCTTGGATATTAAGCTCTTAGACCACTTTTTATTGGCAGGAACAGAAGTGCTATCCTTCCAAGAACAAGGCTGGTGGCCGCGATGAACAACTATTTCGCCAGTAACCCTAACGGCGACAGCGCATTAATATACGCCTTGGCGGTAGGTGCAGCGATTTGGTTGGCTTCTTATTTGTGGAAGCAGTACAACAAACCGAATGAAAAGCTTCCGCCCTTGGAAAAGCCTCGCGAAAAACCCCGCGACATAGATAACAACCAAGACAAACATTAAGCGCACTTCTTTCAGCCTTAACACGGGCTTAATGCTTGCTTCTTACAATCCCCTCTCGAAGCAGGCAAAGCAGTGATGTGTTTTTCATCACGGGTTGCCCAAAAGCGTTATTTCTGAGGATGTGTTATTTATGAAAGCCACGATTCAATTCTTTGCGTCATCGCTGCCACAAAAGGTAGTCGTTTTCGCTACGTTGTTCATGTACGCGGGTTATGCCCAAGCGCAAGAAAAAGCAGACATATTATCATTGGAGCAAAGCATTCAACTTGCACTTGAACTCTCACCAGAAATGAAGGCGGCACAAGCCCAGCTTGGCATTGAACAAGGCAAAATATCGCAAGCAGGAACATGGGCAAACCCCAATGTAAGCTTGCAAGCGGATAATGTGTTGGGCATTGAAGATGCTTCGGGCGGTTATGACTTTACCGAATTGGCGGTCTCACAAGCCATACCTGTGTTTCAGGCTTCTAAGCAGCAGAAACAAGCGGAATTGGGCGCTGAAAAAGCGCAAGCCATGTATCAGCAGCAACAATTACAACTTGAATTCACCATCACTCAATCTTTTTATGACCTGCAAATGAAGCAAGCTGTGTTGGATTTAAGCAAGAAGCGTTTGTTTGAAATCAAGCAACATCAACGCTCAAAAGCCAAAAACAATGACCCTTTGGTGCGTTATTTGTCGCCCTTGGAAGTGATGCGGCTGGACATTGAATTGCAAACGGCGAAACAACAGCTTTCCAAGGCTGAGGGTTTATACCATGAAGCGTTGTTAAGCTTTAAAGCATTGTTGGGGCTGCCTTCTACACAAGCCATCGCATTGCCCAAATTAAAACCTGTGGTCATGCCATATACCCAAACCATGTTGGATTCAGCATTGGCGCAGCATCCTGCATTGCGCTCGCGCCAACAGGCGATTGCCGAAGCAGAAGCGGGCATTGCCGTTGCCCAAGCATCGCGCTATGCCGACCCTGTGGTCACCTTATTTGTGCGCAATGAATTTCTTGCAGGGCAAAAAGATACGGTAACTGGCTTGGTGGTCAGCATGGATGTGCCATTGTGGAATCAAAATCAGGGTGGGGTTAACCAAGCCAAATATAGTGTGCAACAAAACCATGCTGATTTACAAGCAACACAGCGAGACTTACAAGCAGGTGTGGAAAAAAGCTTTTTGCATGTGGGTCATTTGACGGAGCAGGCAAAGCATTATCAAACCAAAGTGTTAAAACCTGCGCATAAAATGTTGCGCTTAACCCATCGTTCTTTTGACGTGGGCGAAGTGAGTGTGTTGAACTTGATTGATGCGTATAACACCTCATTTGATGCGCAAACTGCATATATCCAAATGTTGGCAGAGGCTTGGCAAGAGCTTGCACTTTTACGCTTGAATGCTGGTTTATCGTATATTGGTTATACCCAAGCCAAACCGAGCTTGGAGTCCGAACTTAAACAACAGGAGACATCACAATGATTGCAGCTTTGGTTCGCTTTTCGCTGGTTCAACGCTTAATGCTCCTTATTTTAGCGGCTTCGCTTGCAGGTGCGGGGGTTTGGTCATTCAAAACATTACCCATTGATGCTTTCCCCGATATTTCGTCACCCCAAGTGCAAATCATTATCAAAGCACCTGGCTTATCACCCACAGAAGTGGAAAGTCGCATCACCTTCCCTGTAGAAATGGAAATGCAGGGGCTGCCTAAGCAGAAAGTGTTGCGCTCGATTACCAAGTCATCATTGAGTATTATCAAGATTGATTTCGAAGACGGCACGGATATTTATTGGGCAAGAAATCAAGTGACTGAGCGTTTGAACCAAGTGTGGGCGAGCTTGCCTCAAGGTATTGATGGTGGTTTAGCACCTATCACCACACCGCTGGGTGAAATTTTCATGTACCGCATCCAAGGTGAGAATTATACGAATAGTGAACTTCGCTCCTTACAAGATTGGACGATTCGCCCGCGCTTACGCACTGTGGATGGTGTTGCCGATGTGAATTCATTGGGTGGTGAAGTCCGCGCCTTTGAAATCAACCCCGACCCTAAAGCTTTGATTCGTTATGGGTTAAGCATTCAAGATATTCAACACGGTTTGGAACAAAACAATCGCAGCGCAGGTGGCGACCGCATTGAGCGTGGTGACAATATGTTGCTTCTGCGCACGGTGGGTTTGTTGCGCAATGCTGATGATATTCGCCGGATTACCGTGGCGACACGCAATGGTCGTCCGATTGCACTGGATGCCGTTGCCGATGTAAAAATGGGCGCACTCACCCGTTATGGTGCTGTGACGGCTGACGGTGAAGGCGAAGTGGTGACAGGTTTGGTCTTGTTGCGCAAAGGAGCCAACAGTCGCACGACCATTGAAGGCATTAAACAAGAGCTTGAAGCCATGAAATCCAGCTTGCCGAAAGACATTGAGGTTATTCCATTTTATGACCGCAGTGAGTTGGTTTCAGCGGCGGTGATGACGGTAGAAAAAGCATTGGCTGAGGCTGTGATTTTGGTGCTTCTTGTTTTGATTGTGATGTTGGGTAATTTAAGAGCAGCACTCACCGTTGCCATCATTCTACCGCTTGCCGTATTGTTTACCTTTATCATGATGCGCCTAACAGGCATATCTGCCAACTTGATGACCTTAGGCGGGCTTGCCATTGCCATTGGTATTTTGGTGGATGCGGCTGTGGTGGTTGTGGAAAATGTGTATGAGCGATTATGTCATGCGCCCAAAGGTGTGAGCAAGCTGCATATTGTCTATCGGGCAACCACTGAAGTTGCGACCCCTGTGATTAGTGGTGTATTGATTATTATTGTGGTGTTTTTACCCTTATTTAGCCTGACAGGTTTGGAAGGAAAAATGTTTATGCCACTGGCTGCGACCATTTCTTTTGCGTTGATTGGCTCACTTATTTTGTCGCTCACTGTGATTCCTGTGATTGCCAGCTTGGTGATGAAAGGCGGTAGTGAAGATGATGGTTGGCTGATGGGCACGCTGAAAAAAATCTATCGCCCCGTGGTGAGTGGGGCATTGCGCTTTCGTTTGCTTGCGGTGGGTTTGGCTGTGGCGATGTTGGTTGGCGCACTTTCACTATTCCCTTATATCGGTAAAGAATTTATGCCGATTATGGATGAAGGTTCAACGGTGATTTTGATGGAAAAATCATCGGATGTGTCGCTCAAACATTCCTTGGCATTGGATGCACCTATGCAAAAAGCCTTCATGGAAATTCCTGAAGTGATTAGCGTTGTGGCGCGCACAGGTGCGGACGAATTGCGCATGGACCCTATGGGTTTATACCAAACGGACAACTTTATTATCACCAAACCTAAATCCGAATGGACGATTGATCAGGCAACTTTATTAGAGAAATTACGTGAAAAAATGGAGCAATTTGAGGGCGTTGATTATGCGTTTTCACAACCCATTGATATGCGTGTATCTGAGATGTTGACGGGTGTGCGCTCGGCAATGGCAATCAAATTGTATGGTGATGATTTGCAAACCCTTGAACGCTTATCTGAAGAAATTGAAACCATTGTTGCCAATGTGGATGGTGCGATTGATATTTTTAGAGGCAGGTTATCGGGGCAAACGTATCTGCAGATTGATATTTTATCGGAAGCCATCGCCAAATACGGTTTGCATGTTGAAGACATCAATATGCTGATTGAAACAGCCGTGGCAGGTCAAGTGGTGTCAGAAATCATTGAGGACAACCGCAGAACATCGGTGTTGCTACGCTATGCGGCAAAAGACCGCACCTCGACCAAAGATATTCAAAATTTATTGGTCAACACCCCGCGTGGGGCGAAAGTGCCATTATACACCTTGGCTAAGATTCATGAAGTGGATGGTCCTGTTGAAATTGCGCGGGAATCAGCGCGCCGTCAGGTGGTGATTCAAGCCAATGTGGAAGGACGTGATGTGGTCAGCTTTGTGCAAGATATTCAGGCACAAATTGACAGTAAAATTGATTTTCCAACAGGATATTATGTGACTTTTGGTGGTCAGTTTGAGAATCAACAGCGTGCTGCGGATAGGTTGAGCTTGGTTGTGCCGATTGCCATTGCGCTGATTTATTTGATGTTGTTTGTCACCTTTGGTTCATTGCGTCAGGCGGGTTTGATTATTATGAATATCCCATTTGCCATGATTGGTGGCGTGGTCAGCTTATACCTTTCAGGCTTGTATTTATCCGTGCCGGCATCGGTTGGCTTCATCACACTCTTTGGTGTGGCGGTGCTTAATGGCGTGGTGATGGTGACATTCTTTAACCAACTGCGTGAGAATGGGCGAACCGTGCTTGAAGCTGTCAAAGAAGGTGCAGAGCGACGTTTACGCCCTGTGTTGATGACTGCCATGATTGCAAGCTTGGGGCTAGTGCCATTGTTGTTTGCCACAGGGCCAGGTTCAGAATTGCAGCAACCTTTGGCGGTGGTGGTGATTGGTGGTTTGTTTAGCTCCACATTGCTGACGCTTATCCTGTTGCCCACATTATATGCATGGCTTGAAGAGCGGAATGAATCCAAAATCATTCAAGCGAAAGGGGATATGGTATGAGACAATTATCGTTAATCATTCGCAAACAAGCGCAACAAGATATGACTGATTTCTTGCGAGCAATGCCGCAAGTCCATGGCTTCACATTAAGCCATGTCGAAGGGCATGGTGAACAAG
>CAMZLG010000098.1 GCA_947311495.1 uncultured Zetaproteobacteria bacterium
CTTGTAAATCAGGATACAAATCAAGGCTGGCTTGCACCAACTTTGTAAAGTCATCGGGGTATAACCAAGGGTGAATGGGGCATAAAATACCTGCACCTGCCCATGATGCCTCAGCACCCACCTTGCCCTTGTCTAAAATAGAAACATCCGCACCGCGTTGCTTTAATCGCAAGGCTGTGAGCAAACCAATGATGCCACCACCGATAACCACTACTTTCATGGGTTAGCCCACCAAACCTGAAATGTCTTGCGCAGAAAAATCAGGGTAAAGTGCATCGGTAAAGTATAAACCATGCGCAGGAGCCGTTTGTGCTGCTGCACACCTATTCTTGTTATGTAAAAGTTCTTCAACATATTCAGGTTGCCAACGTCCCATACCCACTGCAGCAAGCGTTCCCACAAGGTTGCGTACCATATGATACAAAAATGCATCCGCAGCTACATCCACAGTGATTAAGTGCCCTTCTTGTTTCACACTTAATACCTTTAAATGACGCACAGGGGCATTGGCTTGGCAGCCAGCCGCACGAAAGGTGGTAAAATCATGTTCACCCAACACAAAAGATGCGGCTTGATTCATTTTCTCAATGTCCAAAGGCTGGAATACCCACCAAGCTTGATTGGCATACAAGACTGAACTCACTGGTCTATTCCAAATTTTGTATTGGTAACGCCGTTCAAAACAATCAAACCGTGCATGAAAATCATTGGCCACAGCTTTGATGCCGTGCACAAGTACGCCACAACCCTTCAAATGGTAGTTGATGCCTTTGACATAGGCATGGGGGCTCTTTTGCCATTGGGAGCGCGATACATCAGCATGGATAAGCAAGTGTGTTGCGTGAACACCCGAATCAGTGCGCCCTGCCGCAGCAAAGCTTGGGTTTGAATCTGTACCCTCAATCTTGGCAACCGCAATTTCCAGAGCCTCTTGCACCGTAAACGCATTATCTTGGCGCTGCCAGCCATGAAACTGAGATCCATCGAACTCAATGACCAAAACAATGCGTTGTGTCTCACTGCTCATAAACAAAACACCAGCCAACCTACCACCAAGAAAGATACGTATAATACTAGCTTCTCTTGTATCACAGAGGTTGACTGACCCATACTTTGTGCAAAGGTATCATCCCAACCTTGCCACAACTCCTTAGCGGCTTCTTTACTTACATTCAGTACAGCGTGAACACTATCAACCAGAAAATTAGGTAGTTGTTTCCACTTCTTTTGGGATTGCTGCCATGCTTTTTTTTGCACATAAAGAATATTTTGAACATCCCGCTTTAGGGTAAATAAAAGAAAAACATAGGGCATTAAAGTTGTGGAAAAAGGTGAATGGTGAAAGAAATATAACCATTCCTCTTTTGAAAAAATACGAAACACAACAAGTGCTGCAAAAAACATCACAACAATGTGTACGCTCAAATAAAACCCGCGCATCAAACCCTCAATCGACAATGGCAAATAAATAGGATATTGAACCATCATTCCCGGTGTGAATAGCCCTTGCATCAAAATTGTAGGCATAATAAACCACAATAATAATCTAAAACTTTGCCATATATATTTAGCTTGTAGACCTTGCATACTTAGAACAGCAAGGTTAAGTATCAATAGAAGTAAGATGGGTAGCAACGCATCTAACGTTACCACCCATATCAATTGTGAAACAAGAAAAAGCCAGCGAATCATCATCTTCGCTTATGTTTTGTCTTTGTCCTCATCAAGCAGACCATCCAAATCTTTTAATAAATCATCTAATTCACCAGACGCCCCAACAGTATCTAAAGACTGAGGGGTTTGCGTGTGAATATTTTCAAGCTCTTGCGTAATTCCGCCTGGTTCCAGCATTGGATCGTCGGTCACTGAAGATCCACCAGATAGAGCATCATCAACATTTTCAAAATGGTGCGATGATTCCTTTTTGCCTTCTTCAAGCATTTCTTTATTCTTTTCTACATCATTAAGTACAAAAGTTTTATCAAGATCATCTGCTTCATCAAGCATGACATCAGATGTTCCAAGTTCACTGACATCTAAGTCTTCAATATCGGCTTCACTTGCGAGTTTATTAACGTCAGAAATGATACTTTTTTCATGCATTTCCAACTCAGATAAGTCCGCATCCAAATCAGCTAGCAAGCCTAATTCATCTTCCTTAACTTCCATACTAATATCTAAATCAGTATCTTCATCACCCAATCCAAAACGCACGGGATCAACTGTTGTTGTCGAAATATCTAAATCATCAAGCCCTGTATCAATGCTGTCTATGCTCTCGTTACCTGCATCAAGCAATGATATATCATCGTCCTCTTCATCATCAAGAGACATATCCAAATCAATAAGTGCATCGCCATCATCACCTGCATCCATGATAAATGTCGCATCATCGTCCGCTGCCGTTTCATCATCCGCATCCAAATCAGGTAAATCGAAGTCCATGTCCAAATCATCAAGACTGGCATCGGCTGCAGTGACATCAGTCAATTCAACATTGTCATTCTCTTCTGAATCAGAATCTTCATTATCACCTGCATCCATGTTAAATGTTGCATCATCACCATCACCATCCCCTGCCGTTTCATCATCCGCATCCAAATCAGGTAAATCAAAGTCCATATCCAAATCATCAAGACTGACATCAGTATCATCCAAACTTACTGCTTCTGCATAATCCTCTTCGGAAGGAACATTTAACTCATCTTTAGCATCAGTTTCTGGAGTTTCTTCCATATCATCATCTGCATCCAAATCAGGCAAATCAAAGTCCATGTCCAAATCATCAAGACTGACACCGGCTTCAACTGCTACTTCCTCAGGCTCATTCAAGTCTTCAAGCGTAATATCCGCAGTTCCATCATCTTCTAAGTCTTCTTTTTTCTCATCAAGAAGGGAGAGTTCATCTTCTTCTTCACCCACCAACAAACCAATCGATTCAGCGTCCCAATCTTCGCCTGCTTCCGACTCCCCTTTATCTTTCAAGGCTTGATTCGCATCCAAGAAAGGATCTGCACTACTCGCATCAACATCAACAGATGTAGCATTTTTTTCTGCTTCAGCTTCATTTTGTAACTTATCTAACTCAAAATCATTAAGCCCGTCTACACTATCCAAATCAGAACCATCAGTTGATATGAGTTGCGTTCCAGCTCCCAATTGAACTTCAGCGGTTTCGCCCAAATCCATATCTCCAAAGTCAATTGAATCAACACCAAGCAGATCATCGTTATCATCCAAAGAAGTTGCTTCCAAATTTTGTCCTAAATTATCAACGAACTCTTCAATATCGCTATCTTCAATACCCTCAACCTCTACTTCGTCCAACTCGCCGCTGATGAGCGAGCCACTTTCTTCTTCCTCTGCGGCCGGCGTATCATCTGTCTCTACAGCATCACCTAAATCGGCAATATCAAAGTCAATATCCAAATCAGGTAAATCACCGCCTTTCGATTCTATATCCACAGCTGTGCTTTCGGATGCTTCTTCACCTTTACCTATATCACTAAAGTCAAAGTCAATCTCTCCACCGTCAGCACTTTCATCAAAATCAACACTGCCAATATCAATATCATCCGCCTTGGTTTCTTCTTCTGCAGCTTCCACTGGCAAGTCTCCCAAGACTACATCACCTTCATTCTGGCGCAGGGCGCTATCTTCATCAGAAATGGTTGTTTCAAACATTGCCAAAGCACTGCCCGTTAACACCACTTTTGCAGTTGCTATGGCTTCATTCATCGCAGCATCATCGCCTTTAGCTTTCTGAACTTTGACCATTTTTGCATGTGCTTCAGGGTTATCTTGTTCAAGTTTCAAAGCCATCCGTATTTGCTGCTCTGCTTCTTCTTCCATCCCATAGCGCATATACACATCAGCATCTTCGAGATAGTTTACATTAGGATCAGGTGCTTCATCTGCATTAAACGGCTCCATCTCTCCTGTTTCTTCATCGGTTAATTCAGGTATTTCTTCTAAATCATCATCCATTTCACCAAACATCGCTGATGATGCGTCCAATTCATTGGAATCCCCTGTCTCATCCAAAGCTTCTGAAGGCATATCAAATTCATCCGCATCCATAACACGTGTTGCATCCAAATCTTGATTTTCTTCAGTAACATCATCTTCGCTAGCAGGGTCTTCAGGCTGCGTGTCTTTTTCAGCAGGGTGTTGGCGGGTTCGTTTCACCAGCATAAGCACTGCAATCAAAAGTGTTAGCACCAAAACAGCCAAACCAATCAACGCATACAACATCCAGCTGGTATCATCTGAAGTTTGGTTCACGTTCGTTTTCGCCTGCTCCAATTGCGTTTTTAGGCGTGTAATAACCAATTCTAAACGTTTGTTTTGTGCATCCAGTGCCGCTGTTGTTGCATCATCTGCCGCTGGTTTAGCAGCTGTAGCATCACCATTTTCATCAGTCTTTGTTTGCGCAAGCTTAGCCTCTAAACTTGCCATTTTTTCTTGAAGTGCTGTAAATGCATTATCTTTTTGCACCAGCTTTCTTTCAAGATTTTTGACGACAGCAGTCGTGCGCGCAGAAACATCATCATTCGCCGCTACACTTGCCTTAGTATTTACCGCTTGTTTTTTGTCAGCCGTATTTGCCCCACCCATCATTTGCGTTGAAGCAGGTTGTGCTGCCACACCAGTAGCCTGTTGACCAATACGAACGCGGCTTGAATAACGGGTGCGTTGCGCTTCAGCCAATGCCGCATATTTTGAATCTTTTTGCATAGCTTTCCACGCTTTAGCTTGCTTAGACAAAATTTGTTTTGCAGCAACAGGTGAAATTTTAGCAACTTCCGATGATGATGGCACATCTAAAAATGCGCCTGCCTTAATCAAATTGATATTATTTTTAGAAAACTGTGCTTTATTTTTCTCAAACAATGCAACCATCACTTGTTTATTGGTGAAGGTATCATCCAAACGCAATCTTTTCGCCACAGTCGTAATCGTATCTCCATAGACCATAGGCCCATACTTGGCTGTTCTTGCCCAACCATCATAAGCATTAAATACATTTTGTTCAGATACAGGCTCTTCATCTTCAACCTCTTCAAAAGCCTCTTTCGCATCAGGTTTTGAACCTTCAGGAAGTTTAGTGATAAATGCTGATGAGGATGTTGGGTCAACCGTTGCAGCATTCACCGCAGACACAGGTTTTTGTGCTGCTGATGCTGACTCACTTGCAGCTGGAACATCCAAGAAAACAGGTATTTTTTTGTAATGTGTAGAGCGACCATAACGCACTTTCAATACCACATTAAAAAAGGCTTCATCAATGGCGGCATCAGAACTTAACGTTACACGTACACCACGTTCATCATCAATAATATCAGTACGAATAGCACTTAATACAGCGTTGCGGTAAACTTCTAAAATGCGATAATCAGCAGCACTACCAAGCTCCACAGATGTTTTGCGCAAGGTTTCATTGCTATTGAGGCGAAGAGGGACTTCAGCATAAAAGGGCTCACCCATCTTACTCGCCACATCCATTTTGCCAAAGGACACTGCCCAAGCACCTTGAGCACTTAATAATACAACAAATGTAGTTCCCAAAAGAACATGCATGGTTCTTTGAAACATGCCTGCCTCCTCTTCTCGCCTAACCCCTATCCGACAAAGCGGAAAATATGTTAGCGAATTAAAATTTCTGCTATCTGCACTGCATTTAGAGCCGCACCTTTACGCACATTATCGGCTACGACCCATAAGTGCAAGGAATTTCTAGAAGAATTGTCATTTCGTATGCGGCTAATCCACACAGGATCTGAGCCTGCAGCTTCAGATGGCATGGCATAATCTTCGGTTTCAGGATCGTCCACAACACATATACCATCAGCATCCGCAAGCACATCTCTCGCCCTATCTGCATCCATATCACCACCAAATGTGATGTTTACCGCTTCAGAATGACCATAAAACACGGGAACACGCACTGCAGTCGCCGTTACTGCAATATCTGAACCCATAATTTTAACCGTTTCATCCATCATTTTCCGTTCTTCTTTTGTATAGCCGTCATCCATGAAAACGTCAATCTGCGGAATCACATTAAATGCAATACGCGCAGGAAACACTTCAACATCAGCGTGTTGCCCATTAAGCAATGCCCCTGTTTGCTTTGCCAATTCTTCAATCGCCACACCGCCAGCACCCGATACCGCTTGATACGTGGACACATTCACCCGTTCAATCGGCACAGCATCGTGCAAAGGCTTTAATGCAACCACCATCTGAATGGTTGAGCAATTCGGATTGGCAATGATGCGATTATAACGCGCCATCTCCAAAGCTTCAGGGTTTACCTCTGGCACCACCAATGCAATATCTTCATCCATACGCCATGCGCTTGAATTATCGACGACATAACAGCCCGCTTCTGCAAACCGTGGTGCATGTTCTTTGGAGGTTCCTCCGCCAGCTGAAAACAACGCAATGTCCACACCTTCTGGCTCAAATGTCGCTAAATCTTGTACCACAACATCCTTGCCATTAAATGATACCGTAGAACCAGCACTGCGACTGGATGCGACGGGTATCACTTTTGCAATGGGAAACTTTCGCTCCGCCAAAATTTCGAGCATCACCTGCCCAACAGCGCCTGTCGCGCCCACCACCGCAACCACATAACCATCTTCTTTTTCAGGTAAAAATCGTTCCATCATGTTAAATCTCCCAAAGCCTTACATACAGCATCACCCATAGCTGAACATGACACTGATGTTTGTCCATCAGCCAAATCTACTGTGCGTACACCTGCATCCAGTGTGTTTTCCACAGCTTGCTCAACCTTTTCCGCCAAGTCCGCACGGCTTAATGAAAAGCGCAGCATCATGGCTACCGACAAAATCGTCGCTAAAGGATTGGCTTTATCTTCGCCTGCAATATCAGGCGCAGAACCATGAATGGGCTCATACATGGCAAAATCTTCACCAATCGAAGCCGATGGCAACATACCAATAGAACCTGTAAGCATGGATGCTTCATCGGATAAAATATCACCAAACAAATTGCCCGTGACAATCACATCAAACTGTTTGGGATTGCGAATCAATTGCATGGCAGCGTTGTCCACATACATATGCGACAGTTCAACATCTGAAAATTCAGCTTGATGCACTTCAGTGACAATCTCACGCCACAACTCAGACACTTCCAACACATTCGCTTTTTCAACACTGCATACTTTATTCGAGCGTAACCGTGCTGCTTCAAAAGCTTTGCGCGCAATACGGCGCACTTCGGATTCGCGGTAACGCATGGTATTAAAACCACTACGCTCACCTTTGTATTCTTCAAACCCACGCGGCTGCCCAAAATAAATACCCGACACCAGTTCGCGCACAACGAGAATATCCACGCCCTGCACCACTTCAGGTTTTAAGGTGGACGCGTCAAGCAATTGGTCAAACACTTTGGTGGGGCGATAATTGGCATACAGACCCAAATCTTCGCGAATACGCAACAACCCTGCTTCAGGGCGAAGGGGTTTATCCAAAGCTTCCCATTGCGGGCCACCTACAGCACCCAAAAGCACGGCATCAGCGTTTTTCACCAATGTTTGCGTTGATGTTGGGTATGGGTCTTTTTCTGCGTCATAAGCCGCACCACCAATGGTCGCTTCTTGCCACGTTGCACCCAAATCAAACTTTTGATTCAGCACTACCAGCACTTTAAGCGCCTCATTTACAATTTCAGGGCCAATACCATCACCCGGCAATACCGCAATTTTCACCGACATAACCACTCCTTATTCTTTTCCCAACAGCTTTGAAAGGGTCGCAGCATAAGGATTTAAACTATTGAGTGCAATCAGAATACTTCAAACTTGATTGCAAGCATTTATCACGTAACATCGCCATCTTCAATATCAACTGAACAAGAAAAATACATGTGAGGACATCAATCATGGATGCAAATTCAGCGCAACAAGCCGTACGCGAAGGTAAATCCATTGCAGGGCAAGATTTTTCAGGCGTAGATTTAAGAAACGCCAACCTTGCTGGCGCAGACTTAACAGGCTGTAATTTTCGCAATGCCAACCTCAGCCATGCCGACCTGCATGATTGCAAGCTGATTAATTGTGATTTTCGTGATGCCGATTTAACATCAACCAACCTTATCAATGCCGATTTAACAGGTGCCAAACTTCGCCGTGCCAACTTGAAGGGTAGCATGCGTTTGGGTGCGCAAATCAAAACATACGCACTCAAAGGCGCATATTTAAGCGGCCCACCTGCATATCAGGATTAAACATGACAAATAATATACGTTCACTTCCTGGGGCTTTCCCCTTACACCAAGACAAAACCTATATCAGCGAAAGCGAATGGGTGATTTGGAAGTTATTGTGCCGCCCCATTGAAAACCTGCCTCAAAACACACCCCAAGAATTATGCGAAGCTACGGGCGGACAAATTAGCGAAGCGCGTTGTGACGAATTGATTCGTATTGCCAACATTGCCACACTTAGCGGGATTGGCACATGGATAGCACGCCTTTTGGCAGAAACAGATTATGATGTAAATGATGTCTGCGATAAACCTGCTGATGTTTTGCTGGATGGTGTGAATAAACGCTTGGGTTACAACTTATGCAATGATGCAACGATACGCGCATTTGAAAAGCTTCAACTTCAATGGCGCGGTGAAGAAAAGGCGGAACAATCATGAACGACAGAATTTTAATCACAGGTGGCGCGGGTTTTATTGGCGCAAATATCGCCGCAGCCCTTCTCAAACGTCCCAATACCGATGTGGTGATTGCCGATGATTTTTCTTCGGGTGATTGGCGCAACTTGATTGATGTGGATTGTGAAGTTCGCGCTGTTTTTTGTGATGATACTCAATTGTTGCAAGATATTGCCAGTGGTCATTTCTCTGCTGTGTATCATGAAGCTGCCATTACCGATACCACCGTGATGGATCAAAAATTGATGATGAACGTCAATACCGATGCCTTTGCTGCCATTTTGGAAGCGGCAAACAAAAGTGGTACACGTGTGATTTACGCATCATCAGCAGGCACATACGGCAACAGCCCTGCCCCCAACTGTATTGGTTCAGGTGAAGAGCCTGAAAATATTTACGGCTTCTCTAAGCTTTGCATGGATAGAATTGCAGCCCGCTGGTATGATAAACACAGCGCACCCATCATTGGTTTGCGTTATTTCAATGTGTATGGCCCTGGCGAACATCATAAAAATGAACGAGAAGGCACCAAAACTGCATCCATGATTTTACAATGGTATCAAGCCATTCAAGCAGGTAATCCGATTCGTTTGTTTGAATTTGGCGATCAACGCCGTGACTTTGTCTATATTGGTGACGTGATTGGTGCCAACCTTGCAGCCCTTGATGCACCCCGCTCTGGCGTATGCAATGTGGGTTCAGGCAAAGCGCGCTCATACAATGATATTATCCGCAATTTGAACCGTATTCTGAATATTGACCACCCAACAGAGTATATCCATAACCCTTACCCCTTCTTCCAAGACCATACCGAAGCAGATTTAACCGAAACCCAAGCTATTCTTGGTTGGAAGCCGCAGTTTAGTTTGGAACAAGGTATGGATGAATATATAGCATTGCTTGAAAAAAATCATCGCGGGCCTGTTGAAACCGCATGAAAATTGTATTGATATTAATGTTAACCAGCTTACTTACGGTAAGCTGCGCCAAAAAACAAATTCATCAAGGCAATGTACTTAATGAAGATAGCATTTGGATTATCCAAGAGGGTGATACCCGCTTTGCCATTGAAAAAGAAATGGGAGCACCTGCGATTACCGATAAAGAACATCCCTACCGCGCACTTTATATAGAATATGTGGACGATAGAGAAACCGATGAGCGTTACACACGCGGCGTAGAAATCACCTATGATTCAGAGTGGCGAGCAAAAGCCATTCGCCGTTTTGGTTTTGAATAATTCATGGCACGCCTACCTGGTCAGGCTTCAACCTTTGCCCTCCTCTGGAGTGGTTTTTGGACAGTCTCTGCCGTGCTCATTCTTATCATCGGTCACTTGGTCTGGGTATTTATCGCCTATGGCATCGCCACGAAAACCGATGCATTGCATGAGCTTGAGTCATTATTACCCATGTTAAGTCAAACCCACATGTATATTTTGGCGGGTTTAGCCGTGGTCGCTGATATTTGGATTTTTATTAGCCACAGAAAAGAACGCACAAAACATTTACAACGCTAAAGGACACAACCACTTATGAATTGGACTATATCCAATAAAATCACAGCCATGCGCATTATTCTTGTGCCCGTATTGGTGCTGACATTTTATTTCCCTACCCCGCTTTCTTATTATGCATCGGGTTTGGTGTTTGCCATTGCGGGTTGGTCAGATTTATTGGATGGTTATTTGGCGCGCAAACGTGGCGAGGTCACAGCCTTTGGTCGATTCCTAGACCCCATTGCCGATAAACTCTTGGTGACTGTAGCGTTGGTATTGCTTGTTGATGCAGATTTTGCATCCACAGTTTTAGTGCTGATTCTCATCAGCCGTGAAATCATCATTGGCGGGTTAAGAGAATGGTTAGCCGAGCGCGATGTGGTGGTACATGTTTCACAAATGGGTAAATGGAAAACTGTAAGCCAAATGTTTGCCATTGAAGGTTTGCTATTGCATGAAGGTTTCTTCGGTCTTTCCTTGTTTGAAGCGGGCACATTCTTCTTGTGGCTAGCGACCATACTCAGCGTTTGGTCGGGTTATGAATATATCAAAGGCGCATTACCCGAACTGCAAAAAGGCGATTAAATTCTCGCCTGCAACAAAGCGGAAAGTTCTTTGTTATTAAGTTTTATCGGGTTGGTGGCATAACTTCCGCCACTGATATTGGCTATCATCTTATCCACATCCGTTTCAGCCACACCATAATCGGACAACTTGGGCATCTGCATATGCTGTTGCCAAAGTTCAAGCATGCCTAGTAGCATTTTCAGCGCATCCGCCTCATCCATATTCATCTCAGGTGCAAACAATCGCCCTACTTTGGCATACTTGCTTAATGCTGGGTTATAAGCATCTCGGTTTAACATAGCCCCAATATTGATTCTTGTAGCCTCAAACAATAATGAACCACAGACCACACCATGCGGTATGGGAAAGAATGCACCCAATGGTGAAGCCAAACCATGTACCGAACCCAGCCCAGCATTGGCAAGGGTTAAGCCTGAAATCGATGAAGCATACAACATATCGCCTCTAGCCAATATATCATCACCATTTTCATAAACCGCTGGCAATGCCGTTACAATCTTTTCAAGCGCAGACCATGCCAAAGCATCGGTGATGGGGCTTGCTTTGGTGGACACATAACTTTCCAATAATTGGGTGAACGCATCCATACCACATGCCGCCGTGGTTTGCGGTGAACATGTTAGGGTCAATTCAGGGTCAAGGATGATATGCTTGGCAACCAAAGACACATCACGAAAAGACTTCTTAAATCCATCTTCACCAATCACCGATAACACTGCATTTTTGCTGGTTTCACCACCTGTACCCGCCGTGGTTGGCACAGCAATCAAGGGTGTGGTTGGCTGATTGAATGTTTTACCTTCACCCACACCTTCAAGGTAGCACATCACCGAGTCACCCGATGGCAACAAACCCGCCACCGCTTTGGCAGCATCCACCGCACTGCCACCACCAATCGCCAACACCACATCAGGTTGAAAGCTTTGATATTGAGTCACCCAGTCATCCACCATTTGCGGGCTTGGCTCGCCGCTCACCCGCTCGCGTTTGACTTCAAACTTTGCCGTTAAATCAGACCAAAGCTGTTGGCATAACTCGGAATCATCAAAGGATTTACCGCCAGTTATCAGCAATACTTTATTGCCATAACCTTGAATAATTCCAATCAAATCATGGCGTTTGCTCACCCCAAAATGAATATGTGGCGTGGCTGCAAAATCAAAATTATCCAACATAACGAAACCTTTGAAATAGCTGTTGTTCTTCTGTATCTAAATATGCTGATAGTAGCTTCATGTGTTGCGCTTGTGGCAAATCGACATCCACCAAACCTGAAACCTTAGTGCCACCCAAAAAGGTAAAATGCGTGGTGAGAAACAATTCATCCACAGCCTTAGCCTGCATCAAGGTGCTATGCACTTGCGGCCCTGCAATCATATATGCACTGCGGTATTGCAAATCAATCAAGGTTTGACGAATAAACGAGCCTGTCACCTCACCCGTCTGCAAGACTTGCACACCAGCACGCTCTAACGCTTCAACTTTGGCTTCATCCTGCGATGAAGTCAGCACAATCACCTGCCTATCGCTCACCTTTTCCAAAGCCGCAAGCGGAATATCCAATGTATTGGACAACACCATCACATCAGGTTGCGCCTTTAGCCCTTGCCTCTCTCGCCAAAGCTTAATATCCGCATATTTATCGCCACTGCCCACAGGCAACAAGTCCTGCGCTTTATCTTCTGCCAGTTGACGAAAATACCGTGCTGAAGTCAGCATCACATCAGCTTGCCCCGCCAACTCTTGATACAATCGCCAATCTCGCCCATTGGCAATGCTCTTAGGCACAGCCAATTCACCCAAAGCGTCATCAAACAAAGCAATGCGCCCATCAAGACTTGTAATATAATTGGCATAAATCAACACATCACCCTTGACTGCCTGCTGATGCAAGTTCAGCGCAAGATACGTGCTTTCAAGCGTTTGCGTTTGCCCGCATTGGGGAAATAATGATTGCAGCATCAGGTTCTGCGGTAAAAATACGTCACAACGCCAAGTGTGGCAACAAACACCAACATTTGCATACCGCTAGGTTGCGCATCATAACCCATCAATACATGCAAAAGTTCACCCATTAAACTTTCATCCGACAACAAAAACGAGCTATCCCAAAGTGTATCAATAATCGGTGGCAACATATCCACAAGCACAAGGTTACTCGCCGCTTGTGAAGCCATGCCTGCGGCAAGCAGAATCAACAAAGCACCCATCACCTTAAACACATATTGCATAGGAATACGAATCAAACCCTGATACAACACAATGCCCAACGCCGCACCTGCCAAAAGCCCTAATCCGCCACCAAGCAGCATGGCATGTGCATCACCTTCCATCTGCATCGCACCAAACAAGAAAAACACCGCTTCCCCACCTTCGCGCATCACCGCCGCGAGTGAAACCAACAACAATGATTTCATGGGTAAATCGCCTTCTGCCACGGATTGCCCAGCCTGCTTAAGCCTGCTACTCATTTCACGCCCATGTTTATTCATCCACACCACAGTCCACGCGAGCAGCACGGATGCTAAACCCAGCAATACAGCGTTAAACACAAATTCACCATTGCCATCCATACCGCTTTCCACTTCGTCCATAAACAGAGCAAACAGCATGGCTCCAAGTAAACCCAAACCTGCACCAGACACAATCCATTTCCTTGCCCCAGTCACACCTTTGGTTGCCGCAAACAGCAGACCCAAAATTATCGCCATTTCCAGCACTTCTCGAAATACAATCACCAAAGCGGATAACATTAGCTTTCCCCTGCTTTGCAGCCAATGCAAAGCCCAAATAATAATAATTGATGCCCTTGAATCTTAAACCCGCGCTCTGCTGCCACTTTATCTTGCAGCGTTTCAATTTCAGGCTTGCAAAACTCTTCAATCGCCCCACATTCTGTGCAAATCAAATGGTCGTGGTGCGACTTATCAGCCCGTTCATACCGCTTTTTATCCGCAAGCTGAATCGACTCAATCAAACCTTGCTCTGCCAACGCCGCAAGCCCACGATACACAGTTGCAATACCAATGCTGATACCTTTTTCTTTAAGTTTAAATGCAACTTCATCCGCATCCCAGTGTTTATCTGAGCGGTTGATGATGTCTAAAATCGCTTGGCGTTGTGCGGTGAGCTTCTGCATAATAGCGAATGATAATCATTATCACTATCATCTTGCAAGCTTTTATATTCCCCTCTGGCTAGAGGGGTGCTGAAAGGCAGCGGGGTGTCGTTGTTTAATGCCTGTAAATTTTCAGTAAACTGGTTAATGTTTGCTGTGGCGAGGTGGGCATGGACATCAATCAGTATTTAGAAAGTGTAAACAAGCGATTTCAATCGGGTATTTCCCGTGAACATTCGTATCGGGGTGATTTGGAAGCCTTGATTCGCACTCTTGTGCCTGATGTGAATATCACCAATGAACCTGCCAATGTCACCGACTGTGGCAACCCTGATTATGTCATCACGGATGGGCGCAAAGGGGGCGAAATTCCCATTGGTTTTATTGAAGCCAAAGACATTGGCAAAGATTTAAACAGCAAAGCCAACAAAGAACAGTTTGACCGCTACCGCAAAGCCTTGGATAACCTCATCATTACCGATTATATTTGGTTTCAATTCTTTCAAAATGGTGAGTTGGTGCATGAAATCCGCATTGCTGAGATTGAAGATGCTCATTTAACCGTCAAACCCGAAACCTTTGCCGAGTTCACAGGTCTTATCCAAAACTTTTGCACTTATATCGGCAACACCATCAAATCACCCAAGAAACTTGCGTCCATGATGGCAGCTAAAGCAAGGCTTTTGCAGGTGATTCTCGAAAAAGCCATCACCACCGATGAAGAAAACCAAGGCAATACCGAGCTACAACAGCAATACAAAACCTTCAAAGATATTCTGATTCACGATTTAACCCCTGCGGGTTTTGCTGATATTTATGCGCAAACGCTTGCCTATGGCATGTTTGCCGCTCGCTTGCATGATGACACTTTGGACACATTCAGCCGCCAAGAAGCCGCCGAATTGATTCCCAAGAGCAACCCTTTCCTGCGCAAATTGTTCAACCATGTGGCAGGCGCAGATATTGATGAGCGCATCAAAACCACAGTGGACAACCTTGCTGATGTGTTTCGTGCTACTGATGTTAAAGCATTGCTCAAAAACTTCGGCAAAGCCACACAAACCCATCAGGTGAATTGCGAAGCAAGAGAATACCCCCTGGGGGGCGACCCTATCATTCATTTTTATGAAACCTTTTTGGCAGAATATGATGCCAAGCTTCGCAAAGCCCGTGGCGTTTGGTACACCCCTGAACCCGTGGTCAATTTTATTGTGCGCGGTGTGGATGAAATCCTAAAATCTGAGTTTGGCTTAAAAGATGGGCTTGCCGATACAAGCAAAACCATGATTGATGTGGAAGTGCAAGGTGCTGCGGTGAGCAAAGGCAGAAACAAGGGCAAAGCCATCACCCAAAGCAAAGAAGTGCATAAAGTCCAAGTGTTAGACCCCGCCACAGGCACAGGCACTTTCTTAGCCGAAGTGGTCAAATTCATTTACAATGGCAAGTTCAAGTCTATGCAAGGCGCATGGAGCAGTTATGTGGATGAACATTTGATTCCACGGCTCAACGGCTTTGAACTTTTGATGGCATCCTATGCCATGGCGCATTTGAAACTGGATATGTTGCTGCGTGAAACTGGATTTAAGGCAAGCAAAGAGCAACGCTTAAACATTTACCTCACCAACTCCTTAGAAGAACATCATCCCGACACAGGCACACTCTTTTCCTCATGGCTTAGCACCGAAGCCAATGAAGCCAACCATATCAAGCGGGATACACCTGTGATGGTGGTGTTGGGTAATCCGCCGTATGCCGTGAGCAGCAGCAATAAGTCTGATTGGATTCAGGAATTACTGAAAGATTACAAAAAAGATTTGAACGAGCGCAATATTCAGCCGCTATCCGATGACTACATCAAGTTTATCCGCTATGGACAACACTTTATCGACAAAAATGGTGAAGGTATCCTCGCTTACATCTCTAACAACAGCTTTATTGATGGTGTGATTCACAGGCAAATGCGTAAAAGCCTACTTCAAAGCTTTGATAAGATTTATGTGTTGGATTTGCATGGCAACAGCAAGAAAAAAGAGACTGCACCCGATGGTAGTAAAGATGAAAATGTGTTTGATATTATGCAGGGTGTTTCCATCAATATCTTTATCAAACATGCCAAACCAGCCCATCAGTCCGTCATCCCGACCGAAGTGGAGGGATCTCGAGATGTCTCGACTACGCTCGACATGACAAACACTGGCTTGGCAGAAGTCTATCACCTTGATATATACGGCAAACGCCAAGACAAATACAACACCTTGGCAAACAACACCCTTGCCTCATTACCCTTTGAACAACTGGAATACAGAGAGCCTGAATACTTTTTTGTGCCTAGAGACTTTCGCTTACAGAGTCAGTATGACACTTTTTTTCCGCTTAACAAATTATTTGCGTTATCTGGAAGTGGCGTAGAATTTAGAAAAGACAACTTATTGGTAAAAAATAATTTCTGTAAAGCTGATACAAAAACAATGATTTCGGATGTTCAAACTCTTCCCACATTTGAGCTTCTTAGAAAATATCGTTTAAAGGAAACTAAAGATTGGAAGTTAGAAGAGCAAAGACAATATTTTTCTAGTCATAAGGAATCTGACATTCAACCCGTTCAATATAGACCTTTTGATTATAGGTACGCATACTATCCAATAAGTGTAATTTCCAAAATTATTCCTCGAGGAGATTCTCGAAAAGGGTTAATGCAACATTTTCTTCACAGAGACAACTTAGGCATAGCTTTTAACAGAAAAATTGAAGTTAAACGAGAGTTTTACGATGTGTTTTTGCATAGAGGACTTTTTCAGCGTCACTCGTTAAGCATGAAAGAAAGCAATAGCTGTGCCCCCCTCTACCTCTACCCCGAAGAAGAAAACCAAGAGTCACAACAAAACCTTGATATTTCTCTGCGTTCCTCTGCGAACTGTGATGAATTGCCAGAGGCAAGAAGCCTACCCCTTGCGGGTACTGCGGTTCAAAAACC
>CAMZLG010000099.1 GCA_947311495.1 uncultured Zetaproteobacteria bacterium
CTCTGCTGTGCTCAACAGCAAAGCTTTGGCAAAACAAGCCATGGATGCTTGGCAAATTCTGGCTGATTATTTTATCGGCTCAAGCTGCCTGCTACATGGTGGTGAAGAGCATATGGCGCTGCATCGTTGGGCAGAGGAAGTTAGCCATCGTATTCACGATAAACATAACGGTGCTTTTCAAGGCTTTGAACTGTTAACCCAACTTAAGCAAAGCCTAACAAGTGCAAATGAAACTATTATTTTGGATGGTTTTGATAGCTTTAGCCCTGCCCAACTTGCTTTTTTATCGCATCTTATGGGTTTGGGTTGTCAGGTGTTTGAAGTTGCCTCGGATACCGAAGAAACCAGTGTACAACTCAGCATTTACCATGATGAAGAAAGTGAACTGCGCTTTATCGCCCAGCATATTCGCAAGCTTGTTGCCACTAATACTGAAGCAACGATTGGATTGTTTGTGCCTGATTTGGAGGAACGCGCTGCGCAAGTCAGCCAAATCTTAAGTGAAGAACTTGCGCCACATCTCTGCACCAAAACTGAAATGGATTTGGAAGGTCAGTATTTTAATTTATCCTTGGGTTCAGTGTTGGCAAAGCAGCCCATGATTCAAGCCGCCATGCAGTTGTTAAGCTTAACCATTCAACCCAAGCTTGGTTTTGAAGATGTGTCATCCTTGTTGCATAACCCTTATTTCAAAGGTTTTGCCGATGAATATGAGCAGCGCGTCGCTTTGGACAAAGCTTTGAGAGCAAATAACCATGAATATATCACCCTAAAACAATTGTTGTATGCCACACAACACCATGAAAAACCCACGCCCACCTTCTTGGATGTGTTGCAAGAGTTATCATTTAGCCTTTCTGATGGTTCAAGCTTTGTGGGCAAACAAGTGCTATCGGCATGGTTAACAAAGGTTGAGCATGTGTTATCTATCTTTGCTTGGCAGTCGTCTGCCGAATCACCTTTTGAACATGCCCAGCTTCAGGGTTGGAAAGATATGTTGCATCAACTAAGTAGCTTGGATGATTTTTGTGGGCAGCTTACATGGGCAGAAGCTTTGGGGCGTTTGCAAGAATATGCCTATGAACACCTGTTTCGCCCAGCGCCTGGGCTTGCCAATGTTCAAGTTATGGGTTTTTTGGAAGCGAGTAATCTGCGCTTTGATGAAGCATTTATTATCAGCATGGATGACCAAACATGGCCGCCTGCTGCCAAGCCACATCCGTTGATACCTGTTGAAATTCAAGCCCAGTATCAAACACCCCATGCCAACAGCGAGCGTGAATGGATTTATGCCCAAACCGTTTGGCAAAATTTATTGCATGTCGCACCCCACATTCATGTGAGTTATGCGCAAACACGTGACCATCAAGATGTGCAACCATCACCCCTACTCTCAGGTTTAAATCAAGCCGAGCAACCCGCGTTTGCGACCCAACGTTATGCAGTGCAACTGCAACAACAGCAAATTGCCCTTGAAACTATTAAGGATGAGGCGTTGCCCGTAGGCAAAGATGAAAGTATCCGTGGTGGCACTGGTATTTTAGCTACGCAATCCGCATGTTCATTTCAGGCATTTGCCAAATATCGGCTTAAACTGGATGGTTTAGAACAACCCACCCAAGGTTTGAATGCCCGCGAGCAAGGCACGCTCTTGCATAAGGTGTTGGAATTGTTTTGGCAGCGTTTTCCAAGCCAACAAAAGCTTTTAGATTTAATCGATGCCAAGGTGTTGGACGCTGAAATCAAGACCTGTATTGATGATGCATGGCAAAGCCTCAAACGATTTATCCCGCAAGATGTGCAATGGTTAGAAACACGCCGTTTGCAACGGTTGGTGTTGGATTGGTTGATGTTGGAATCAGAGCGCACACCCTTTAAAGTACTTGAGCGAGAAGCTTGGCGTGATGTAAAGTTGGGTGATTTGGTGCTGCATACCAAGCTAGACCGCGTGGATGTGGATAACGGTGGGCATAGAATCATTATCGACTACAAAACAGGGCTTAGCACGGCAAATAAAGCTTTGGGTGAACGACCTGATGCCCCGCAACTGCCTGCATACTTGTTAGCCGAGCAAGATAAGGGTTTGACGGTAGGTGCGCTCGCTTTCGCTCAAGTGCGCGGTGGTGATTTGGCATTTAAAGGTTTTGCCAAAGAAGATGGGCTTTTACCTAAGCTTAAGACCTACAAACCTCGCAAAGACCAGCCTGAAGATTGGGATGAGCTCACTCATCACTGGAAGGACACATTAAACATGCTTGCCGATGAGTTTATGGCGGGTGAAGCAACTGTTACGCCCCAAACCAAGCAAAGTTGTACGTATTGTGACTTTGAGGGGCTATGTAGGGTTCAAAATTAAAATATCGTCACTCCCGCGAAGGCGGGAGTCTATAATTCATAACTGGATTCCCGCCTTCGCGGGAATGACATAAGTTTTAAAGGTGACAAATATGGTCGCGGTCAGGGCCTGTTGAAAGCATGGTAATTGGGCATTCACATACTTCTTCAATGCGTTTGAGCAATGTTTTGGCTGCTTCAGGCAGTTGTGTTACATCTTTCAGACCAAAGGTATCTTCAGACCAACCTTCAAGTGTTTC
>CAMZLG010000100.1 GCA_947311495.1 uncultured Zetaproteobacteria bacterium
ACAGCCCAATCTCTGTTAGTTGGGTTTGACAAGCATGGGTTTAACCTTCAAATTAGGCTTATGATTCATTTAAAGGGTGTGTTTGATTGTCTGAAAGAGAAAGGGTTTAAGGGCTCTGACCCCTTTTCTGAAAACATGCCAGTGCCAACTGCAGCCGTGATTGGTGGTGATGATAGTGTGCAACAAATTGCCGCGGCATCCATTCTTGCCAAAGTGGTTCGTGATAGGTTGATGCGAGCGTACGACTTTCAGTATCCTCAATATCAATTCGCCAAACACAAAGGTTATGGCACCAAAGCACACATGGATGCACTCAAACAATATGGCATTTGCCCGATTCACCGTAAAACCTTTGCGCCCATTGCCAAACGCATTAAACAAGGCAGCTTATTTGGTAATTAGGACATACAACTTGACTTATTGAACACCGTTCATAATATACAGACATGCGCGTGAACGTTGTTCATTAAGAATGAGGAGGATGCAGGATGAAACAGTCTATTTTGAGTGGTTTGCTTGTTATGTTAATGATGAGCAATGCTTTTGCTGAAGAAGATAAGCAAGAAATAAGTGTAGGAGATGTATTGTTGATAGAAGCTATGACTGTATTTAATGCAGCATTGTTAGGCGGCGATAGGGGTGGTTATTCAGCAACAATGGCGCTGCTTGGTCCCATGGGAGGTACTGGGATGCACGGCACAGAATTTATACTTTTTGAGTCTTTTATGGCTTATAATTTCCTTATTGATACAGCATTTAAAGGAACATTTAGTGATGAGAGTGTATTCTGGCAAAATATGGCATTAATGAACGCATACCTAGTATACGATATTTATTACGCTGAGGATGAGCCGTCAAGAAATGATGAAGGTGTAAAGGTTGGCTTAGCGCCAATCAAAGATGGTATGCAGCTTAGTATGCACTACCAATTCTAAGGCAAAGTTTCTTATAGCAATACTTGGATTTTGTCTTCCATCGTGGCATATCCGTCTTCACCGATTCGTTTGTGGCGGATGAAACCTTGTATATCAATTAAATACATGGTCGGCCAGGCGCGGTTTTGATACCTGTGCCATGTGATAAAATCATTGTCGATGGCGATGGGATAAGTCACACCTTCACGTTGGATATATTTCTTCACATTCTTGATGCTTTTTTCATAATTAAATTCGGGCGAATGCACCGCAATCACTTCTAAGCCTTTGTCCTTGTATGTATTGTACCACGCTTTGACATAAGGCTCGACATTGTTGCAGTTGTAGCAACCAAACGTCCAAAACTTGACCAGAACCACTTTGCCTTCGAGTTCTGCAAGCGTTAAAGGTTGGCTATTTAACCATGTTTGGGCATGTATTTCGGGTGCGGGTTTGGTAGTTTCAGCGTAGGCTAAGTTTGAATTCGTCTGCAATGGCATCAGAAAAATCAAAGCAGTTAAGCATTGTGCAAGTGAGACGGCGCATAAATTATCCTCCTAAGCGCAATATTGCCTACAAAGTATCACAGGGGTATCACAATAAGTGTGAACAAATTTAGACATAAATGCTGGGCATGTTAGCATTACCCGCATTAAAAATATGGGTTAGGTGTTTGAAACGATGAAAACTGTTGTAGCTGCATTATATCATTTTGCCGCTTTGGATGATTTCAAAGCTATGCGCGAACCATTACAAGCTTTTTGCGATGGGCATGGCATCAAAGGCTCGCTGCTGCTTGCGGCGGAAGGTATCAACGGTACGGTGGCGGGTTCACGCCAAGATATTGATGATTTATTAACCTATTTGCATAGCGATACGCGGCTTAAAGATTTGGAACACAAGGAATCATACTCCGACAACAAACCTTTTTACCGCATGAAAGTGAAGCTGAAAAAAGAAATCGTTACGTTGGGCATTGATGGGGTGAATCCCAATGTGTGCGTGGGCACGTATGTGAACCCGAAAGATTGGAATGCGATTATTTCCGACCCTGAAGTGTTGGTCTTGGACACACGCAATGATTATGAATATGAAATCGGCACATTCAAAGGTGCGATTGACCCGAAAACGGACACCTTCCGCGAGTTTCCTGATTACGTTGAGAAAAACTGCGACCCCAAAAAACATAAAAAAGTCGCCATGTTTTGCACCGGTGGTATTCGCTGCGAAAAAGCATCATCATTTATGTTGCAGCAGGGTTATGAAGAGGTATTCCACCTCAAAGGCGGTATCCTTAAATACTTGGAAGAAGTGCCAAAGGAAGAGAGCCTATGGGAAGGTGAATGTTTTGTGTTTGATGACAGAACAGCCGTCAAACATGGTTTGAACCAAGGCGAATACCAGCTTTGTCGTGGTTGTCGTTGGCCACTCAGTGCTAAAGATAGGGAATCGGAACATTTTCGTGAGGGTGTGTGTTGCTCGCGCTGTTATGATGTGTTGACCCCTGAAAAACAAAGGCGATTGGAAGAACGCCACAAGCAAGAGCAACTGGCAAAAGCGCGTGGCGAAGCACATTTGGGTATGTCGCTTAAAGATGCACAGCGTAAGAAGCTTGAAAAGAAAAGAGCTTTGGGCGCGAAAGTGCCCAATCATTTACTGAAACATGGTGGAAAAAAGCAACACCGCTAAATCAGGCTTGATGATTGAATTGTCTTGCGGAATAGAGGCGGTTTCACTACTCTGCCGCTTCTAATTCATAAGTTTCTTTGAGGTTTTTCATGCTTGAATCCATGCGTAAACATACACAAGGTTGGATTGCCAAGGTTATCCTTGGTGCCATCATTTTATCTTTTGCCCTCTGGGGAATCGGCGATTATTTCACAGGCAATCAAGTTGAAGCAGTGGCGGAGATTGATGGCGAAGCCATTTATGATGTTGAGTTTTCTGTCACCTATCAACGTCAACTTGCCAATTATGCGAATATGCTTGGTGAACAATTTACCAAAGAGTTGGCTGAGCGTTTGGGCGTGAAAAATGAAACCATTCAAACCATGATTAACCGTAAACTGATGCTGATGGAAGCCAATCATTTGGGCTTAGTAACACCTGATCAAGCTGTGGCGGCAACTGTGCAAACCACTCCGCAATTTATCGAAGAAGGTAAAGGGTTTAGCCAAGCACGTTACCAAGCATTGATTCGTCAAATGGGTTTCGCGGCACCACGAGATTATGAAAACTATCTACGCCAAAACATCATGATTGATACGCTACAAAATGCCATTTCATCATCAGTTGTGGTATCTTATGCTGAAGTGAAAGCACGCTTTCAAGCCAACTTTGAAAAACGTGTTGTGAGCGCATTGATTGTTGACCCTGAAAACTTAAAAGCTGCGATTGAAGTGAGTGATGATGAAGCGCATGATTGGTATGATACACATGCGTCTGCATATCAATCACCATTAAAAGTGGATGTGCAAATTGTGGACATTAACAAAGCCGACTTGATGGCGAATATTGAAGTCAGTGATGCTGAATTGGAGCAGGCTTATGCTGAGCGCGAATCTGAATTTGGTACGCCTGAAAAAAGAAAAGCATCGCATATCTTGGTTCGTGTGACACCGGGTTCATCCGAAGAAGTAAAACAAGAAGCGTTGGCAAAAATTAAAGCAGCCAAAGCGCGTATTGATGCAGGCGAAAGCTTTGCAGACGTGGCGAAAGATGTGTCGGATGATGTGACTTCATCGTCGGGTGGTGATTTGGGCTTCTTCGCCCGTGGCGCTATGGTACCTGAATTTGAAACAGCAGCATTTGACCAGCTCCAAGTGGGTGAAGTGAGCGATGTGGTAGAAACCCAATTTGGTTATCATTTGGTGCAACTTAATGACATTCAATCGGCGAAAATCAAGCCACTTGCTGAGGTCAAAGACCAGCTTGTGGATGAGCTTAGGAATGAAAAATCTTCTGAAGAAGCGTATGTTTTATCAGGTGATTTGGATAATGCATTGGGCATGGAAGATACGCTGACTGCGGCGGCAAATGCAGTGAGCTTGCCTGTTAAAAACCTAGGTACGTTGACGGTGGAAAACATGCTTGCGAATCCTTTGTTTACTAGCTCTAAAGATTTACAACAAAAAGTGTTGGCAGCCATGCCGGGTGATGCGATTGAAATTACTGAAGTGGGTGATGGGCATTATGTTGCCTTGGAAGTGTTAAAACGTATTGAACCTAGCACCCAAGCGTTTGAAGATGTGGTCACGCAAGTGTTTGACGATGTGCGTAACGCACAAGCCGCAGAGCAAGCGCAAAGTATTGCGGACAAGGCTCTGGAAGCTGGGAAATCGGGTAAAGATGTGGATGCATTGGCACAACAGTTTGCCCAAGCGAAGTTTATTTCTAAACCTGTGCGCAGCAACGGTGAAGGTGATGATGCAGCATGGTTATCACCTGTGTTAGCCCAAGCCTTTAAAACGCCTGAAGCGCATTGGGTGAATACGACAATTCCAACATCTGAAGGTATTGCTGTTGTGTTTGTGCAAGATGTGCAAGAAGCGGATGAAACACTATTTGCGGATGAGGAAGAAGCTTTGCGTGCAGAAGTGACCAAAGCTAAAGGTGCGGTTCGTTTTGCAAGCTGGATGGCAAGTGTGCGTGACCGCCATGATGTCGATATTAATCAGCGGGTCTTGAATCGCTTCTAATGCTTTGAAGTGCGAGGTTCGCTGATGTCGCGCACTATTTTTATTACGGCAACCGACACCAATGCGGGCAAAACGTGGGTGACGCGTTCGTTGTTGCAAGCCATGTTGTCCCAAGGTTTGGATGCGCAAGCGCTGAAACCGATAGCTAGTGGTATGGCAAACAATGGTTTAAATGACGATGTATCCCAGTTGCAAGAAGTTCAACCGCAAAAGCAAAACCAAGACATCAATTATGTGACCTATGGTTTACCCTTAGCACCTGCTTTGGCAGCACAAAAACAAGATGTAAGTTTTAGCTCAGAAGAGTTCCTTTTGTGGCAAGAAAAACAACTATCTCAGCATGACACAACTCTGATTGAAGGCGTGGGAGGATTGCTGGTGCCACTTACGGTCGGTGAATCGCCTTGGCTGGTTTCTGATTGGATACGAGAAACAAAAGATGCGGAAGTGATGCTTATTGTGCCGCTACGATTGGGTTGTATTAATCAGGCATTGTTGAGCTGCGAACATTTACAAAAGCTTGGCTGTCCACCCCAATGGTTGGTTTTAAATGATGTTGATGGTGAAGGCTCATTTGAAGATACACAAGCCATGCTTGAACCTTCACTGCGGCAAATGTTTGTCTCTTTACCCCAGTTTATACAGCTAGCCCAAGATGGAAGTATGCCATATCAACTGTAAGTATCTTTACATTTTGATACTTCTTTATGAGAATTGTCAGTAACATGAGTAATCAAGACCAACAACAGCATGTACAAAATGCTCTAGAAGCAAATCTCAGGCTGCACCCCCAACAATTGGAGTTGGGGCAAGCAGAAATGCTTACCGATGCACTTTTAAGTAAGTTTGATGACCTTGAACAACGCTTAAATACTTATATTTCAGGCGCATCTGGTGGCGAAAAATTACGCAAAGGTATGCAGTCGTATCTTTCGCGCTTAAATGCTAACCCGCTTATCCCTCTACACTTTCGTCTTAAAGTATTAAAACGTTTTGAAGGTCAGTTAGACCTGTTTGATGCCGAAATGACGGCTGCCATTTTAAATGCGCATAAAATTGGCATTGATATGGTGCAAAAAGAAGCGCAAACAGAGGCTGGATATTACCCCATTTTAGTGGACATGGTGTCTCACACTATCGAACTTGCGGGGCGACTTATGCGAGAGGATTTATCCGAGTACCAGTCGGCTGCGATTATTACGGTGCGTCAAGTGTTTGATTTGATGCGCCTTGGCATGACGATTTTACCAGAGCTTCCAGAAGGGGTCGAGGAAGAAAAGAAACGATTTTATGCTGCTATTTCCCGATATGAACTGTTAAGAAACTTAGATTTCTTTCGTTTAACGGATAAAGATCAAGTGATGGTGCTGGATGAGTTAAAACATCATATTCATGTATTGCATCCGTATTATTTAGCTAAGGGTGGCATTAAAAGCGCAGAGGTGAAGGGTTATAGCCTTATGACGACAAACCTGAGTCGCCCTCATGAAACGGCAAAAGTTTTGCCCTTTGCGCCTGAAACAACAGCCACTGATTATTTGTTGATACCCATGGATGATTTTATTGATAAATTAGTTACATCGATTGATAGGGCAGAAAAAGTATTAAAAGACCCACTATTACAAAGCAAAAATATACAAATTGAAACAGCATTACAGACTACTGTGGTGGGTGGCAATGCTATTTTGGATGCATTGCGCACCAAGTTACGTGAGTTTGACCGCCAAGAATATAATAATGCGAAGTTGACTGTGGATTGGGGTTTGGTTGATTTGATGTCAGTTTCTATTGAGGAAGATTTGGAAGAACATGGTGTTGTTGCCTTGGGTTCTGATGTTGCTGCTGCCCCGATTTTAAAACGAGGCTCAGAATGGACAGTTTTAAACATCAGCAAACAAGGCATTGCGATTGAACGTTTAAGTTCAGATGCACCAAGCAGCGAAGTGGGTTATATGGTGGGTTTAAACTGGACACCACATCGTGGCGAGCCGAGATTTGCTTTTATTCGCTGGATTCGATATCCCAAACCTGGTGAGCAGCATATGGGTTTAGAGTTTTACATGAAAAAACATGTTGTGCTTCATGCTGTGATGTTGAGTGTTGGCGATACGAGTCAACATAGGAAGTGGCCAGTGCTCATTAGCTTTGATGATAATAATGAACATACGGTGATGTTTCCGGATGCTAATATCTTCAAAGGTTTGGTGTTTAGTATTCAGCGGGGTGTGCAAAAAGACCTCTTTAAAGTTACTGAATTTTTGCAGCAAGGATCTAACTACAGCCTATGTTTGGTGGGTGAAGCATCGGAGCTTGATACGACAAATGTCGATGAAGACACAATGGAATGAATGTTAAACATAAGGATAAGCAATGTCTGAATTAAAAAATGATTTATTTTTACGCGCATGTTTGCGTCAAGATGTAGAGCGCACACCTGTATGGATGATGCGCCAAGCAGGGCGTTATTTGCCTGAATACAGGGCAACACGCGCTCGTGCGGGTGGATTTTTAAACCTTTGTCGCTCACCTGAAATGTGTAGTGAAGTCACCTTGCAACCTATTGATATTTTGGATGCAGATGCAGCAATTTTATTCTCGGATATTTTGGTGGTTCCCGAAGCCATGGGTATGGAGCTTACCTTTGGTACAGGTGAAGGTCCTAAGTTCCCTGACCCAATTGCATGCAAAGCCGATGTAGAGAAGTTGCCTGTATTGGATGACCCAACCCGTGAATTGGGTTATGTGATGAATGCGGTTAGCACGATTCGCCGTGATTTGAATGGTCGCGTGCCTTTGATTGGTTTTGCAGGTAGCCCTTGGACACTAGCGACATATATGGTTGAAGGTGGCGGCTCGAAAAACTTCTCGAAAGTCAAAGCTATGATGTTTAATGAGCCTGAAACCATGCATTTGTTGCTGGAAAAACTGGCTGATTCGGTGGCTGCTTATTTGAATGGGCAGATTGCTGCTGGTGCGCAAGCTGTACAAATCTTTGATACATGGGGCGGCATACTTAATACCCGCGATTATAAAGACTTTTCATTGCAGTATATGCAAAGAATTGTATCACAACTGACCCGCGAGCATGATGGTCGCAAAGTGCCTGTGATTTTATATTCCAAAGGCGGCATGGGTTGGCTTGAAGCCATGGCGGATACAGGCTGTGACGTGATTGGTTTGGATTGGTCAATTGATATTGATGAAGCACGTCGTCGTGTGGGTGATAAAGTTGCTTTGCAAGGTAATATGGACCCAACCATGTTGTATGCTAACCCTGAAAAAATCCGTGCTGAAGTGAAAGATATTTTGGCGAAGTTTGGGCATGGTAATGGGCATGTGTTTAATCTTGGGCATGGCATTACACCTGATGTGCCGCCAGAACACGCCATTGAATTTTTCAAGGCGGTGCGCGAAGAGTCTGCGAAGTATCACGCTAAGTAATTTCAAGTGTTTACGGGAATTATTCAAGATGTGGGGCGCATTGAAACGCTAGAGCATCAAGACAATCAATCGCTATTTGTATTTGCCACCAAGCTGGATATGTCGGTTTGGCAGCTTGGCGATTCAGTGGCGGTGGATGGCTGCTGCCTAACCATCACCGACTTTCCCGATAATAAACAATCGCTTTGGTCTGCAACATTATCACCTGAAACCATGAAGCTAACGCGTTTTGGACAGTTGAAGATGGGTGATGCTGTAAACTTAGAGCCTGCATTGCGTATGGGTGATGCATTGGGCGGTCACATGGTGAGCGGACATATTGATGATAAAGCGACGGTGATTGAAATTCTAGCCGTGGGCGAACACAAACAATTCACCTTTGAAGCGCCTGAAAATTTAAAACAATATATTGTGACTAAAGGTTCGGTCACATTAAATGGTGTGAGTTTAACCGTGAATACGGTTGAAAATAATCAGTTTAGCGTTAACTTGATTCCACACACCTTAGCAAACACCAATTTGAATGCCTTGCGTGTGGGCGATGTTGTTAATTTGGAAACAGATTTGATGGGTCGTTATGTGGCGCGTATTTTGGGTTGCAAAAGTGAGCAAACGATATTGGAGAAAAGATGAGCCTTGATCCTTGTAGTGAATTGATTGAAGAGTTGCGCGCTGGGCGCATGATTATCCTTGCCGATGATGAAGACAGGGAAAATGAAGGTGATTTGGTGATGGCGGCAGAGTGGGTAACCCCTGAAGCGATTAACTTCATGGCAACCCATGGTCGCGGTTTGATTTGTTTAACATTGGAAGAAGACCAAGTGGATAAACTGGGTTTGCCGCTGATGACACAAAACATCAATTCCAAATTCAAAACCAATTTTACGGTATCCATTGAAGCGGCTGAGGGCGTGACCACTGGTATTTCTGCATTTGATAGAGCGCACACCATTCGCACAGCAATTGGTGATAATGTAACAGCAACGGACATTCATTCACCAGGACATGTGTTTCCCCTTAAAGGGCAAGATGGTGGGGTGTTGGTTCGCGCAGGGCATACGGAAGCCAGCATTGATTTGGCAAGACTTGCAGGTTTAAAACCAGCAGGCGTGATTTGTGAAATCATGAATGAAGATGGTTCTATGGCGCGTATGCCTGAGCTGAAAAAGTTTGCCAAAAAGCACAATATCAAAATTGGTTGTATTGCCGATTTGATTTCGCACAGATTAAAACATGATTCTTTGGTCAAACGCGAAGTGGAAGTGCGTCTGCCTACCGAATTTGGCGATTTTAGAATGATTGGCTTTAGCAACCTTGTGGATGATGCGGAGCATGTGGCATTGGTGATGGGTGAATGTAATCCGGAAGAACCTTGCTTGGTGCGCGTGCATTCTGAATGTTTGACGGGTGATGTATTTACCTCCCGCCGTTGCGACTGCGGCTCACAGTTGCATGCAGCCATGAAACAAATCGCTGAAGCAGGTTCGGGCGTGCTGTTATATCTGCGTCAAGAAGGTCGGGGCATTGGTTTGTTCAATAAATTAAAAGCTTATTCATTGCAAGATGCAGGTCACGACACCGTTGAAGCTAATCAGAAGTTGGGCTTTAAAGCAGATTTAAGGGATTATGGTATTGGCGCTCAAATATTGCGTTCATTGGGCTTGCGCAAATTACGTTTGCTCACCAATAATCCAAAGAAAATTGTTGCCCTTGACGGTTATGGTTTGGAAGTTACTGAGCGGGTACAACTCACAATATTTGCGCATGAAGAAAACATCCATTATTTGGAAACCAAACGCGACAAAATGGGGCATATGTTTGAAGATTTAAAAGCAGAAGGGAAAACACATGAGTCTTGATGTACCAAGTTTGGAAGGCACAGTTAACGCTGCGGGTTTGCGCATCGGTATTGTGGCTGCGCGCTTTAATGAAGCGATTACCAATGCGTTGACGGAAGGTGCGGTTGAAGCACTAAAAACACACGGTGCAGCGGATGAGTCTATAACTATTGTGCGTGTAGCCGGTGCGCTTGAAATTGGTACGATTGCACAACGTATGGCGAAGTCTCAGACCTATGATGTGATTGTATGTTTGGGTTGCGTGATTCGTGGGGGTACGGCGCACTTTGATTATGTGTGCCAAGGTGCCATGAATGCGATTAATCATATTGCAGAACGCGGCGATATTGGTGTGGGTAATGGTGTGCTGACCGTGGACACACTTAAACAAGCCCAGGCGCGTACTGGTGGTGCGCACGGGCATAAAGGTGCGGAGGCAGCATTAACGGCGGTTGAAGTTGCTTTAGCTTTGAAAAACTTAGAACCTATGGTGGAGTCTGCATGAGTCAGTCTACAAAGAAGAAAAAAAGCCCGAATCGACACCTTGCCAGAGAATCGGCTGTGGAAGCGCTGTATGCTTGGCATAGTGGTGGTAATGATGCAGCGACGATTCCCAACCTTTTGGCAGACCGCTTGAAGCAAGACGATAAAAGTGGGCAGGATGAAGATTATTTGCGCGAAATCGTTTATGGTGTGAGTGAAAATTGCGAAGTTTTGGATGTTTTGATTGGTGGTGCGGTGCAAGGCAGAAGTTTGCGAAGTATTGCCCATGTGGAATTGAACATTTTGCGTATTGCAGTGTGGGAGCTGCAAAACCGTTTGGAAATTCCTTACCGTGTGGTTATCAATGAAGCCTTGGAGCTTACGCGGGCTTATGCTGATGAACCATCGCGAGGATTTATCAATGGGGTAATTGATAAAGTAGCACAAACATTACGCAGTGCTGAAGTGAAGGCGTAGCAAAAACTGAGCTAGGGGGAGCCGTTTTGGAATACATTGAATGTACGCATTGTGGCAAACGTTACGCTGCAAATGAAAAAATTAAAAACGCTGCTGGTGAGTTTGTTCGCTGTAAGAATTGTTTAGAAAAATTCATGATTGTTGTGCGCGACTCAAAAGAGCGAGATAAGGATGCCAAAGAACCAAACCTCAATGCAACAAGCGGTTGGGATCCAACATTAACGGCACCTCCACATGAAGCGGTTACCCCTGAAGCCACTACGCAAGAATCGAGCAAAGAAGAAAATGAAGAGCAAGAAAGCCAAGAAATAGATTGGGATCCTTCATTGACGATGCCAGAAGCTGAAGCGAACAATGAAGAAGAAAGCGAAGCTTTAAGTGAGGAAGAATCTCAAGCCAAAGCAGAAGAAGCGCTGGCAGCTATACAACAAGATAAAAAGAAAAAAATGATGATGCTTGGTTTGTTGGGCGCAGTTTTAATATTACTTGCTTTAACTTTATATATGGCATTATCGGGTGAAGAAGAAGTTGTGCAACAGCAAACGCATGTCGCCAAACACGTTAGCCCTCAAGAATTGGATAAACAAAGCTCAGAATGCCGTATTGCAGCAGCGCGCCAGTGGTTACTGGATTATAAAGCCATGCATGACAGCTATGATGCAAAAACCTTTATAAACATGCTAAAACAAAGTGAAAGTCGCGAAGAGGCTTTGTTAGCATCATGTAAAACCCCTGACCTTTCAAATATTATCCTTGATGCAGCCACAGCGGGTGAAAAACCTGAATGGTTTGCCACTGAAATCCAAGCGATAGCACGAAAATAAACATGCCTTTAGTTTTTTGACCTCAAGGGGTTGAAAAGCATTTTATATATCCCTATCTAAGTGGTAAGTAATTTATTTAATGAAACTTATGACGAAGATAGTAGGAGAAATAAAATGGCAAAAGTAATTGGTATTGATTTAGGAACCACCAACTCATGTGTGGCGGTGATGGAAGGGGATACAGCAAAAGTTATCCCAAACAGTGAAGGTGATAACACAACACCTTCAGTTGTCGGCTTTACTGCCGACGAGCGTCTTGTTGGGGCTGCAGCAAAACGTCAAATGGTAACTAACCCAGAGAAAACATTTCATGCGGTAAAACGTTTGATTGGACGTAAGTTTGATTCAGCTGAAACCAACCATCATAAAGAATTGGTGTCTTACCCTATTGTGAAAGCAGACAATGGTGATGCATGGGTTGAAGTGGACAGCAAAAAAATGAGCCCGCAAGAAATTTCAGCTATTACACTGCAAAAAATGAAATCTACTGCGGAAGATTATTTGGGTGAAGAAGTGAAAGATGCGGTGATTACTGTGCCTGCATACTTTAATGACTCACAAC
>CAMZLG010000101.1 GCA_947311495.1 uncultured Zetaproteobacteria bacterium
GGTGCTGCACGCGGACTTTTATTGATTGGCACTGCATTTTTAATGTACACAGCTTATGCCAAACCCGACCAAACATGGATGCAAAAAAGTTTGCTCACGCCTTATGCCATTGAACTTAGCGCATTTATTGGCAAAACCATACCTGCAGATTATCCGTTTTCCACGCAAGAGGGCGGCTCAGCCCCTGATATACCTTCAGCGGGAGATATGATGAAAACAGCAGCAGACAAAGCCAAAGACGCTATCACCCCTCAAGACCAAGAAGCCATGAAAGACCTATTGATGAACACCCTCAAGGATAAACAACCATGACCAGCCCGAACAAGCCCAATGAACTCGTAGAAAGCCACTATGATGATGACCATTTTCGTGATGAATGTGGTGTGTTTGGTGTTTTAGACCATCCCGAAGCAGCCAACTTAACCTACCTTGGTTTGTATGCGCAGCAACATCGCGGGCAAGAATCTACAGGTATTGTTTCTACCGATGGCACCAATTTTAACAACCACAGGGGCATGGGTTTGGTCTCCGATGTGTATCAAAAAGAAGATATTGCCAAACTGGAAGGGCGCAGCGCAATAGGCCATGTTCGTTATTCAACGGCAGGTGATTTAGGTTTACGTAACTGCCAACCCTTTATGTATCAGTATGCGCACGGTGGTATCGCCATGTGCCACAATGGAAACATTGTGAATGCCGACACCTTGCGTAAAGACCTTGAAAAAGCAGGCTCTATCTTTCAATCCACCTCAGATACTGAAGTCATTATTCATTTGCTTGCCAAAAGCGAAGGCAATAGCACACGCGAACGGCTGGCTGATGCCGTACAACGCTTGAAAGGCGGCTTTTCCGTGTTGCTGTTAACCGAAAAACGTATGTTTGGTGTGCGCGACCCCAATGGTATTCGCCCCTTGGTGTTGGGAAAACTGGATGGCGCTTGGGTGATGGCAAGTGAAACCTGCGCCTTTGATTTGGTCGGTGCTGAATTTGTGCGCGATATTGAAGCAGGTGAACTGGTGGTCATTGATGACGATGGCAGCCTTCGTTCATTCTTCCCTTTCGCAAACAATGCGCTTCGGTTTTGTGTGTTTGAATATGTCTATTTCGCGCGCCCTGATTCCACGCTTGAAGGTGTAAATGTGTATCAAGCTCGCCATAATATTGGTGTTGAGCTGGGTAAAGAGTCGCCTGTAGATGCCGACATGGTGATTCCAGTGCCTGATTCTGGTGTGCCACCTGCTATGGGTTTTGCGTTGGAAACAGGCATTCCTTTTCAAATGGGTTTGATTCGCAATCATTATGTGGGGCGCACATTCATTGAGCCTAAACAAAGTATTCGTAACTTTGGTGTAAAATTAAAGCTTAATCCCAACCGTGATATGATTAAAGGTAAACGCGTGATCTTGGTGGATGATTCTATCGTGCGTGGCACAACCAGCCGCAAGATTGTCGAGATGGTACGTGCAGCAGGTGCATCTGAAATTCACATGCGTATTTCCAGTCCACCCACAAAAAACTCCTGTTTTTATGGCATCAACACGCCTGATTCTGAAGAATTGATGGCAAACCGCATGAATTTGGATGAAATGTGTAAAGCCATTGGTGCAGATTCGTTAGCGTTTGTATCCAATGAAGGTTTGTTCAAAGCTGTGGGCAAACCACGTGAGCAACATTGTGATGCCTGCTTCTCTGGTGACTATCCTGTGGCGATTGAGAAAACACGTTCACCTCAACTTTCCCTGCTCCGTTATTACGATAAACGCCCGAAATGAAACCCGACCATCGCCCGCTAGAACATCTTTTTCATGCCACAAAGTGGTCATGGCAAGGGCTTAAAGCAGCATGGCAATATGAGCAATCTTTTCGCATTGAAGTTCTTGCCTCTTGTTTTATTGTGCCTTTGGCTTTTTATCTTGGTGAAACACCCATAGAGCGTGTATTACTGCTTGGCACATGGGTGCTGGTATTGATTGTAGAGCTACTCAACTCGGGTATTGAAGCAGCCATTGACCGTATAAGTACTGAACACCATGAACTTTCAGGACGCGCCAAAGATTTGGGTTCAGCTGCTGTGTTTTTATGCAATATCACCTTTGTGGGTACTTGGCTGCTTATTCTTCTCAACTAAACACATGAATTGGCGAAACAACCCTTATCTTCGTTTAATGCGCTTGGACAAACCCATTGGCACATTTTTATTGCTCTGGCCAACCTTGTGGGCGCTTTGGTTTGCGACAGAAGGGAAGCCTAACCCTTATCTTTTATTCGTCTTTGTTGCAGGTGTGTTTTTGATGCGTGCTGCGGGGTGTGTGATTAATGATATTGCCGACAGAAAAGTGGACGGCAAAGTCAAACGCACCGCACATCGCCCCCTTGCCACAGGTGAAGTCACCACAACGCAAGCTTTAACACTGTTCTTTACGCTTATCCTTGTCGCATTTGTTTTGGTCCTCACATTAGACTGGAACACCACCGTACTATCCGTAGTTGCACTACTTTTAGCCGCGATATACCCGTTTATGAAGCGATATACCCATCTGCCACAAGTCTTTTTGGGTGCTGCATTCGGTTGGGCAATTCCTATGGTCTACATGGCAACAACAAACAGCATACCCCTTGAAGCATGGCTTCTTTTTATTGCCAATGTGTGTTGGGTTCTGGCGTATGACACCATGTATGCCATGGTGGATTATGATGATGATATTAAGATTGGTGTAAAATCAACCGCCGTCTTATTTGGCAAGTACAACCCGCATTGGATTGCTCTATTTCAACTCATCTTCTTTGCTTTGCTGCTCGTATTGGGGCTGCAATATGAATGCGGACTCTTTTACTTTTTAGGGCTTGGTATAGCTGCCTTGATGATGTTTTATCACCAATGGCTGCTGTTCGGTTGGCACCGTGAGCGTTGTTTTCAAGCCTTTTTGCATAACAATGTGCTTGGTGCTGTTATTTTTCTAGGTTTATTCCTAGATTACGCTTTTTCATAAATCTTGGAGTTGAAACCATGACCCATATCCGTATCGCAACACGCAAATCACCCCTTGCCCTTTGGCAGGCTGAATGGGTTTCTGCTGAACTCGAACGCTTATTTCCCGGCACCACCACCGAACTGGTCAAAATCGTCACCAAGGGCGATAAAATCTTAGATGTTCCACTCGCCAAAGTCGGTGGTAAAGGTTTGTTCACCAAAGAAATTGATGAAGCATTGCTTGATGGTCGGGCGGATATTGCGGTGCACTCCATGAAAGATGTGCCCACAGAATTGCCTGCAGGCACTTCCATTCGCGCTCATCCCAAACGTGAAGACCCAAGAGATATTTATGCCACTGTAACAGGCGGTGATTTGGATTCTCTGCCCGAAGATGCCACCATTGGCACATCAAGCTTGCGCCGAATTGCTCAAATCAATGCCAAATATCCAAAATTTAAGTGTGTTTCCATTCGTGGTAACATCCAAACGCGCCGCAACAAGCTCGGCACGGAAGTGGATGCCGTGATTCTTGCTGCAGCGGGTATTAAACGTATGGGCATGGAAGACCAAATGCACGGTTATTTGGAAGTGGGCGATGTGCTTCCTGCTGTTGCCCAAGGCACCTTAGGCATTCAAACCAAAGATGATAATACGCAAGCCAACAGTATGGTGGATGCGCTTAATCATGCGGAAACTGTAGTGCGCACCCAAGCCGAACGCGCATTCTTAGCCCGCCTTGAAGGTGGTTGCCAAGTACCTATCGGTGCGTATGCCACTTTGGATGGTGATACTTTATATTTGGATGGTTTGGTTGGCTCTGTGGATGGGAAAACATTGATTCGCCGCCAAGTATCAGGTGCTAAAGATGATGCGAAAAGCTTAGGTATTCAGCTTGCCGATACAATTTTAGACCTTGGTGCGCGCGAAATTCTTGAAGCTTTGTATGAAAGCCAAGGTCATGGCTAACATTCAACTGGATAAACTTGTTATCGCCAGCGGTAACAAGAAAAAGCGGGCTGAAATTGAGGCTATTCTTTCTCACTTAGGCATTGACGTTGTGCCCGCAAACGAAACCGCGTTTGTGGATGTGGTAGAAGATGCCGATTCCTTTGCGGGTAATGCCAAGAAAAAGGCGGATGCATTCAAGGCTGCTAATGGTTGTGCGGCTTTAGCTGATGATTCGGGTTTGTGTGTGACTGCATTACATGATGCACCCGGTGTGTATTCTGCACGTTTTGCAGGTGAACATGCTTCTGATAGCGATAACAACACCAAACTCTTGCACGATTTACACGGTATCCAAGACCGCACTGCATATTTTATCTGTGCCTTACACTTATCCCTGCCCGATGGCTCTGAAATCACCGCAGAGGGTAGGGTAGAAGGCTTGATTATTGAAGCACAAACAGGAGACACTGGCTTTGGTTATGACCCTTTGTTTTTCTGCCCCAAGCTGAACAAAACCTTTGCCCAATCAAGCCTTCAAGAAAAAGCATCCGTGTCCCATCGTGGTCGCGCTCTTCGTCTACTTCAAAAGAAACTCGCCTAACCCTCTAAAATAACCTCTTTTTCCTTGTTTTGACCCTCATCAACCCACTTGATATTGTATTTATCATGTGAACAAGGAGGTTAGCTATGTTTATCAGCGCACTTGAGCTATTTAAAGTCGGTATTGGACCATCCAGCTCACATACCATGGGGCCAATGGTCGCAGCCAATGCATTTTTAAAGCTAGCAAAGCAGCACCTTGAAAACCATCCAACATCACAACCCATGAAAATTCAATGCACCCTCAAAGGCTCTTTATCTGCAACAGGAAGAGGCCATGCCACCGACCAAGCTATCGCTTTAGGGCTGCATGGTTATGCTCCTCAAGATGTTGCCAAGCATGATTTAAGTTCATTGGTTCAAACGGTTTGGGAACAAAAAAGCATATCCATTTCTAACAAATACACGGCTTCCTTTTGTGCAACTGATGATATTATATTTGACCAAGGAAAACCGCTCCCAGAACACCCAAATGGATTGATATTTTCGCTGCTGAACGAACAAAACCAGGTGATCGTATCCGAAACATACTTCTCCATCGGTGGTGGTTTTATCAATACCATTGGTGACATCAACACCTTGATTGCACCGCTAAAAATGCACGAAGATAAAGGTGTACCTTATGCTTTTGACTCTGCACAAACCATGATGGACATGGCAAATGATTGCGGTCTATCCATTGCCCAAATGAAACTTGCCAATGAAGTGACTTCAACCGATGAATCCACACTATTGCAAGGGCTTGATAATATTTGGAATGCCATGAAAAAGTGTATTGAGCTTGGTTTACAGGCCGATGGCATATTACCCGGTGGATTGAACGTACAACGGCGCGCGCAGAAGCTACATCAACAACTAAAAAGTGAGCCTAAAAACGCAGGTACCAATGATTGGCTATGTGCTTATGCCATGGCGGTCAATGAAGAGAATGCCGCAGGGCATATGGTAGTTACTGCGCCCACCAACGGTGCGGCGGGTGTGATTCCTGCGGTGTTATATTATTTTATCACCCATGAAAACGGTAGCATTGAACAGGTTCGTGATTTTTTGCTCACAGCCAGTGCTTTGGGTGGCATCATCAAACACAATAGCTCGATTTCGGGTGCAGAAGTGGGTTGTCAGGGTGAAATTGGCTCTGCGGCAGCTATGGCGGCGGCAGGTTTATGCGCTGCAAGAGGTGGAACAGCAGAACAGGTGGAACATGCCGCAGAAATGGCACTGGAACATCATTTGGGTATGACTTGTGACCCTGTGGGCGGCTTGGTGCAAGTGCCATGCATTGAGCGCAATGGTTTTGGTGCTATCAAAGCTTACACCGCAGCATCACTCGCCATGCGCGATGATGGTCAACATTTTATGTCGTTAGATAATTGTATTGCCGCCATGAAACAAACAGGCGAAGAAATGTCGGTTAAATTTAAAGAAACATCTTTGGGTGGATTGGCAGTTACGATTACAGAGTGCTAACCGTGGTCAAACAAAGGTATTATTTACCATAAACAGCTTCTAAACCTTCCAAAAGTAAACCTTCACGAGTGCGCCCTTTGGACACAAAGGCATCAGGATTTTCACCCACATCTTCCAACGATTTACGAGCATAACTTCGTTTTTCCACATCCGTCATATCTCGCCAAATACTGGGGTTCATACTTGTTTTGTCTTGGCTCTCCATCATGGATGTTTGGCGTTGTTCAACATCTTTACTGGCACAACCAAAAAGTGGCAGTGTTAAACACACTGCCACCCCCAGAATAAATGCCTTATTCAAGCGATTGACCCCTTAATAACGATAGTGGTCAACTTTATATGGTCCTTCAACAGGAACACTGATGTAGTCCGCTTGTTCTTGGCTTAATTCAGTCAAGTTCACACCAATTTTTGCAAGGTGTAAACGTGCAACTTTTTCATCCAAACGCTTAGGCAATACATACACTTCATTACCATAATTGGCATGATTTTCCCAAAGCTCGATTTGCGCCATCACTTGGTTGGTGAATGATGCAGACATCACGAAACTTGGGTGACCAGTGGCACAACCAAGGTTTACCAAACGACCTTCAGCAAGCAACGTGATACGCGAACCATCTGGAAAGATAATTTGATCCACTTGTGGTTTTACATTTTCCCACTCGTATTGTTTCAAAGAAGCCACATCAATTTCATTATCAAAATGACCAATATTACAAACAATAGACTGGTCTTTCATGTTTAACATATGCTCATGTTGAATCACGTGATAGTTACCAGTAGTAGTCACGAAAATATCGCCCATTTTGCAAGCATCATCCATATCAACCACACGATAACCTTCCATCGCTGCTTGAAGCGCACAAATTGGGTCAATTTCAGTCACCCAAACCGTTGCGCCCATGCCTCTAAATGCTTGCGCACAACCTTTACCCACATCGCCATAACCCAAAACAACTGCGATTTTACCTGCAATCATCACATCTGTAGCGCGTTTGATGCCATCAAGCAAAGATTCGCGACAACCATAAAGGTTATCAAATTTCGACTTGGTTACAGAATCGTTCACATTAATCGCAGGCACTTTAAGTTTGCCTTCACGCGCCATTTCATAAAGGCGGTGAACACCTGTGGTGGTTTCTTCGGATAAACCTTTGATGTCTTTCAATAGTTCAGGGTATTTATCATGAATCAGTTGGGTAACATCACCACCATCATCAAGAATCAAGTTGGGTGTCCAACCATCAGGGCCATGAACCGTTTGCTCAATGCACCACCAAAACTCTTCATCTGTTTCGCCTTTCCAAGCAAATGTTGGGATACCAGCTTGCACCATGGCTGCTGCGGCTTGGTCTTGTGTTGAAAAGATATTGCAAGAAGACCAACGCACTTCTGCACCTAAATCTACCAATGTTTCCATCAATACCGCTGTTTGAATGGTCATGTGCAAACAACCGACAATGCGTGCGCCTGCCAATGGTTTTTTGCCTGCATATTCTTCGCGTAATGCCATCAAGCCAGGCATCTCTGTTTCCGCAATTTTAACTTCTTTGCGGCCCCATTCTGCCAATGACATATCGGCGACTTTATAATCTGTAAATTCAGACATTCTCATACTCCTATATTCACCACTTTAGCGTGGTATAAAAAATATGAGCACCGTTGTTTTTATTCAAACGACTGAGCCTAACGATGTAGTTTTTATCAAAAAACATCGGCGCAGTGCTCCTCAGTCTAAC
>CAMZLG010000102.1 GCA_947311495.1 uncultured Zetaproteobacteria bacterium
ATAGGTTTTATCTCGTAAACCGAGCGTTGCATTGGCAATCAAGAAACCAAGCGGATTCCCCGCATCAAAGCGGTCGGCATCTACCACCATGCCATACACAGGTTGCACTTTAGCCAATTCATTCATGGCATCGGTCAGTTTAATTTCGCCACCGACTCCAGCTTTACCTTTACGCAAGAAATCAAAGAGTTGCGGCGTAAAAATATAGCGACCAATCAAAGCAAGATTAGATGGTGCATCTTCGGGTTGCGGTTTTTCCACCATGCCGTTGAGCTTAAACAAACCATCTTGTTCAGCATCCACATCCACGATGCCATACTTGTGTACATCTGATTCAGGTACACGCGCCAACGCCACCACAGAACAACCTGTGCATTCATAACCTTCTCTAAGCTGTTGCATCACAGGTTTATCTGAAATCATCAATTCATCCGCTAGCGACACACCAAAAGCTTCATCACCCACCCAGTTGGCAGCACACAACACCGCATGCCCCAAACCTTTGGCTTCTTTCTGGCGGATATATGCCATGGATGCCATACGAGCCACATGAGACACCTTATCATACAACGCACTTTTACCTGCTAGATTTAAACTCATCTCTAATTCAGCAGAAATATCAAAGTGGTCTTCAATGGCATGTTTGCCTCGCCCTGTGACCATAATGATGTCATCCATACCCGATGCCAAAGCTTCTTCCACGCCATATTGAATCATGGGTTTATCCACCACGGTCAACATCTCTTTGGGTGTTGCTTTGGTGGCAGGTAAAAAGCGTGTACCCATACCTGCAGCTGGAAAAACTATTTTTGTAATTTGGTGTGTCATCATCATAACCTTTTAATATGCATTTTTATCTACAAAACCTTTGAATACTGTAAGGAAAACAATCTTTAAATCAAACAAAATTGACCATCGTCGAATATATTCCAAATCAAACTCAACCCGTTTTTTCATTTTATCTAAAGTGTCTGTTTCACCACGCCAGCCATTGATTTGCGCCCAACCTGTGATACCCGGTTTCACTTTATGCCGCCACATATAACCTTTAATCAGCTTGCGATATTGCTCATTATGCGCCACAGCGTGAGGTCTAGGCCCAACCACGCTCATCCGCCCTTGCAACACATTAATAAACTGAGGAAGCTCATCCAAAGATGTGCGGCGAAGAAATAATCCAAGCTTGGTAATGCGAATATCAAACTGCGTAGCCTGTTGAATCACAGTGTCATCATTATCCATCACCGTCATTGAACGAAATTTATACACCTTAATTCGCTCGCCATTCAAACCATACCTTACTTGTTTGAATAAGGCTGGGCCTTTCGATGTCATTTTAATCGCAATAGCAATGACCAGCATAATCGGCCAAATACATGCAAGAATAAGCGATGAGAGAACTATATCTTCCAATCGCTTAATCGCACCAAATGCACCCGATAATGGTGTTTCACACAACGCAATCGCAGGTAAACCCGCTATATCTTGCTGCCTTGCACCCATCAGCTCAAAAACAAACAAATCAGGAATAAGGTATAAAGAAGCGGTGGTATCTTGCAATTCATCAAACACTTCACGCATACGTTTTTCAGAGCGCATAGGCAGTGCAAAATAGACATGATCAATGTTTTCATCTTCAACAAACTGATACACATCTTTGGTTTTACCAAGCACAGGCACACCAGAAATATCAGTATCTTGCTTTTTTTCTGCGTCATCAAATAAACCAACAAGTTCAATACCCATCCAATCAGCCTCTTGAATGCGCTGCACAAGCTGCTGCGCTAAATCGCCCGCACCCACAATCACAACGCGTCTAGTATTTAAACCTTTTGCGCGAAGATGTCGCAAAAAGAACCGTTGTAACGTATGCACAAATATCAGAAGAACAGAAGTAATCACAAACCACAAACCTATCACAGCCCTTGAATAGTCTTCGCTTTGTTTACTTGCCCATGCCAATGCAATTAAGGAAAATACAACCAGCAACCAACCCAAAAGAAGGGTGCGAACGGGCTGCCACAATGATGAACTTCGCCAAGCTCTATAAGTATCTAAAGCGCCTAAACTTATCCATGTCAACATCACACCCAAAATCGCTACAACTTGGTAAGGTTTCGTAAAGTCACCCAAATAAAAGTGGCTCACCGCCATAAGCCCCAAAAAGACAATGGCTACATCCATAAACCGCTGCCCCAAGCTCAGCCATGAATGGTATTGCCGCATTACACCTTTAATCAATGTGAACCCTCTTTATCATAGCCTTCTTATTTTTAATCATTGTAGTTGATGGATTAATGGTTTGCTAGCTTAATAAGCTAAGATGATTATTCAAAGGTTTAGTTCTTTTAAAGTATTTTCCCATGTCTTCAATACTTTATCCATTCCAATATAATCTTTTGCATACTGCTTCGCCTCATCACTCAAGTGTTGTCGTAATTTTGGTTGTTGGTTTAAGTCCTTAATAGCAGACACCAAAGCCTCTACATGTTCTGGATCACAACGATACACACAAGGTTTATCACTCAAAGCAAGCTGCCCTAATTCCGTATCCTCTTCAGCAGTAACAATAGCAACACCGCCAACAGCTAAAATATTGGTCAGTTTGGATGGCAATACCAAATCCGCAGCACCTGCTTTTTGAATGACCAAGTGAATATCCGCAGCACTTAACATTGCTGGTAATACATCCAATGGCTGCAAAGGTAGAAACAACACATTGGTTAAACCCATCATCTTGGATTTTTCTTCAAGTGTTGCTTTGCTCGCACCATCCCCACAAATCACGAATTGGGTTTCAGGCAACAAGGCTGCAACATCCAATAAAATGTCCAATCCTTGTTTCACTGCAATATTGCCCGAGTACAAACAAAGCGTTTTATCCTGAGCAATGCCAAGCCTTTGTCTAAAAGAAAGTCCGCCAGTCTTATCATATTGTATAGCTGATAAATTCGACCAATTCGAAAAAAAAACAGGCTTCTCCACCCCTTTTTCTTCCAGCTTTTTCACC
>CAMZLG010000103.1 GCA_947311495.1 uncultured Zetaproteobacteria bacterium
CCAAACACATTGCCATCGCACTCATCAAAGCATCCAAACCTTGATGCTGCTTGATGGATAAGGGTAAAAAGTCTTTTATATTTACATCATCAACTTTATCCATTTTGTTCATGATTTTTAATTGAATATTCATATCACCAAAATGAATTTCAGGATTCCAAGTTTCTGGGCGAGTAGCATCTGCAACAAAAATGATTAAATCAGCCGTTTCTGCGGCAGACTTGGCGCGCTTCACACCCTCTTGCTCCACCACATCGTCTGTCGTCCTTAACCCTGCGGTGTCGACCAAACGAATAGGGATGCCGTTGACTTCAAAGTCCACTTCTAAAGTATCGCGGGTTGTGCCTGCAATGTCGGTAACAATGGCTCTGTCACGACCTGATAATGCATTGAGCAAGCTTGATTTACCAACATTAGGCTCACCCACAATAGCCACGGTTGCACCTTCAAATAAACGTTCGCCAAGCTTGCTGTTGAGCTGATTCTGAATGGGTGTGATGAGTTCGACTTCAACACGATTGCGAAGTTGGTCGTAGAACAATGCTGGCACTTCATCTTCGGGAAAATCCAAACATGCTTCCACATGCGCCACCACCGATGTTAAATCATCCATGTATTGGGATATACGGCGACCAAATGCACCATCAAGTTGTTTTTGAGCCTGTTTGGCGGCTCGGAGTGTGGCTGCATCAATACATGCCACGACGGCTTCAGCTTGCGATAAATCAATCTTACCATGTTCCACAGCGCGGCGGGTAAACTCACCCGCTTCCGCAGGTCTCGCACCAAGCTCAAGTGTGCGCTCAAATAAGGCTTTGAGCAGCATAGGGCTACCATGCGCTTGAAGTTCTACGGTATCTTCGCCTGTGTAGGATTGTGCGCCCTTAAAATAGATGGTTAAACCATGGTCTATGGTTTCGCCTTGCTCATCATACCAATGATGAAAGTGGGCAAAGCGCGGTGTAAAAGATTTGTCACGCTGACACAGCTTTAGCGCAATATGAGCCGCTTTTGAGCCAGACAAACGGATGATGCCAATGCCACCACGACCTTGTGGCGTAGCAATCGCAGAAATAGTATCGGGTGTATGCCCAGTGGCATCACTCAGTGTTACGCGTCGTTCATTTGGAGCTTCCAAACATCTCTCCTTGTGCCGTGATTGATACCATTGGGCACAACACTTATGTTAGGTCGCTATCAGTCAACATTCATGCTTTTCATCACCAAACGTTGCTGGATGATGGATAGGATGTTGTTCACAACCCAGTACAAGACCAAACCTGCAGGGAAGAATAGGAACATGGCTGTCATGAATAACGGCAAGAACTTCATCACTTTGGCTTGGATAGGGTCAGTGGGTGCAGGGTTTAGCTGCATTTGAATGAACATGGATATACCCATAAGCACGGGCAAGATAAAATATGGATCTTGAACGGACATATCTTGAATCCAACCATAGAATGGCGCTTGGCGCAGCTCAATGGAAATCAACAACACTTTATACAATGCAAAGAAAACAGGCATTTGCATCAAAATAGGTAAACAACCACCCAAAGGGTTTACCTTGTTCTTTTTATACAATGCCATCACTTCTTGTCCCATTTTGGCACGGTCATCACCGTAGCGGTCTTTAAGTTTAGCCATTTCGGGTTGCAGCTTGCGCATTTTCGCCATAGAGCGATACCCACTTTGGGTAGGCACAAACAACAAGGCTTTAAGTGATAGCACCATCAAAATAATAATCAAACCGTAATTAGGGATATATTGATGCAACCAGAGCATGACTTCATGCAAGGGTTTAGCAATCACAGTGAACCAACCAAAATCAACCGCGCGTTCTAAACCTACATTTAGTTTCTCAAGTGCAGGAACTGCTTTAGGACCCACAAAGATGCTATTTTCGAACACCATATCACCGCTATCAATTACGCCATCATGAATCAGACCCGCTTGGTAGGCTCTGCCATCACCCTTGAAGTAATAGCGGTAGTGTTCTTCTTGATTGGTGCCATAGATGGTGTTCATGAAGTAGCGGGTCATCATACCCGTCCAGCCACCCACGGATGCAAATTTCATTTCACCCGTTTCATCCAAATCATCGTACGTGACTTCGGTTAAATCACCGTTGAACAAGCCAATGGGACCATTGTGTTCATTATAATTTTTTGTTGCAGGCTCAACAGGGTTTTTTTCAACCACTTGCAGGTATAATTTTAGTCCTGCACCACCTTTGATGCGGTCTTGGGTTTTGAGAACATAGGAGCCTTGTTCTAAGGTGTAAGTCCGTTGCCAGATATAACCATCACTCAATTTTCCTTCAAATTGGGCAACAGTTGCGCCATTGTTTTCTTCAAGTGACACCAATTTAAAAGGTTCAACCAGTTTTTGCGTGAGTACACCACTGTTGATGTAGGCTTGGTGAAACTCATCTTGCATGAGAAGTTTGATTTTTTCAGGGTTATCCAACGCTTGTTGATATTGAAGCAGCGTGGCATCAGTTAACCAACCCCGTGCATTGATTTTAAGGGATAACACATCATTACCAAATTCTGCTACAGTGTTAGTTGCCAACACTTCTTTGCTTACTGCAGGTTTGCTTGCCACTGCTTGGGTATCGGTTGTTGTTTGCGCCATATCGGTGTGTGGGGTAGTCGCATGTTCGGCATCAGTGGGTGCTGCTACATCATGTTGTGTGACGGGTTTCACGATTTCTTGTTGTGGGAACATCCAGCCCCATGCCATGAGAACAAACATGGAAAGTGCAAATGCTAGAATAAGATTTTTGTTGTCCATTGGGTAAATCCTGTATGTTGAAATATGTTCAAAAAGGTTGCTGCTTAGGGCAGCGGGTCGTAACCATGACATGATGAGAAAGGATGGCAACGTAGAATACGTTTAAGGGCTAACCAACCACCTTTGATGGCACCATATTTTTGCAATGCTTCAATCGCATATTCCGAGCATGTGGGCATAAAACGGCAGCGTGCGGGAAGCATAGGTGAAATCACATAACGGTAAAATTGTACCAGTTTAATCAGCAGCCAAGACATATCAGCAGCGCTTTATCAGACTATCAAAGCAAGCTTTCATACCTTGCTCGGAGACCTGTTCATCTTGAAGTTGTGGGGTTGGGATAGCGAGAATATCAATTGCTTTATCCCGAATATGATGTTGGCGGAATGCGCTTCTTAAACAGCGTTTGAGGCGACCGCGTTGCACTGCATTGCCATACTTTGTAGAAACAGCAAGCCCCAAACGTGCATGATGGCAAGCATTTGGGGCTACTATTAGATTCAATCCGAAAACTCTAAAACGTTTACCTTGTTTCATACGCGCAAAATCAGCTTTGCTGATTAAGCGGAATTCACGAGGAAAATCTGTGTTTATGCAGATAGACGCTTGCGGCCTTTAGCACGGCGACGGTTAAGAACTGCGCGACCACCACGGGTTGCCATGCGGGCACGGAAACCACATGTGCGAGCGCGACGAATACGACTTGGTTTGTATGTAAAACTCATTTGAGACTCCTGCTATCTTGAAAAAGG
>CAMZLG010000104.1 GCA_947311495.1 uncultured Zetaproteobacteria bacterium
CCCTCTTTGCCATGCAGAATACGGGTCTGCGAAGTAAACTTTTAGTCCCGTTTTGCGTTCGATTTGTTTGAATTGGGCAAATTCTTTGCCGTTATCTAAGATTAATGTGTGCCTGTACGCCTTGTGAAATCGGGGTCAGTATACATATTTAACTGCCTATCATGCTTGTAAGTAACAGTGTTCCTTCTCAATCACACCAACAGAGCAAATCTTGACAAAAGAACGGAATAACGTACGCTTTGTGATGAGGTTATAAATCATGTCTATTCTCACCGTAACTGATGCAAGAACAAACCTATACAAATTGATTGATGAAGCTTCTGAAACTCACCAGCCCATTACCATCACGGGCAAACGGGGTAACGCTGTGTTGCTCGCAGAAGAAGATTGGAATGCAATTACTGAAACACTGCACCTATTGTCAGTACCCAATATGCGGGAATCTATTCGCCAAGGGTTAAAACAACCTATTGCGGAATGTGATACCGAGTTGGATTGGTGACTTAGGGTGGCTTGGCAACTTGTTTACACCAAACAAGCCCAAAAAGATGCAAAAAAACTGGCTTCATCGGGTTTAAAAAACAAAGCATTGTCGCTTTTAGCTATTTTGGAACAAGACCCTTATCAAAATCCGCCACCGTTTGAGAAATTGATTGGTGATTTGGCAGGCGCATATTCACGGCGCATCAATATTCAGCATCGGCTTGTTTACCAAGTTTACAATGCTGAAAAAACAGTAAAAATCATTCGCTTATGGACGCATTACGCATAAAACCAAACGGATGAGCAGTTATATCATTGAAACCCTTGCAATTGTTTATCATGCCAACGGCTTAATAGAAGCAAACCAACAATCGCACCAAGCAGTGCAAAACCCATATCTGATTGGGTGTCCCACACATAACCTTGTGTGCCTAAAAAGGCTTCTGCGCCTTCGCCTGTGCTGATTGCTACCCACCATTCAATAAGCTCATAAAACGCACTGAATGCCAAACAAAAGCAAACGATAAAGAAGTTTCGCCATGCAGGTTTGGGAATGATGTTTTTACGAATCACAATCTCTCTTGCCACCATCACAGGCACAAAACCTTGGGTGAAATGCCCAACTTTATCGTAGTTATTGCGCTGCCAGTCCATCACCTCGGCAAGCCAATCAAACAGCGGCACTTCGGCATACGTGTAATGCCCGCCCACCATAAGAATGATGCAATGAAACAGGATAAGCACATAAAGCAATGGCGTGAGTGGAAAGGTTTTGTGTGTCCATGCCATGACCGCCAAACCAATCAAGGCAGGAAAGACCTCTAAAAACCAAGTAAAATAGTCTTTCGGGTTGACCGCAGACCAAATCAACACACTAAAAAAGGCAGCTAACCATAAATTTCTCATATCTCAACCATGCCCGACTTGTTTGCGGCGCACAACCACCATCAACACGTACAATAAACCTAAAAACCCAGTCACCGCAGGAAATATCACTGTGGTCACTGAATACGACATCAACGCTGCAATCGCCACAATATTACGCACTGTCATCCACACATAAAAATCAATCGGCTCATCATAAGGATGGTGATACGACTTACGAAATGTGGGTGCAAAACCAAAAGTATCAATCACCGTGAGCAACACAACTGTTAACATGGGGTCGGATGTGAGCAACCACAACGGCATGGATGCCAATGCAGAAAGAAAAAACAGCCAATCGGTTTTCGTGATATGCATGTCTGCTTTGTTGCGGTATGCCAAGGATGCGACAAACATGGTGATGACACCCGACACACCAATCGACCAAGCACCAGCCCCGCCGCCATCTGCCAACTGCCCAAGAAAAACAACAAAGGTGGTTAAACCCCAAATCACCCATGAGAAAACATGCGGCTTGGTTTTACCGCGTAAAATGGAGCGGATGTAGGGGTAAAATGCGATAAAAGTCATCGCAACGGCAATCAAGCCCAATATTTCTTTAAACATAGAGCCAAGCTTACACGCCAGTTATCAAAGCAACACTATTTTGCTTAGGGCGTAACCCTACAGATTGTCATTCCCGCGCAGGCGGGAATCCATGTACCATCTTAAACTTACATAAAACACAGGCTTGTAAGCAATGTGGATTCCCGCCTGCGCGGGAATGACGGTAAAGATACTTTAACTTGATTTTAGATAGATACCGAAGGAAGAGAGTGTAAACGAGTATGCAGTCTAACAGCAATTAAGCACACTCGACATGACAAGCTCACCCATTAAGCTATGCCCATGCCTACAAAAGCAAACAAGCAAACATCCGAGCAACCAACATCACGTGTTCCATCAAACTGTGATTATCTAATCATCGGTAGTGGCGCTGCGGGATTGATGGCGGCACACCGCTTGGCAGAACATGGCAGCGTAGTATTGGTGAACAAGTCAGATTTTCCTGATTCCAACACCTTCCAAGCCCAGGGCGGTATTGCAGGATTTATTACCAAAGATGATACCATTGAAAGCCATATTGAAGACACCATCAAAGCTGGTGCTGGGCTTTGTCATGAAGAAGTGGTTGCTGAAATGGTGGAGCGCGGGCATGAAATGGTGGAAGAGTTGCTGGACTTAGGTACACCCTTTGACACGGAGAATGGTGAACTGCATTTAACCCGCGAAGGTGGGCATTCACACAGACGCATTGCCC
>CAMZLG010000105.1 GCA_947311495.1 uncultured Zetaproteobacteria bacterium
CACTTTGGTTATTCATCAAATTGGCATCATCAATCATCAATACACGGCGTTTGGACTTCAAACCACTCAACGCAAGAAAGTCCAATGCTTCGCGTGTTTGCGCGATATTAACATCTCGGTTGAATTTCTTTTTCTTGTCATCATAGAGCAGTTCAACATGGGCATAATCAGGGTGAGAACCCGCAAAAAGCATGGCACAAGCATGACATTGCCCACAGGCTTGAAAGTTGCTCAAATCTGGGCTTTCGCACATCGCCAAGGCTGCCAACTGTTTGGCTAATGTCGCCTTGCCAATCCCTTGAATGCCATACAACAGCCAAGCATGATGCAATCGTTCTGCCTGCAAAGCTTCGCCAAAAGCTGTGCGCACCTCATCATGCCCAAGCACTACGCTCATAAAGCGGACAACACGCGCTGAATATCCGCTTGCACGGCATCAATATCTTGATTGGCGTTAATGCGTTGCACGCGCGCTGGATTTTCTTTGGCAATCTTATCAAAAGCCGCATACACCGACTGATGAAAGTCTTGTTTTTCATTATCCAATCGATTGGCAGCTTCACCGCCAGCTTGACGTGAAGCCATGCGAATGGCCGCATCCTCTACCGATAAATCCAGCCAAATAGTGGCATCGGGAGACACGCCACATTCCGCCCACTTCAACATAGCGCGAAGCTCGGGATTATCGATCAACTTTCGCCCAGCCAATTGATAAGCCAATGTGGAATCCGAATATCGGTCACACACCACCCACTTGCCTGCATCAAGTGCGGGTTGAATCACGTCGCGCACATGTTGCGCTCTATCGGCAAGGAATAACAACAGTTCGCTTTGTGCAACAGGCACGAACTCACCTGACAATAAAATATGGCGCAATGCTTTACCCAAAGGCGTATCTCCAGGCTCAAAGGTTTGCAAGACATCTTTACCTTGCGCTTTTAACCAAGCCACCGTGCGTGATAACTGCGTGGTTTTACCACTGCCATCGCCACCCTCAAATGTAATCAACTTTCCTTTGCTCATGGCTCGCTATGCTGCGGTGAAAAAGATTGAAACACAATATTGCTTTGCAGAAGTTGACTGGCAAGTGTACTGACTTGCTCTGCATCACCTGTGGTATAAAACATAGTCTGCCCTTGCCCGCCGTTAACCTTCCCATTGATTTGCTTCTGCACCTGTTTCGCTACCGCCTTACCCGTGCTGATAATGGCAATATCATTACCGACAAGTTCACGAACCATGGGCTCAAACCACGGATAATGCGTGCAACCCAACACCAACGTATCCACCCCCTCATCCATCAAAGGCAATACATATGATGCCAGCAAGTCTTTCGTTTTGCGCGAATGCAGTTCACCTTGTTCAATGGCTTCCACAAGCCCTGCGCATGGCTGGGTTAAAATACGTGCTTGATGTTGATGCGCATCCAAAAGGTTAGAAAACTTATCACTTTGCAATGTGTTTTCCGTGGCTAAAATACCAACAATACCACTTTTTGACTGCTCCACCGCAGGTTTTAAGGCAGGTTCCATGCCAATCACAGGTATATCCAATATGTCGCGCAGTTGAAACACAGCCGCAGCCGTTGCCGTATTACACGCCACCACCAAAGCTTTGATTTGATGGGTTTGGGTTAAGGTTTCAGCAATACAAAGGGAACGCTGCAACACCGTTTTGCAATCTTTATTGCCATACGGCGCATACTTAGAGTCCGCGACATAGACAAAATGCACATACGGCATAGAAGCTTGCAGCTCGCGCAATACAGTCAAGCCACCAAGCCCTGAATCAAATATACCAATAGCATTATTCACATGCGGCAAACTATCTGATTATAAAAAATCATCTAGCATCATCAAAGGCTATTAACTTCTGTGTAAGCTAGTTGTTTACGGCAACACCTGTGTATAAAGCGGTGTGGTTGGTGTCGCTTTATCATAAAAGCGGTAGGTAAACTTCGTGCTATCACCCGTATCATTACAAAACTGATGATAGTTACCTTGCTTATCTACAGAACCAACACACCCTGATTTCACCAAGGGTGAGAATATGGGGTAGTCTGCTGCAAAATCTCCTTGTACTGGAGGACTTTGTACAATTGCAATCATTGGTGTCTGGAAATGGTTAATAAGTTGATAAGTGTTCCCTGTATTGGCAATGGTCACCATAAACTCAATCACATCATTATTTCCTCCTGTGGGGATAGGCGATGCATCCATAATATACGCCACTTGATTAGCTAGCATACAATAATGCATTTGCCCACCCCACTTAGCATATTTTAGCACAGGCATACACAGCATTTTATATGCTTGATTATTCAGCGTTATGCCCATGGCTTGAGCAGCAACACTTGATGATGGTAAATTATACAAATATGTTGATGTGCCTGTTGTCGGCTGATAACTATTCACCAAAGAGCCTTGGTATTCCACAGCTTGGTCACCTCCAACCATAAACCGGTTACTTCCAAGAGAGTATGTGCTTGTCTGAAAGGTTTGCGTGTCAATACGTATGACAGGTCTCGGAGCGACAGATAAATAAGAAAAATCATTCAACCAAACATTACCCACTGCATCAACATAGATTTCATTGCGCCACGTTTCGCTGGCAAACGTAGTTTTCTTTACCCAGAGTTGTGTGCCAGCATCCCAAGCATAAAGAGATTTAGGTGGTGGTACAGCATTACTCGCCGATACCTCATCAATAACAACATACTTTTGACCCACAGCATTCTCAGCTACATTCGATGGCATATAGATAATCCCAGCATCACCTGCGCCACCGCCAATATCAAAATTTGGACACCCATTCAAACCAAATAGTACAAATATTAAGATAATCATTCTGACATTCATAACAATCTCTCCTACTCACTGGCAAACCATGCAAGCAGGTTTGTGAATATATCGTGAATGACATATGAACTCTAAATGAACCGTAACTATTAAACCATGATGACAAAGCCAGTCAAACCAATAGCATTCGTGGCATGTTAACATTTACCCTCATTTTTCTGATTGCCCTATTTATCTCGACTGCAGTTGAGCTTTGGCTTGACCAGCGACATCTTAAATCTGTGATGCAGCACCGAAGTGCTGTACCAGAGCGGTTTGCCGATGCCATTTCATTGGAAGCGCATCAAAAAGCGGCTGATTATACATCCACCAAACTCAAAGTTGGTTTTTGGGCGGGCTTGTATGGTTTAGGGCTGTTGTTGGTATGGACAATGGGCGGTGGCTTGGATGTTTTGGATAATATGGTGCGTGATTTGGGCTGGTCGGAGCTGACCACAGGCGTTGTATTCATTCTTGTGTTTTCCATGTTGGGCAGCCTGCTCGATTTACCCTTCTCTATTTATAACACCTTTGTGGTTGAGCAGAAGTTCGGCTTTAACAAAATGACGGCGAAGTTGTTTATCACTGATATGTTAAAAGGTGGTGCTTTGATGTTGCTGCTTGCTGCACCTTTGATTTGGGTGATTTTATGGTTGATGCAAAGTGCGGGTAACTTGTGGTGGCTATGGGCTTGGGCGGTGTGGGTTGGATTCTCGCTGCTCATGATGTGGGCATACCCCACCTTTATCGCACCACTCTTTAACAAGTTTGAACCCATGAAAAACCAAGACCTCAAACAAGCCATTGAATCTTTACTCAAACGCTGTGGCTTTGAAAGCAATGGTTTGTATCAAATGGATGGTTCCAAACGCTCAAGCCATGGCAATGCTTACTTCACTGGCTTTGGTAAAACCAAGCGTATTGTATTTTATGATACTTTATTAGAACAACTTTCTACCAATGAAACCTTGGCTGTGCTTGCCCATGAACTGGGTCATTTCAAACGTAATCACATCAAAAAACGCATGATTGTGACCTTCTCTATCTTCTTGGCTGGTTTTGCCATTATGGGTTGGTTGGCAGAACAAGATTGGTTTTATGCAGGGTTGGGTGTGTCGCAACCATCCAACTATGTGTTGTTGATTTTATTTATGTTGGCCATGCCTGTGTTCACATTCATTTTATCACCCATGATGAGCATGTATTCGCGCAAACATGAGTTTGAAGCCGATGATTATGCTAAAGAACACGCTGATGCTGCGGATTTAATTTCGGCACTGGTTAAAATGTATGAAGACAATGCGGCGACTTTAACACCTGACCCACTCTATTCCGCGTGGCATGATTCTCATCCGCCAGCACCGATTCGCATTACCCATTTGGAGAAGTAATA
>CAMZLG010000106.1 GCA_947311495.1 uncultured Zetaproteobacteria bacterium
CAAAGTGGATTCCACCAAAGCACAAGTGCAAACCATTGGGCAAGCCATGAAGCTGTATCGCCTGCAACATGGTAGTTATCCATCCTCTGGTGAAGGTATTCAAGCTTTGGTGAATGGTGATAAAGGCGGCAAACGCTATTTGGACAGTTTACCCAAAGATGCATGGGGCAATGATTTTATCTATTTATCACCCGGTGTGCATGGTGATTTTGATATTTTATCGTATGGCGCAGATGCTAAACAAGGCGGCTCTGGTTTTGATGCTGATATTGGCAACTGGGACGAATAATCTGCACTAAAACCATGCTAAATCGGCAAACTCAGGCAGGTTTTACCCTGCTTGAGATACTGTTGGTCATTGTGATGATTGCAGTCACGTCCGCCATGGTTGTGCCATCCATTTCCAATATATCGCAGGACGACATCAAAGAAGAAAGCAATCGTTTGCGTTTGGTGTTGGCTTATGCCTTGGAAGAAGCGCAATTATCAGGGCTTCCGATTCGTTTTTTGGCCACCAAGCAAGGTTGGTCGTTTGAATCCTATATTGAACCAAAGCGCAAAAAAGATGATATTATCGTCGTTGAGCAGACACCCAAGTGGCAAGCGTTGGTTGAGCCACCTTTGGTAGAATATATCTTGCCTGATGGTATAGACATCAGCCAAATTGAGCAGGTCAGTGATGTGGAATATGAAGCACTCACCAACACGGACAATCAAAAGGACAGAAAAGAGCCTGTGCTTGGTGTGATTCTCTTATTGCCCGATGGCACAACCTCAATCAGCAATATTTACCTTAAAGATGAAGAAGAAAAAAAAGTTGTCCTTGAAGTCCGCCCGGGCCCTGCGGGTATTAGGATTAAAAAAGAAGGTGAGCATTAAGGTTTAACCAATGTAATCAATGCGTTGAGTGCAGTATCAAAATTATCATTGATGATTTGATATTGGGCTTCACCTGCATGTGCCATTTCTGCTTCGGCAGCGGCAACACGTTGTTCAATAATGCTTGCATCATCTTGCCCACGTGCGGTTAAACGCTCTCTCAACACTTCAACAGAAGGGGGAAGGATAAAAATGCGGGTGGCAGCGGGTATTTTATTTGCCACTTGCGCTGCACCTTGCCAATCAATCTCAAGCAACACGTCTTTGCCTTGTTGCAACAAGGATTCCACATCACTTTGGCGGGTGCCATAATAATTACCATGCACCAATGCCCACTCCAAGAATGCGCCTGCTTGTTTTTGCGCTTCAAAGTCAGCGAGGCTTAAAAAATGATATTCGCGCCCATTTTGTTCGCCAACTCTTGGCTTTCGCGTGGTGCAAGAAATGGATAAGTGAAGATTAGGGCAGGCTTCAAGAAGCTTAGCACATAAGCTGGATTTACCCGCGCCCGATGGACCTGAGATGATAAACAGTTGCCCGCTCATGCGGCTTTACCTGTTAGCTTTTCATACTTTTGTTTGAGTTCATCTTCACTTTCCACGCGGTCTGGGTCTTTAGGAATGCAATCCACAGGACAAATGGCAACGCATTGCGGCTCATCGAAATGACCAATGCATTCGGTGCATAAGTCTGGGTTGATTTCAAAGATGTCTGTGCCTTCAAAAATGGCATCATTGGGGCATTCGGGTTCACAAACTGCGCAGTTGATACAATCATCATCAATCAATAAAGCCAATGGGTTTACCTCGGAGAAAAATAAAATCAAAATATACAAATAAAGTATTGAATCACAAGAAGATACCTGTTGAACTTGGTTTTTTAGGAGAAGCCTGTGCATACAAAAACAAAGCTACAATTGGGCATGTTTATCTTGCTTTTGGCGATTGACCAATGGAGTAAATGGTGGATTGAGCAGCAATATCCATTCTTTCATACCACAGTCATTGATGGTTTTTTTAATATCATCAAAACGCATAATATCGGTGTGGCGTTTTCCATGTTTGCGGGCTGGGATGATGCATGGCGCGCCAATGCTTTGGTGGGCATGACTTCTTTGATTGCAGTTGTTGTGGCGGTTTGGTGGTGGAAAGAACAACAAAAACAAAGCGTTGAATCATGGCTTCTCATGCTGATTTTGGTGGGTGCGGCAGGCAATATCTGGGATAGGTTTACACTGGGTTATGTGGTGGACTTTATTGATTGGTATATTGTTTGGGATGGGCAAGCTTACCACTGGCCTGCATTTAATGTGGCGGATATGTGCATATCCATTGCGGTCACGCTGCTGCTTATTCGCAGCTTTTTACATAAAGGGTAGGGCAATCAAAGTATAACGTGCGGCTTTGCCTAGCGTGACCAACACGATAAACCAAACCAATGGGTATCTAAGGCTGCCTGCAACCAAACATAATGGGTCGCCGATGATGGGCAGCCATGCAAAGAGTAATGCGGGGCTGCCAAAGCGTTGGAACTGTTGCTTGGCACGGGATAGTTTTTCTTCTGAAATGCGAAGCCAACGGTGGCTAAGTTGAAGGCCATATTTTCCCATCAAGTATGTAATAATGCTTCCCAATACATTACCCACAGTCGCCACAAAAATGAGCGAATACACATGGCTTTTAGCTTCTTGTGATAAGTAGATAAGCAAAGCTTCGGAGCCACCAGGAAACAGCGTGGCGGACACCAAAGATGAAAGAAATAACGCCCAATCCCAATCATTGAAAAAAATCATCTGCCCATTCAACGATGGGTTTAGTATTTTGCAAGTATAGTTAGCCGTTTAATTCGGATACTTGCGCGTCTGACCAAGCAATGGCTTCAATATAAATACGTGTGATGCAAGTGATTTCAATACGTTTCCCACCCAAAGCCCACTTTTCCACGTCACCCCAATCGCCTTTCTCCAATGCTTTGCACATGGTCAATTTTTCACCCATATCTGTTGTTGGGTCTAACAAACCTTCGCGCACACCTGTGGGTAAATGCAAATCTTGAACAGCATCTTGCATACTGACATCCAATAAAGCGTCAAGAATTGAAAACATACCCAACAAGAAATCATCGCCCACTTCTTTTTCATGGCGCTGTTTGGCAATTTCTTCAAGAATATAGGCTCGGATAAGTGCTGTTTTTAAAAGTTCAGATGTTTTGTGTTGACCCAATGTTGCCAATGCCAATACAGACAACCAACGACGAATATTATCCAACCCCAGCAAAGCCAATGCTTGCTCAATCGATTCAATGGTTTGTTTCAAACCAAAGGAGGCTGAATTGATATATTTCATCAGTCGATAAGACAGCGAGACATCATGTTTAATCACATTGTGGATGTCAGAGATGGCTTGCGCCGTCATCACCTGTTGTAATGCCCTAAGAATAGTCAGTTTGGAGCTGGCAATTTTTCTGCCCTTAATGATTTCAGGTTTACTAAAAAAGTAGCCCTGAACATAATCAAAGTTTAAACCTTTAACTTGTTCAAACTGAGCATACGTTTCAACTTTTTCAGCTAAAAGTTTCACAGGATACTGGCGTAAAATTCTCACTTCTTCGGCTAAGTTTTTCACTTGAGGTAAATCAACTTTGATGATGTCAGCCAGTTCAATCAATGGTTTCAAGTGTGGAGCATAAACAACATCATCAAGCAGAATCGTAAAACCTTTGGCTTTTAATTTTTTGCAGGCATCAACAATGGCTTCGGTGACAGGTAGGGTTTCTAATATTTCGATGCCAACTTGACTAGGTGGCAAAGAGTGAAGAATTTCTAGGTCGCTAAGCAGGAGGCTTGCAGATGCATTGATATTGATTTTATAGCCACCCGCAAGTTTGTCTAAACCTATATCCAACAACGCAGAAGTGATGACTTGAGCGGTCATGTGCTCATTGCTTTTTTGTTGCCGCTGATTTCTGAAAAGCAACTCATAAGATGCAAGTTTATACTCGCGGTCAAAAATAGGTTGGCGTGCCATCAATATATCTTGCATGGGTTTAATCTCCAGATAAAGCTGTTTCGCAAAAAGATTCGTATGCTTGTTCGAGTAAGCCTTCTTTTAGTTTAATTTGTACATCTTCGATTGATAATGCGGTATGCAGGTATTCAAGTGCAAAGCTGTCTGCAAACTTGCAAGTTTTTGTTGCCAATAATGTTGGTGATATTTGATGGTGTGCTGCAACAATGTCATGAATATCTGAAGGTATGCCCCATGCTTTTAGAATGATTTGTCCAACCTCAGCATGGTCAATGCCATAAGCTTCAACTTCTGCGCTGATTAAGGCTTGCCCTTCCAGTGCAGAGAAAGGTTTTTCAAAGTAGGACATATCGACACGCATACTTAAGATAACTCTACCAATATCGTGTAATAAACATGCCATAAATACGGTTTCAGGGTCAAGCCCTTTTAGGTTGAGTTGCTGGGTGATGAAGCGGCCAATTTGTGCAACAGCATAAGCGTTGCTCCACAGTCTGCGTATCAAACCAATGCCTGCGGGAATCGCAAACCCATAGAGAAGTGACATCGACAAAGCTATGTCACCTGTTTCTTGCCGACCTAGCCTTGAAATAGCATAAGCAAGGTTGCTTACAGGTGCACCCAAAGGGTTGTAGAAGGATGAGTTGGCAGCTTTTAATAGGGTTGCAGAGGTTGCATGGTCTGTTTGAATCATGGCGGTTAAATCGGAGAGGGTGGAATCAGGGTCATCCAGTATTGCCTGAATTTTGACAAACCTATCCGGAAGGGTTGGCATATTATCAACCATGTTTAAGATATTTAGAGATGTTTGGCGAAGCGTATTTTGATTCATAGGTACAGGTAAGCAAAAGAAGTGCCATAAACCCAAATAAAAAAATGTGACAGTCGTCATGTTAGTAAGTATGGTAAAAATGGACATTACACATATTACTTCCCTCTAAGGTGACAAGTTGAGAAAAGACATCTACGCTTGGGGCATTAGAGTTTGAACTAAGGAGTTTGATATGAACATTGTACGACCACTTATAATTGCTTCAACATTATTCATGGCAGGGCAAGCACAAGCTGCGACGACTATCACGACATCGGGTCTAGCAGGGCAAACGCAAGCTGCATATACAGGCTATACGCAGGATTTAGCTGCTGCCGCATGGATGAACCCAAGTAACTCTGCTGAGCCACATTCAGCGGGCATTATTCCTGTGGGTGTTCAAGTTGCACTTGAAGTTGCGGCACTCACCATTGATCCAACAGCACCACAGTGGAGTGCAACAGGTTATACTGAATCAACAATCCCAATGCCTAGGGTTCGTTTATCCGTGGGTATTCCTTTTGGGTTGGATTTTGGTTATATGAACCTTCCAGCTAAAGATTTAGGTGTTGATTTGACCGGTTATGAAGTACGTATGGCATTTGGTAATTATATTCCTGTACCAATGCTAGAGGCAAATGTACGCTTTCATACCAGTACTTTAACAGTCACTGATTTGGAAGTGAAAAACACAGGTTTTGCGGCTATGATTGGTGCAAACCTGCCGTTTGTTAAACCTTATATTGAGTTTGGCACAGTAAAATCCACGTCATCTGTAACGGGTGCGCTAGCATCATTTCAACAACTTGATGAAAGCAACTCGACGATGGCAATTGGTGCTAAAGTAGAGTTGGCATTTTTTGTCATTAACCTTGAGAAATCAAAAGTTGGTGATAAAGATCTGACAACAGCAAAAGTTGGCTTTGAGTTTTAAATAAGACTTTATTGCTTTAATGAAAAACTAAGCCCATCCAAGACAAATGTTTTGGGTGGGTTTTTCTTTATACATGCATAGGGTATGGGTATGAATCCTGAACAATGGCTGAATGAATATGGTGATATTCTATATCGTTTTGCTATGCAGCGTGCGCAGGACAGTGAGCTTGCTGCTGATTTGGTGCAAGATACCTTACTTGCCGCTTGGAAAAGCAAAGATTCATTTTCGGGAAATTCATCTGTATCTACATGGTTAATTGGCATTCTAAAACACAAGTGGATTGACTATTTGCGAAAAGAAATCCGTCAACGTGAACATGCCGAGCTTGCCGAAGGCGACCCAACGGCATGGTTTGATACCAATAATGGCAAATGGAAAGAGCAACCACAGTTGTGGCATGATAACCCTGAATCACTCTGTCAAAGCGAACAATTTATGGCGGTACTTAGAGGATGCACAGAACATTTACCAAAGAAACAAAAGCTCGTTTTTGATATGCGTGAGTTTCAAGGTTTAGACTCTGATGAAATATGTAAGGTTTGCGATGTCTCTGCGACCAATCTACACGTTTTGCTACATAGGGCTAGATTAGGTTTACGGCACTGTTTGGATGAACATTGGTTTGGAGGTAAATTGAAGTGAAATATGCATGTGAAAAGGTTAGTCAATTGGCTTCTGAACAATTGGAGCGCCGCTTAAGTTTGCGCGAACGTTTGGTTATGCGGTTTCACTTTTTGATGTGTGGGGCTTGCAAGCATTACCATCAGAACCTCTTGAAATTACATGAAGCGTTAAACATTAAACGCAAAGAAATAAGTAAAGATGCTGTGCTTCCTGAAGAAAAACGCAGCCGTATTCATCAATCACTTCAAGAGCTATCCAAGCATTCAGATTAAACCTTTCAAAAAGTAGTTGGCTGAAAATTAGCAATGCTTTAGAGTATCCCCATGTTATTAATAGTAATGGACTTGGCTTTTTATGCAGCATAACTCACCCGCCGAGCATCATTCGGAAGTGCTTCACGAACCCATGACAAACACACCCGAAGTACCTCGGTTTCCTATTCGTTTGCGCTGGACGATTTTTGTTGGTCTGGCAGTTGCTGCAGCGGTTGCACTTTTGGCAACGATTGTTTTGGATATGGAGCGCGATGCTTGGCTTAAGAATCAAGAGGTGCAAGCCAGTATTCAGGTGAAACGTTTGGGTGAAGAGCTTAAAATCCCTATGCTTGCAGGAAGTGTTGCTGAAGTTGATTTTATCATTCAAAATTTTACTAAAAGTATCCCTAATGTTCAGTCTGTTTATTTTCAAGATAAAACAGGACACAAATGGTCAGCGGGAGAATCAAGAAACATTGAAAACATTATCAAAATAACAGATTTGCCTCAAGAGACTCTACACTTACAAACCAAGGGTCTTTGGTTTGCAAAAAGAGTGACCTATGCAGGGGCTGATGTTGGCGTGATTGCGGTTGAATACTCTGAAGATGCTTGGGAAGATTTGGCGGGGCAACTTCTGCAACGTATGCTTCTTGCAGCGTTTTTTGTCATTATATTGGCAAGTCTTTTGGTGTATTGGTTGGCTGGGCGAATGAGTAAACCGCTGGAAGAATTGGCAGATGCTGCAAAACATGTTGCCGAAGGAGACTACCAACATCGCTTAAAAGTACGTGGTAATGATGAATTTACGGATGCTGTCACACAATTTAACCGCATGACTGATGAGCTTCGACATAAAGAAGAGATGCGGGAGGTATTGGGTCGCTACCTTAATCCTGAGCTTGTATCGGATGTGTTTGATGGCGAAAAGTCAGGCTCGTTATTAAATCGAAAACAAGAAGTGACTGTTTTGTTTGCAGATATGGTGAGTTTTACTGCATTTTCAGAGTCCACAGAAACAGAAGAAGTCGTTGATGTTCTAAATCAGTATTTTGAAGTATTCCACAGTATTATTGATTATTATGGTGGTCATGTGGATAAATATATTGGTGATGCGGTCATGGCAGTGTTTAACCATCCGAAAGAAGATAAGAAACACACGCGAAATGCAGTGTTGGCGGGTATTGCAATGACGGTTGCATGTCGCCGCCTGGGTGTGTTGAGAAAGGATGGCGATAAAGTTTCATTTCGCATTGGCTTAAACCGGGGTGATGTGATTGTGGGTAATATTGGTGCGGCTGAGCGCTTGGAATACACAGTGATTGGCGATGCGGTCAATGTTGCATCGCGTATGGGTGGTTTGGGTGGTGCTGATGAAGTTGTGTTGCCCAAGAAAAGCTTTGATATGCTTGGTCATGGTTTTTCATTTCAAGATATGGGTGAAATCGAGGTTAAAGGAGTGAGCGACCCGCTACAATGTGGCGTGGTGAAAGTCGTTGACGAAGATTTGAGAAAAGATATAAGTTATGCTGTTGCTATGGCATTTGATATGACGCTGCCAACAGATGCTAGAATGATGATTGGAGATATATCTTGAACTTCAGATTCCTTATATATATCTGTTTTGTGTTGATGGTCAGTGGTTGTGCTGGCAAAAAAGGTGATGACCTTCGCGTGTCACTGGGGCTTGTGAGTGCTTATGAAGCAGCGCAAAAAGCTTTTCATCAGGGGCTTATTATGGCATCCAGAGAAAGACTGTTAACGATTAACCAAGATGATGAAGATTATAAAAAGGCGCAAAAGTTCCTCAAACAAGAGGTGGAACCTGCCCGTTTAAAATTGCTTCGCTACTATGCTCAAAAAGGAAAAACAGAAGAAAAGAATCAGAATTGGGCAAAAGCTGAAGAAGCTTATCGTATGGGTGCCGAGTTGTCGCAGCAGCCCCAAGCACTTATTGCATACCAAAAAAGAATGACCTTTAAAGTAAGGCAAGTTCGTTTTAATGATTTGTATGAAAAGAAAAAAGCAGAAGATGAGGCATGGCTAAAAAGTAAGCAAAGTTATGTTCCGCCGAAAGGTTTATACGGTGATGATGAAGCATTTGCTCTCGCCAGAGTGGATATAACCAAGGGATTTGATTTGCATAGCTCACAAACATGGTCGCTTGCGCAAACCTATGAAAAAAAGAACATGCCTGAGCTTGCGTGGTTGTACGCCGATTCCTACTTGAGATTGTCACCGGCTGATAAGAAAGCCCAAGATTTAAAAAATGCGATGAAAACTGCGATACCACGCACATTCAGACTTCCCAAAGAAAAAACATCTGTCAGCAAAACCAAAGTCACCAAGGTGGTCGAAACGCCACCTGATAGCAAACAGGTGAAAGCCTTGATGAAACAAGGCAAGTGGTTAGAAGCCAAGTTTGAGGTATTAAAGCTTCGTAAAGAGGGTAATCAAGAAGCGGATAAACTATTGGAAGACATTGATAAAAATATTGCTGAATTGGCAGAAGATGCCTATCAAAAAGGTAACTTGGCATTCCGCTCAGAAAAAATTAATGATGCCGTTAGATTTTGGCAACGCGCTGTTGGCTTCAAACCCAATGAGCAAACTTATGTGGATAGCTTGCGCCGAGGTAAACAAATCCAAGAGCGTTTGGGCGCACTCAAAACAGAGGATAAATAATCATGCGTGATTCAATTGTAAAACCTCGCCGCAAAACGCGGCAAATTATGGTGGGTGATGTGCCAGTCGGTGGTGATGCGCCGATTGCCGTGCAGTCGATGACCAACACCTTGACCACGGATATTGATGCCACAGTGGCGCAAGTGTTTTCATTGGAAGAAGCAGGTGCAGATATTGTGCGCATTTCTGTGCCCGACCCTGAATCTGCTGCTGCTATGCCTGAAATTTTGGCGCAAACCAATGTGCCGATTATTGCAGATATTCATTTTAGCTACAAAATGGCATTGCTTGCCTTGGATGCTGGCGTGCATGGTTTGCGTTTGAATCCAGGCAATATTGGTAGCCGTGATAGGGTGGAACGGGTGGTCAAAGCCGCGCAAGAGCGTGGGGTTTCCATTCGTATTGGGGTGAATGCAGGTTCATTAGAAAAAGAAGTGAATGAAAAGTATGGTGAGCCATGTGCAGATGCCATGGTGGAATCAGCATTGGGACATATTCGTATCCTTGAAGACATGGACTTTCACGACATCAAAGTATCCCTCAAAGCAAGTAATATTCCCATGACGGTTGCGGCTTATCGTAAACTCGCAGACAAAGTGGATTATCCATTTCATTTGGGCATTACTGAATCGGGTAGTTTGTTTGGCGGCACAGTCAAATCATCGGTAGGGCTTGGTCTTATCTTGGCTGATGGTATTGGTGATACGGTTCGTGTGTCACTAGCAGCAGAACCCAAAGAAGAAATCAAAGTCGGTTTTGAAATCCTCAAAAGCCTTGGTTTGCGTCATCGCGGGGTCAACCTTATTGCTTGTCCATCATGCGCGAGGCAGAAGTTTAATGTGATTGAGACCGTTCAACTGTTGGAAGAACGCTTGGCACATATCCAAGAGAGTGTGGACGTGGCAGTGATTGGATGTGTGGTGAATGGGCCGGGTGAAGCCAAAGAAGTTGATCTTGGCATCACAGGCGGTTATCCCGTGCATACCTTTTATCATGATGGTGAGAAGTTTGGCAAAGTTCGCTCCAACACCATGATTGATAGTTTGGTGGAAGAAGTGGAAAAACGTGCGGCGGTGATTCGCGCTGCAAAAGAAGCGGGGGAACAATCAAATGCTTAAATATATCATGGTGAGTTTGATGCTGGTTGGTTTGGTCGGTTGCACCCAAGAGACACAAAACAAATTTGGTCGTGCGGTTCAAAACTGGACAGGTGTGAATGGTGTGTTGGAAGTGTATGCAGGTAATAAGTTGGTTAAACGCTTTCTTGAAATTGATAAGCTTAGCACGGCTGTATCCACCACGGATGATACGCCACGTCCATATCGCTTTGGTTATGGTGTTTTGGATGAGAATTTGAATATGGTGGCAGACCGCAACGAAAAGAAAGTGTATTTTGAGTTTTCGGATTATTCTACGTCTTACGTTTTTTATACTTATCCGAAATAACGACCAAGCTGTGCGGCGCAAACTAAGCGCAGCGTAGTTTGCGTCCGAACGAGCGCCTTGTTATATTTTTGTTTACCCGATGCCAATTTGAGATAAAACCGCTGCAACTAAAATAGCTAAAACTATTGCACCCAGAGCTATAACCGCAAACTGAAACGCAATTGCACTACCACCAAGAACCGCAGCACCGCCAGCAACACGCATAGGCTCTTTTTTAGCAAAGCCAATGACACCTAGTATTATGGCCAAGCCACCTAGGACAGCTGTACCAATGCTAATAATTTGATCGGTATCAATGGGCTGTGATTGGGGCGCTGGAGCTTCTTTGCCTTTAAGCGCTGCAATCGTTGCTTGTTTAATTGAAACAGCCTTTTCAGCAACTGTTTGCTCTAGGGTTGGCTGAGGAGAGAATGGACCCGCCCAAAAATGAACAATTGCTAGTAGAAGCGCAATTGAGCCAAGGCCGATACCTATAAAGCTAAGAGTTGATTTAGATTCTTCCATCATGCTTCTCCGAAAATATAACTAACTAAATAGGAGTAATCAATGTTCCTCATTATTAACTCCTATAGGTGGATGTTATTTCCATCATATTACATATTAAACAGAAAAAGAGGACTTTTTGCTTAATATGCTTCTCTGTAGTGTAATGTGAGTAAAGGCAACTAAAATGTCAATTCTAATGGTGGTTATTCATTTTATACTTACGCACTGGTGCAGCTTAACAAAGGAAACATGTCATTCCGCACTTGATGCGGAATCCATATTGCTGAAGTGAACTGGATGCCGTATCAAGTACGGCATGACGATATGGTATGGCTTATTACGAAGCTAATCAAAGGGGAGTGTCATTCCGACCGTTTAGGTGAATTGCGAAGCAAGAGAGTATCCCCTGGGGGAAGTGGAGGAATCTCGGAGATACCCCGAGTACGCTTGCGATGATTTTCATTAATGTGTTTTATCTATGTTTATCTGTGTTCATCTGTGGCTAATGATAAATCTAAGTCAGTAAATAATAAGAAGCAGCGGCGATGCTTGCCGCAATCGGCAGTGTGAGCACCCATGCGAACACGATACTACCTACGATTGACCAGTTGGTTTTACCATTCACCGAACCAATGCCAAAAATTGCGCCGCAAGACACATGCGTAGTTGAAACAGGCACACCCCATTTGGATGCAAAGATAACCATGATACTGGTGACAAGGTTGGCGGTTAACCCTTGCCCATGATTAATTTCAGTGATGTCTTGTGACATGGTTTTGGCGATTTTGTGGGATTGAAGCACACCGCCCAATGCCATGACAATGGCTGCCAAGAATGTAACCCAATAAATATCCATCGCACCTGCGGCAAGGGCAACACCCACGATTTTAGGCGTGTCATGCAAACCTCTGGCAAAGCTTACCGCCGCACCACTGAAAATATGCACACCATCCACAAGCTTTTGAATGCGAAAGCCCATCATGTGTCCGTCATAGACATCAATGGCTTTGACTTTGCAGTTGTCCACATCATCAATCACCATATCCAAGCTGGAAAATGCGCTCATGGGTGACATGCCTTCAGGCACAACCACATCCAGACGCTTTTCACCCACACATAAACAGGATTGTTTGTTGATGTTTAATTTTTTGCGAACAGTGGTGGCGATAAAATAAAGCAGGGCAGCAACTATCATCGCAATCAAAGGGCTAACAGCCAGTGGAATCAGATAACTTTTGCCCAGAGCATCTAAGTTCAGCTCGCTACCTGCCGCCATTAAACCTGCGCCAACAAGACCGCCAATCAAACCATGGGTGGTTGAAATCGGAATGCCAAACTTGGCAGCAACAAACACCGTAAGCGCTGCACCCAACATCACAGCCAGCATAAACTCAGGTGTGGTAATTAGTTCAAGCGGGATAAGACCTTTGCCGCTGAATGTTTTGGCAAGTTCTGTGGCAAAAAATGCGGCAGTGAGAGCGCCTGCAAGGGTGGCGACTGTGGCAAGGATTAAAGCTTGTTTGTGGGTTAAGGTATGGCTGCCAAGCAGGGTTGCTACACCTTTGAAATTATCGTTTGCGCCATTGGCATACGCCAAAAACAACATGCTTGCGAATATGACAAAAACCCATTCCATAATAGTCCTCTCCTTATGTTTCGCTATCAGTCGAAGAAAAGGATGTTGCCTTACAACTTATTTTTCACTTACACTGGGTTCTTCTTCCACATCGGCAAGTGGTTCAAACAGAGACTGAAGCTCATCTTCTGTCCACAAGGCGCTGCCTTGGCTGCCACTGCCATGAATGCTGTTGGCGAGTGCGCGTTTGCGCTCTTGCATCTCCAATATCTTCTCTTCCACTGTGCCAACTGTGGTTAATTTATAAACAAACACGGGTTTGTCTTGCCCAATCCTGTGCGCTCTATCGGTGGCTTGGTCTTCAGCGGCAGGATTCCACCATGGGTCGAAGTGAATCACGGTATCTGCGGCAGTTAAGTTCAGACCTGTGCCACCCGCTTTGAGGCTGATGAGGAAGATAGGCACGTCACCATCTTGAAATGATTCCACGGGTGTGATGCGGTCGCGGGTTTGCCCAGTGAGCTTCACATAGGGTAAATCAAGTTCAGCGCATAAATTCTCAATCAAACGCAGCATTTCTGCAAATTGCGAGAAAATAAGGATTTTCCTGCCTTCTTCGACCATTTCAGGAAGCATCTCTTTAAGCATATCTGTTTTTGCAGATGGGATACCATCAGTGTCCAACTGCTTAACCAAACGCGGGTCACAGCAGACTTGGCGCATTTTCATCAGTGCATCCAAGACAATGATTTTACTCTTGGCAACACCCATGGCGGCCACAGAGTCGCGGACTTTTTTCTGCATAGCAAGGCGAACGCTTTCATACAAAGCACGTTGCCCGCTGGATAGCTCAACGCTGCGTACAATATTACTTTTGGCAGGTAATTCTTTGGCAACATCTTCTTTGAGACGGCGCAGCAAGAAGGGGCGAACGCGAATATTTAAAGCATCCTGCCTTGAATCGCTGCCGTCTTGTTCAATGGGTTTACGGAATAAATTGGTGAAATTCTTTTGATCATACAAATAACCCGGCATCAAGAAGTCGAATTGCGCCCAAAGCTCGCCCAAGTGATTTTCAATGGGTGTCCCTGTCAAACAAATACGATGACGGGCATTAAATTCGCGTACCAGTTGTGAAGCTTTGGCGCGTGGGTTTTTGATGTTTTGCGCTTCATCTAAAATCAGCATGTGATAAGGCTCATCCATCAAGAAACCTGCATCACGGGGCAGAAGCGGGTAAGTGGTCAGCACCAAGTCGTATTGCGCAATATCATCAAAGAAACGAGCGCGATGCGCACCATGCAAAACCAACACGCGTAAATCAGGCGCAAACTTTTGTGCTTCCATGCGCCAGTTGTGCATCAGGCTTGTGGGTGCAATCACCAAAGCAGGATGTTTTAAGCGACCATCTTCTTTTTCTTTAAGGATGCAGGCAAGGGTTTGTATGGTTTTACCAAGACCCATGTCATCGGCTAAGATACCATGCACACCGCTGCGCATCATCATTTGCAGCCAGTTAAGCCCATCACGTTGGTAATCACGAAGTTCCGCTTGTAATCCTTTGGGTACTTCAATTTCCTTGATTTTACCCGTATCGACCAGTTGGTGAACCAATTCCAACCATTTTTTATCATCTTTGATTTTAACTTTTTCGTTGCCTTCTAAATCTTTTTGGATGGCAAGCATTTGAATGCCTGTGATTTCTTTTTCGCTTACACCTGTGGTCGCAAACAGTTCCATCATGTGCTTCAGAATGCTGAACAACATATCACCAGGTATGGATAACATGCGCCCATCCACCAAGGGCAAGGGTACATGCTCCATGGTTTTGATGGTGTTGAGCATTTCATCGGATAAGCGCTCAGGATTTTCTTTAATCCATGCGGCAATGGCATCAATCAAATCAATGGACTCACCATCGGCAAGCGTGGCAGTGAAATCAGCTTGGCCCATCAAACCTTCACCATCCACACCCAAGTTCCATGACTCTGCAGTGAGTAGATTGTAGCGGAAATCGCTGCTCATTTCGATTTCAAAACCTTTATCTTTTAGAGAGGGTACAACCTCAGCCATAAAGGTAATCCAGTCTTGGTTATGTAGGGTGTATTGGGGCAAAACACCAGCTTTTTTCAGCTTGATTGCCATGGCTTTGGGTGTTTCCGATATGCCCAAAGCAAGCAGCTCAAGCATAGCTGCATTTTCTGCATCTTTATCTCTGGCATACTCAATCAGTTGATGCTCTTTTTTGATGCGAACAGGCTCATCCGTGACACCATATTTGGTGCGCTCCTCACCGTATTCAAACCAAACATCAAGCCCATCGAAGTGGGTGCCATAGATAGGGGAATGAATGGGTATGGAATCAAAGCTGAGTATGGTGATTGGTTTAGCCACTTCTTTTTGCAGTGTTAATCGCTCAGGCTGTGGAATGAAGTCAGGCAGATTGGGCAATAATATATCATTGTCACCTGTAATATCTTCAGGTTTTAAGGGAAGTGTGTTTAGTAGGTCGCGTGTTTCTTCCAATGAACAAGGCTGCTCGATTTGACCGCATGTGTTTTGGCTAATATCCAAATAATAAGGCGGTGAAACTTGGATAATCATGGCTTCTGGATTGGGGCGTAGGCTTAAGGTCTGCACACCTTGCGCATCCATATCCCAAAACCATTCAGCAGGTCTAGCTTTATCCAGTTTGAGTGCGGATCTATCTTTATCCCACCAATGGCAACGCCCCGTTTTAATCACACGCTCTAACATTTCTTGCCCTGCTATACCGCGCAATAAAAATGAATCTTCTCCGACAGATAAACCCGCCGCAGTATCACGTAGGATTCGTTCATCTACCGATAAGATATAACGGGGCACATTGCGGTTTAGAATGCTTTTGCAGTTATAAGGCGTGGCTTTTCCATAACTATCATCTTTAAGCAGGCGTACGGATTCAAAATGGATGCGTAGGCGCTGTTTTCGGTCTGGATGGATAATATATAATAAGCGTTGGCGAACATCACTAGGATAATCATTGCGTGCCATGGTGGAAGGGGCACTTTGTCCTGCAACACCTAACCAGCTGTGAAAAGGAACAGCTTCTTCTTTTTTCTTGCGCTTTTTGCGAGGCAGCGTGGATGTTTCAGCAAGCACAGCATACAACGCTGCGGCGACATGTTCACAGTTGAATTGAAGCGGACAATCACAATCACCATCAATATCATATTCATCATAACTGATGGAGACATGATGCGGTTTGGCAGATGACCCCATCACTTGTGCAGTGA
>CAMZLG010000107.1 GCA_947311495.1 uncultured Zetaproteobacteria bacterium
CACGCCTGATGCCCAGCGAACCATGCTGACCAACCTTGGTGTGTCTGCCACCTTATCCCCAGCCGATATTGATGAAGATGCGATTGCTAAAGCGGATTATATTTATGTGGAAGGGTATTTGTTTGCAGGCGAATCCACCAAAGAAGCTGCCCTACACGCCATTGATATTGCCAACCAATGTGGCACCAAAATCGCACTCACCATTTCCGACCCTTTCCTTGTTGATATTTGCCGTGATGAGTTCAAATATCTGATTGAAGGTCCTGTGGACTTATTGTTTTGCAATGAAGATGAAGCAGCCGCTTTAACTGGCGAAGATGACCCTATTGCAGCAGCACATGCCATCCATAAAACATGTGACAATGTTGCGCTAACCCTAGGTAAGAATGGCTCGATTATCATGCACGAAGGTGAAGCCATTGCCATTGAAAGCATTGACGTGGATGCCATTGATACCACAGGCGCAGGTGATATGTATGCTGCTGGCGTATTGTATGGCATCACCAATGGTTTAAGCTGGAAACAAGCTGGGCATTTGGGTAGCCATGCCGCTGGTAGAATCGTCAGTCAGCTTGGCGCAAGGCTTCCAACACCATTGTCTAAAGAAGAAATTCAAGCACTTTTGCAATAAATCTTTAGCCACAGATAAACACCGATGGACATGGATAAGACAACTGTCATGCTGAACTCGATACGGCATCCAGACCAAGTAAGCATTGCCAAATATCATGTTTAACCCCACATTTGGCTTATGTTTCGACTGACCCTTATAAGTCTTGTGTTATCTTGCTGCCTTAGCAACCAAGCTCGCGCAGCTAGTGACATTGAAGTTGCGGGTGATTGGATTCAAATCCTGATTCCGAGTACAGCTTATGCCACCACCTTGTATTTGAATGATAACGAGGGCGAGACTCAAATGTATCAGTCCTTCTTCACCAACCTTGGTATCACCTATGCCTTAAAAGTCGGTGTCAACCGCACCCGACCCAACGGTGGCAATCATTCGTTCCCATCAGGGCATACTTCCGCATCCTTCCAAGGTGCAAGTTTCATCCATGCCCGCTACGGTTTGAAATATGCCATTCCTGCATACATAGGCGCAGCATTTGTTGGCTATAGTCGGGTATATGCCAACAAACATTTCACATCCGATGTGTTGGCAGGGGCAGCGATTGGCTCACTCAGTAGTTTTTATTTTACAACACCCTACAAAGGCTTGAATATCACCCCCACCGCCAACAAGGGTGAGTATGGATTACAGGTGAGTACATCATGGTAGATTTAAAGTTTGAAACTGTAGAAACAGGCAAAGACCCAAGTGCCGCTGTGATTTGGTTGCACGGTTTGGGTGCAGATGGTTTTAATTTTTCATCCATCGTACCGCAATTGAATTTGCCCAAAGATTTAAGTGTGCGTTTTGTTTTTCCGCATGCGCCCACCATGCCTGTGACCATGAATAGCGGTTATATCATGCCTGCTTGGTATGATTTGTATTCACTCAAAGTGGATAACCCCGACACCAACCCCCAAGACGCGGAAGGCATCAAAAAGTCTGCGCAACACATCAAACAACTCATCGTCCAAGAAAATGCGCGTGGCATACCCAATGAGCGGATTATCTTGGTTGGTTTTTCACAAGGTGGCGCGATGACCCTTTATACAGGGTTAACGATGGATAAACCACTTGCAGGTTTGATTGCTTTATCCTGTTATTTGCCACTACACACCACGATTGAGAATGAACTGAACCCTGCAAGCAAAACCACTCCCATCATGATGGCGCACGGCAGACAAGACCCAGTGGTGCTGTTTGAATACGGAAAAGAATCCACCAAGCTCTTAGAAGAACTTGGTTATCAAGTCGATTGGTTTGAATATCCCATGGAACACAGCGTTTGCCCTGATGAAACACTCGCCATTGGCAAGTGGATAACATCAAGGCTAAACAACTAAACCACAGTAAACTGCCCCATCATACCCGCATCTTCATGCTCCAAGATATGGCAGTGATACATATAGGGTGCATTGGCAATGGTTGCTTGTTTGAATTGGATAATCGCTTCTACCCGTGAATTGGGTGGTAAATACACCGTGTCTTTCAAGCCCGCTTCAAATGCCTTTGGCGCTGCACCATTTCGCGTGAGCAGTTGGAAGTGTGCCCCATGGATATGAAAGTTATGATCCATATTGGATGTGTTTTGAATATCCAGAATTTCAATTTGATTCAGCGTCATCACCTCATCAATCACTGCCATGTTCATCTGCTTATTATTAATATACACATTGCCTTGCCCCATAGATAAAATAAACTGGCGCGTTCGCACAGCTTGGCTGCGCAGCAATGGAACAAGTGTTGTTGATAGTATTGCAGGTGTTGTGGTGGCTACCGTTGCTGCTTGGTTCACATTCAACTGAAACAATGCAATACCTGTGTTACTGTCATTGAAGGTGAATCTATTGCCAAGTTGGGCAGTCAAATCAACCACAATTTCAGCGCGTTCACCTGGGCTCATCGTGATGCTTGTGAGGCTAACAGGCGCAGCCAACAAACCCTGCTCATTGGCAATAAGCTTAAAGCCTAACCCACCAGATAGATTGAAATTATAAATACGTGAGTTAGAGCCATTAAGTAGGCGGAAGCGTACTTCTTTGGCAGGCACATCAAGTACAGGGTCAACCACACCATTCACCAACATGGTATTCCCTTTTTTACCTTGCATGGTTTCCATGCGGGTCACACTGTATGCAAAGCTGCCATCAGCATTCATATCTCTATCTTGCACAATCACTGGAAAATCATCCGTGTCATACGTTTTCGGCAAGTCCAAGGCTGCTGTTTCGGCATCATCGACAATCATCATGCCTGCCAAACCTGCATAAACCTGTGCTGCTGTGGTGCCGTGCGGATGGGGATGATACCAATTGGTTGATGCGCGTTGGTTCACCGTATATGCCGCATTCCAAGTTGCACCATGCAAAATCTTTTGATGTGGGCCGCCGTCCATATCAGATGGCGGGCGCATACCATGCCAGTGCAACGTTGTTTCCTGCCCCAGTTGATTGGTTACATTCAAATTAAGCACATCACCCTTGGTCACACGCAATGTGGGCGCTAAGAAATTGCCATTGATGCCCATAGTTTGTGTTGTCCCCTGCCCTGTGAACTGCTTGGTGCCTGTTTGCATATTCAAGTTAAACACTTTATTGCCTGTGACAAGGTCAACCGTGCCCACCAGCTCTGGTGGTGTATTAAACGCACGCGTAAACACACCCGTGTTCAACGAAGGATTGGCACTACTCGAACCACCCATGCCACCGCCATTGCCACTTCCACCACATGATGTAATCGCTAATCCTGCCAAACCTGTCGCACTTGTTTTTAAGAATAATCGCCTATCCATATTATTTCTCCTTAGGATAATACACACTGGCTTTATGTTTTTTGCCATCTGCTGTTTTGAACAAGACCAGAATGCCGTGTTTACCTTCACCCAAATCATAACCATTCATAAACCAGCCATTCATTTTCATGAGCATTTTTGAATCTGTGGTTTTGTTGGGGAAAAAGACCTTAGAGTTAATCAACACATTTGAGACTTCCTTGCCATCCTGCTCAATTTTCACCATCAGCGTATGTGTGCCACCATGCGCCATCTCTTTTTTTGCAGGCATCACATGAAAAGTAACGGTGTAGCCGTCCACTTCTTTTTTCTTTAAAAACATGGGGGAAGATTTGCCCATATCCATGTCGCCATGCTCGCTCATATCGTGGGCATTCATATCATGATGACCATCATGCTCCATGTGCTGTGCATGTTTATTCATTTCATGCATCTCGCCATCTTCATGTTCATGCGCCAATGCTGATGTTGCTACACCAAACGCCATCAAACCTGTTAAAATTACCGCTGTTTTTTTCATCATTTTTCTCCTTGTTGTGCTAAATATTTTTCTTTCCATTGTAGGCTCAACCCATAAATCACAGGTAAAACCAATAAGCTGAGTAGTGTTGCTGTCACCATGCCACCAATCATGGGTGCGGCGATGCGTTGCATAACATCCGAACCCGTGCCACTGCCCCACATAATCGGCACTAGCCCTGCAATCACCGCCGTTGCCGTCATGGCAATGGGGCGAACCCGTTTGGTTGTGCCTTGGGTAACTGCATGTTTAATATCTTCGGCGGAAAGTGTGCCGCCTTTTTCAGCACGGAGCTTGGCAACGGCTTGGTCGATAAAGGTCATCACCAACACACCAATTTCAGCCGCCACCCCCGCCAGCGCTATAAAACCAACCGCAACTGCCACACTCATGTTGTAACCCAAAAACCACACCAGCCAAAAACCACCAATCAGGGCAAATGGAATGGATAACATCACCACCACAGGTGCAGTGAAGTTTTTAAAGTTGAAGTAGAGCAATAAGAAGATGGTTAATAATGTAATCGGAACCACCACTTTAAGCCGCGCATTGGCGCGCTCCATGTATTCAAACTGACCAGACCAGACCAATGAATAACCCGCAGGAAGATTTACTTGCTCGGCGACCATTTGTTTGGCTTCTGCAACATAACCACCAATATCCGATGTCGTGATGTCCACATAAACCCAAGCATTGGGCGTGGCATTTTCTGTTTTGACCACGGGTGCGCCGCGTCTAAGGTTTAAGTCTGCAACCAATGAAAGCGGAATTTGTGCGCCAGTGGGTGTTGGAATGAGCACCCGTTTGAGCGATTGTATATTATCGCGTAATTCTCGCGGATAACGCACATTGATGGGATAACGCTCAAGACCTTCTACCGTTTCGCTGACATTCATACCACCAATCGCCGACTGAATCACATCTTGAATATCACCCACGGTTAAACCATAACGTGCTGCTTTTTCGCGCTTGATGTCAAAATCAAGGTAATAACCACCTGCGGCTTTATCGGCAAAGGCTGACAAGGTATCAGGATGGTTTTTGAGTACATTCTCAATATCACCTGCGACCTTTTCCAATACCTGCAAATCTTCACCCGACACTTTAATGCCAATCGGTGTTTTGATGCCTGTGGACAACATATCAATGCGTGTTTTAATCGGATAAGTCCACGCATTGGCAAGCCCTGGGAACTTAATCGCCGCATCAAATTCGCTCATCAGCTCCTTGCTGGTTTTATCGGGGTTGGGCCATTCGCTTTTCGGTTTGAGGCGAATGGTGGTTTCAATCATCGAGAGCGGTGCTGGGTCGGTTGCTGTTTCAGCGCGACCCACTTTACCAAACACCGATTCAACTTCGGGGAATGTTTTGAGAATTTTATCCGTTTGTTGCAACAATTCCTTGGCTTTGGTGATGGAAATGCCGGGATACGTGGTTGGCATATATAAAATGTCACCTTCATCCAGCGGTGGCATAAATTCAGACCCAGTTTTCATCACAGGGTATGCCGTGACAGCAAGCAAGACCAATGCAAGCATCAAGGTAAGCTTACGCCATTGCATCGCCGCCGTAAGCACGGGTGTATGCAGTTTTTTCAAATGCACATTCAACCAGTTATGCTCTTCGCTTGGTATTTTACCGCGAATAAGTAACCCCATCAGCACAGGCACGAGGGTGACCGCCAAAATCGCAGCCGCAGCCATGGCATACGTTTTAGTGAATGCTAAGGGTGCAAATAATCGACCTTCTTGGGCTTGCAAAGTAAACACAGGCAGGAATGACACCGTGATGATGAGCAGCGAGAAAAACAACGCAGGGCCAACTTCTTTGGATGAGGCAAGCACGGCATCCCACCGCGCTTTGACCCCTGCATCTTCTTTGAGTTTTTCCATATGTTTATGCGCATTTTCAATCATCACAATCGCACCATCAATCATGGCCCCAATGGCAATGGCAATGCCGCCCAAGCTCATAATGTTTGCCGACAATCCTTGCCAACTCATGATGAGAAATGCCATCAAGATACCAATCGGCAAACTAATGATGGCGACCAATGCCGAGCGCACATGCATCAAGAAAATCAAACAGATGATGGCAACCACAATGGATTCTTCAATCAGCTTTTCTTTCAGGTTATCCACGGCGCGTTCAATCAAATCACCCCTGTCATACACAGACACAATTTCTACACCTTCAGGCAACCCTGCTTTCAGCTCATCCAACTTCTCACGCACCCGCTCAATGGTTGCCAAAGCATTCTCACCAAAACGCATAATCACCACGCCACCCGCCACTTCACCTTCACCATCAAGCTCTGCCAAACCTCGGCGCAATTCAGGGCCAAGATGAATATTGGCAAGTTGTTTCAAATAAATCGGCGTACCGCTGTCATCCACACCAACGGGGATAACCTCCAAGTCCGAAATCGACTTGATATAACCAAGTCCTCGTACCATGTATTCAGTCTCACCCATTTCCACAAGCCGACCACCCACATCATTGTTGGAGCGCGAAATAGCACGTTTGATGTTGGATAGCGGAATATTATAAGCCAGCAACGCATCAGGATTTAGCTCAATTTGATATTGTTTAACATAACCACCAATAGATGCGACTTCTGATACACCTTCCACGGTTTGTAGCGGATAACGCAAATACCAATCTTGAATGGAGCGCAATTGCGATAAATCATGTGTGCCCGACTTATCCACCAAGGCATATTCATACACCCAACCCACACCCGTGGCATCAGGGCCAAGCTTGGGCGAAACGCTGGCTGGCAACCTGTCCGCCGCATAATTTAAGTATTCAAGCACTCGTGTTCGCGCCCAATACATATCCGTGCCATCTTCAAAGATGACATACACCATAGAAAATCCGAAAAATGAATAACCGCGCACCACTTTGGTATTCGGCACAGACAACATGGCTGTGGTTAGCGGGTAAGTGACTTGGTCTTCCACCACCTGCGGGGCTTGCCCTGCAAACTCAGTAAACACAATCACCTGTACATCCGACAAATCAGGAATGGCATCCAATGGCGTGTTTTTCATGGCTTGAATACCTGCAAACATCATCAGCAGGGTTGCAATCAAGACCAAAAAACGATTTTTGATGGAAATATCAATCAGTGCACGAATCATAAGACAGCTCCATAAGGTGTAACATCTATACCATGCGAATTTGAGATTTCTCCACTTCCCCCAAGAGGTACTCTCTTGCTTCGCAATTCACCTGACCTGTCGAGATAACATCCACCCTTTGTTAAGCTGCGCCTGAGCCTTGTTGCTGAAAAAGGGATAAGCGAAAAAACTTTTCGCCCCGCTTCAGCAATCAAGCTAAGGAGGTAAGCAGCTTGTAAAGGGCAGCTTTTTGGTTCGTTTTTGGCTGTCCAAAAATGAACATAAAAATTAGACGTACATAAATAGAAACCTGTGAAGATAGTCATTACATCCCCTCCATGTTCATGCCATTCATATCCATCTGCATATCTTCTGTATCACGACCACTCGGCGCATTGATACTTTCCATCATTTTCGCCGTGGCTTCTTTAAGCTTGGATTCAGAATCAATGAGGAACTGCCCTGATGTCACCACCATTTCACCTGCTTCAAGCCCCTCAACAATTTGAATGAAACCGCCCGACTCCACGCCAAGCACAACACTGCGAGGTTCATATTTACCCATTTCCCGCTCAACAAACACTTGCTCTTGCTGACCCGTGCGAATAATGGCTTCAGATGGCACGACGATTGCATTCACCTGTTTGCTGGTCTGCACTTCAACATTGGCAAACATTTCAGGTTTGAGTGCCAAATCAGCGTTATCAAACTCCAAGCGCATTTTCACGGTGCGTGTTTTCGCTTCAAGGTAAGGGTAAATAAAGGTGACTTTACCTTCATACGTTTTACCAGGCACACCCGCAACATTCATCTTGGCAACATCACCCACTTGCACCCACGGCATATCATCTTCATACACATCCACAATCACCCAGACCCTTGATAAATCGGCGATTTTATACAGTTCAGTGTTGGGTGTAATACGCATCCCATCGCGTGCGCCGATAGACATAATAATGCCATCAAAGGGTGAATGAATATGTAGCCCTTTCATCACTTTCCTTGTTTTATTCAGTTGTTTAATTTGATGCGTAGGCACATCCAAAAGTTTTAAACGCTCAAGCGCAGATTCAAGTAAACTGGCTGCACCATCGCGCACATCTTTGTATGGGCTATCTTGAAGCATTTCTGCATTATTTAACGCCAACAAATACTCTTCTTGGGTTGCCACCAATTGCGGCGAATAAATCGACATCAACATGGTATCTTTGCCAACTTTTTCACCCGTTTTATCAATAAACATGGCTTCAACCCAGCCTTCATACTTAGGATGAAGCAGCGCAACACGCTTTTCATCATAGGTTATTCGCCCTATAGTATGAATATCATGTGAAAGGGTGCGATTTATAGCTTTAGATGTTCTAACACCCATGTTTTGCACCACTGTTCCGTCAATGGATACCGTGCCAATCGGTGCATCACCACCACTACCGCCATCCGCATACACAGGAATGTAGTCCATGCCCATTTCATCTTGAGTAAACACTGGCGAAGTAATCGCAGGGTTCATCGGATTTCGATAAAACAACACTTCTTTTTCCGCCGCTTGACTCACCTGATTTTCCATGTTCATGGCTGTCTCATCAGGCGAAAAGAAATACCCTGCACCAAGCCCAAGGCTCAACATCACCAGTCCCGTTGCTATTATTTGTTTATTCATCATTCCCTTCCTCGCCTACGGCTGCATCCAACATGGCTAAAGCTTGTTTTGCTGATGCAAATGCTTTCCAATATTGGGTTTCATAATTGTATAATGTGATTTGTGCGCGAATCAGATTTAAGAAGTCCACTTTATTCACCTGATACGCAGCCCGCATGGATGCCACAGTTTGTTTGGCTTGCGGGATAATGCCTTGCTTGAACAGCGCAACCTGCGCTTTGCTTTGTTCATAACTTGTTAGTGCTTGCGAAATTTCTGCCATCACAGCCTGTTTCGCATCTTGATAAGCAAACCCTTGGCTTGCCAAAGCCGCTTTCTTTTCGCCTGCGTTGGCATCTTGGGTTTCACCAAAGAAAGGTAAACTCATGCTCAGTGTAATGCTGGCAAGGTCAGCTCTATCCACATTGGTCACAGGATTTGCTGCGCGAAAACCATAGATCGCACCCAGTTTAAAGTCTGGATAATATGCTTTATCAGCAAGCGATACCTGCGCTTGGGCTGCTTCTATAAGTTTATGTTGTTTGTTAAGTTTCGGTCTGGATTGCAAAGCTTTATCCATCAATACTTGCTCTGCTTGGGCTGCAACCAATGTTTCTTCCACCGTTTGCGGCAACACGATAGACTGTTGGGTTGGGCGGTTCAGCACAGTGTTTAAGCGAATAGATTCTTGTTGCCTTGCGCTTTGCAGTTGCAGTTGAATATCCAACAACTTAGACAACTCAAGTTGCGCCAAAAGTACATCTTGCTGCAAGCCTTGACCTGTTTTGTATTTACTTTCGGCAATACGAATAAGCTGCTTCAATAATTGTTTGTTGCGAGCAACTGTATCCAAAGCTCGGTCGAGGTAAAACAAGCTCCACCAGCTTTGTTGGGCGCGGCTAATCAGTTGCAACCTTAATTCATCCACGTCCAAGCTTGCTGCTTGCGCCATGTATTCATCCGACTGCGCTGCAAGCCCTAATGTACCAGGAAATGGAAAGGATTGGCTGATACCCACTTGTAATTGGGTCATATTTTCTTGCCCACGATTAAACGTATCCACAGGAAAACTAATCGCACCAATCGACAATACAGGGTCAGGCAAGCCGCCCACTTGTGCTGGTTTAAAAGCATACGCTTCGGCACTTGCCGTGCGGGCAAGCAATGCGGGGTTATGTTGCACCATTGCTGATACTTGTTTTAAGGTTAATGGTTCATCTGCAAATGCAGTGTTGAGCAAAACCAACACACTCAAAAGTGCGAATATGTGAAAGGGAACGGATTTCATCCAAACCTCCTACTAAAATCATTGCCGAAAAAGCACGACAAAAACCACAGCGAAACCCGCTATGGCGTTAGCAAAAGGTTAAATCAAACGCGGATGCGAAGGTTTAAGTTGTAAGCAGAAAGGGAAGTGTAATGTGTTTGTAAATCAGGTGGTGAAACAACAAATGTGTTGGCTTCAACGTCCAATGCAGTCGGCACTATCGCCACCACAAAGAAATCCGCAGCAATATCAGCAATATTAAAGCTGACTTTATCCAATGAGATATTCACATCAGGCATATCACAATGCGCACAAGCATGTTTTGCCATGGATGCATCCATAGACATGGTTTGTTTATCCATGCTCGAAGTCATGCAATGTTCCATGTTTGAAGCTTGTGAAACAGAAGCCGCAGATACCGTTGGCACACAAAAACCAGCCGCAATCACTTGCAGCATAAACACGCTCAATACCAAGCCACTGATACGTTTACCAGCCGCTTTAGAGCGCGAGAAGAGTTGTGTTGAAATACCAAACATAGGAACAGTTTAGGCTTTTGCGTCAAACAAAGTCAAGTTAAAAAGCATTTATAAAGATACTCTTTGCTTAGCTGCTTACTCCAAGCAAGTCACTTTGAATTGCTTCCGCACCACTACGCAAATGCATCCTTATTGTTTGAAGTTCTTTCTGAATGCTTTCCACCGCCTCAGAAAATTCATGGGTGTTGGCATTACCACTTGCCTTCATGCCTACCATCACAGTTTGCAACTTAGCCCATGGTGCTTCTGCTCCTCCATTCACAGTAAACGCAACCTTATGTTTCTTAATAGCTTGCTCTATATCAACACGCTTTGAAATATGGTCTCTGGCTGTTGGCAACCATATTTCTAACAACTCCATTTTCTTACAGTATTCTAGATATGCCTTATCAATATTATCCATTGATTCTTTCCAGCCAAATAGAACTCTCTTCTCATCGATAATATTATCCAAAGACATATTTAAGTGTGTGTGCGACATGGAAGAGTTGAGCTGGTTCGCGGCTATAAAAATGTCCATATATATGGGCAAGAACTGCTTATATATTTCGGAACGCAGTGACCTTATATTTTGCGCTTCTTGCAGCTCTCTGTTTTTTTCATGTGCAATATTAATTTGCTTAATTGCTAGCCACGCAGCAACCCCCCAACCTACTACAGTTAATGTTGCAGGTAAAAAATCACTAATTACTTTTGTGTCCAAACACATGATGTATTCCCCGCATTTAAAAGTGAAAAGGATTCAGAACCCTTTAATTTCTTTGATTTTACGCCCATACCTCTCCCCCTAAGCCAACAAAAACAAGCCGCCGAAGATTAACACCAATACTGCGAGCAATGCCAACCATGTTGGGAATGGTTTTTCTTTGCGTGTGTTCGGGTCATCGCAGCAACTCACGCTTCACTCATTCAAATATGGTCTTTGATAAAGGATGAAATAAAGTAGTAACTGTGGTCATAACCCTCTTGATAACGAATCGTCACACCTTGCCCCGCCGCATCACATGCCTGCTGAAAATCATCGGTTAACAATTGCGTTTCAAAAAAGTCATCGGCTAAACCTTGGTCGATTAAAATGCTCGCTGAATGTTTGTGCCCTGCTTTGATAAGCTCGGTTGCATCCCATGCCTTCCACTGAGATTTATCATCACCCAAATAGCCCGCAAATGCCTTTTGACCCCAAGGGCATTGCGTGGGGTGAACAATGGGTGAAAATGCAGAAATACGCTTGTATTTATCAGCGTTTTTCAGCCCGATCACCAATGCACCATGCCCGCCCATGGAATGCCCACAAATCGAAATTTGTTTGGCATCCACCGCGAAATCATTCAACACAATATGATAGATTTCTTCATTGATATAATCATACATATTGTAGTGGTCACGATAAGCTTCTGTTTGTGCTGTCAGGTAAAACCCTGCACCCGAACCAAAATCCCAATCATCATGTTCATGCGGTAAATCCAAACCGCGTGGTGATGTGTCTGGGCAAATCACCATGATATTCTTTTCAGCCAAATGCGGCATTGCGCCCGCTTTGGTGATAAAGTTTTCTTCGTTGCACGTTAAACCCGACAACCAAATCAAACAGCCATCGGCGGGTTTGTCTTCATGCGGCAAAAAAACCGAGAATTTCATGGTTGTTTGGGTCACTTGTGATTCATGTTCATAAAAATGAACAGCCCCATCAAAACATTTGTGTGATTTTATCCGTTTTATCATTGGCTTAACCTTAAAAATCAATCACGGTGCGAATGCTTTTGCCTTCGTGCATGTAGTCAAAGGCTTTGTTGATGTCTTCAAGCGGCATATTGAAGGTGACCAAGTCATCCAAATTGATGTCGCCCGACATATATTTATCCACATAACCTGGCAGCTCTGTTCTACCTTTCACACCGCCAAATGCACTGCCACGCCATACGCGACCTGTTACCAACTGGAATGGGCGCGTCGAAATTTCAGCACCTGCCGCAGCCACACCAATCACCACCGATTCACCCCAACCTTTATGACAACATTCAAGGGCAATACGCATCAAATTTGTGTTGCCCACGCATTCAAATGAATAGTCCACACCGCCATTGGTTAAATTCACAATATAATCTTGCAATGAACCTTCCACATCTTTGGGATTAATGAAATCTGTTGCGCCAAATTTCTTCGCCATTTCAAATTTATCTTCGTTTAAATCAATGGCAATAATGCGCCCTGCATTTGCCATTTTTGCGCCTTGAATACATGATAATCCAATGCCACCCAAGCCAAACACGGCAACCGTTGCACCTTCTTCAACCTTGGCTGTATTCAGCACCGCGCCAATGCCCGTGGTAACACCGCAACCAAGCAAACATACTTTGCCAAGGTCAGCTTCGGGGTTGATTTTTGCCAATGAAATTTCAGCAATCACAGCATATTCAGCAAATGTTGATGTGCCCATATAATGAAAAATAGGTTTGCCATCTTTGGATAAACGCGATGTGCCATCAGGCATCAAGCCTTTACCTTGGGTTTCTCGAACCCGTTGGCATAAATTGGTTTTACCCGACGTGCAATACTCGCATTCGCCACATTCAGGAATATATAAAGGAATCACATGGTCGCCTTTTTTGAGTGTAGTCACGCCTTCGCCAACTTCTTCAACAATGCCGCCGCCTTCATGCCCCAATACCACAGGAAAAATGCCTTCTGCATCTTCACCAGAAAGCGTAAACGCATCCGTATGGCATACACCTGTTGCAACCATTTTGACCAAAACTTCACCTTTTTTCGGACCTTCCAAATCAATTTCTTCAATGGAAAGGGGTTGATTGGCTGCCCATGCAACTGCTGCTTTAATCTTCATGTTTACTCCTCAGTTTATGCTTATAAATCAAACTTCTATATCAAATGTTTATTTCAGGGCATAACGTAACTTCAACGCGCTTTTGTCGCAACACTTGATTACCCTCATACGACAAGGAACTTCGTTGCCTGGTTTTGCGCGCTTAGAGGCTATGTTTTTAAAGGATTTCTGTTAAATTGCGCTTCTTATGAAAGCAAATATGGTCGCAAAACAACAATGATTTCTTTAATTTGGGCAATGGATAACAACCGTTTGATTGGTGCAAACAATCACATGCCTTGGGGTATATCTGATATACCTGCGGATATGGCGTGGTTTCGCCAACATACACTGGGCAAACCTGTGCTTATGGGGCGCAAAACTTATGAATCCATTGGGAAGCCTTTGCCGCAACGCCGCAACATCATTTTATCACGGCAACAAGGTTTGACAATTGAGGGTTGCGAGGTGATTCATGATATTCAAGATGCCATGGATATGTTTAAAAATGAAGAATTGATGGTGATGGGTGGTGCTGAAGTTTATGCGCTTGCAGCGCCATTTGCTGAGAAGCTGTATATCACCCAAATTGAGCATACCTTTGAAGGTGATGCATGGTTTCCAAAAATGAATATGGGTGATTGGACACAACAACATCTCGAAAATCATGCGCCTGATGAAAAAAACAAGCATGCTTACCAATTTGAAATTTATACGCGCGGAGCACAACAATGACACGTTTCCTACTTATTCTATGCCTATGGTTTACCCCTGCTTGGGCAGCGGACACGGCACTTTCACCTTTAGACCAAGCCAAACAAGATATGAATGCTGGGCATTATGCAAAAGCTTTAAGCGCCCTTCGCACTTTGGTTGGCGAAGAAGAATACAACTACGAAGCCTGGTTTTTATTTGGTGTCGCTCAAGTGCATGAAGAGCAACCTCACCCTGCTATTGAAGCGTTCCGTCATGTGATTGAGCTTCGCCCTACGCTTGCAGAGCCGCACAACAATTTGGCGGCGGTATATAACAATTTAGGTGATACTAAAGCTGCCATCAAAGAGCTTGAGATTGCCTTGGAAAAACGCCCCAATTATGCAGTTGCCGAAGAAAATCTAGCTGATTTATACATCAAACGCGCACTTCAGTATTACCGTAGCAGCCTTAACCACAGTCCAAATCCTACCGTCGAAAAACGTTATGGTCGTTTACTTCGCGTTCGCAATCCTGCTGCTATCGCAGATGCTACAGCCGTTGCCTCTCAAGAAACACCTGTAAAAACACCTAAAATGAATAAGCCAAAAGCTACACCCTCTATCAAACCTACGATTACCATGGCAGCGCATAAAAACATGCCTAAAGCCGAAATGCCACCTGTTGCCAAAACAGATAGCAAGGCAACACCTTCCATTGCCGAAGACAAGTCCATCACAGGTGTGTTGGATGCCTTAGAAACATGGCGTAAAGCGTGGTCAGCTCAAGATTTGACTGCTTATTTTGCTGCCTATGCTGATGACTATCAACCTGACAGTCGCTTCGCAGACATCGCCGCATGGAAAGCTTACAAAACACGTGTAATTAAAAACAAAACCTTTATCAATGTTCAGTTTGAAAAGGTAGAAGTAGATATTCCTGCCAGTCGTGATGTGGCTACCATCTCTGTATTGCAACATTTCCGTTCCAATACTTATGTGGGGGATGACCGCAAGAAAATTACCATGAAATACACACCCGATGGTTGGAAAATTATATCTGAGGTATCGCTTCCATGAAGTTAGCACTACTCCTTCTTGGCTTATGCTTAAGCTTTCAAGCTTTTGCAGCGCAAGTTCAAATGCACCCCAATTTACGTGACAAAGTTTGGCGTGCTTTAGAGCAAGACAACACCCAAGAATTAGATGCAGAATCACGAAATATCCTTAAAGCAACCCTAGCTTTGGAAGAAGATAACCCAAAAAAAGCACTCTCCGTTCTGAATAGTTTGGATACCCATAGCGACCCTCTTGCAGAGCTCCTCAAAGCCGAAGCTCACCGCAGAGAAGCATTGTCTGCCGTATCTGCATCAGGCAACTATGCCAAGCATCGCAAGTTTTCTGAGCAGCAATTTGCCGCCATTGATTTGAGCGAAGACTTAAACGAAGCAACCGTTCGCCTTCAAGCTTTTGCCGATAAAATTGATGGAACATCCGGGGTTCCCCTTGATATTTTGCAACTCAATTCAAGCATTAAAACAGTCTTCATGGTGGATAAAGCGCGGTCGCGTTTATTTGTGTACCAACGCAACAACCAAGGTGAGCTGGTTCGTGTTGCCGATGAATATGTGGTCACTGGTGCCAAGGGCGGTGATAAACTAAAACGCGGTGATGCCCGCACACCCAATGGTATCTATCGCTTCACATCCATTCGCCATGACCCTGCTCTTCGCGCCAAATATGGCCCTGTCGTGTTCCCCATCGACTACCCTAATGCCTTGGACAAATTGCATGGTAAAACAGGAGATGGCATTTGGATGCACGGCTATCCAGAAAGCAAGAAACGCCGCCCTCCCCAAGACACGCGAGGCTGTTTTGCCCTACCCAACAATGTACTTAAGCAAATGGAAAAATATGTCAGCCCCAACAAAACATGGGTGATTATAGGCGAAGATTTTGTGTTTGATACCCAAGACAAACAGACTGATTTGTTAACATCTATTAAGACCAGTATTCAAACATGGGAGCGTGATTGGGAATCTTTAAATGCCGATGCATATTTGTCACATTACCACACCAATTTCCATTCTGGGAAGTACGACCTTAAAGGTTGGAAACGTTACAAAAAACGTGTGAATGGAAACAAGAAATATATTAATGTTGGTTTGGATGATGTCGCCATTATTCATGACCCAACACCATGGAAAAGTGGTGAAATGGTCGTAGTGGAATTTAAACAAAAATACCAATCCAGCAATTACAGTGATGCAGGCAAAAAACGCTTGTATTTAACACGCAGTGATAAAAGCCAACCTTGGCAAATTCTGATTGAGGAAAGCTTGTAATGGCAAAAAAAGAAACCGCGAAAACCGATCCAAAAACACTCGACTTTAACGAGCGTCGCACCCAAGCGCTTGCCAAAGAAAATGCCCAGCTTCGTGAATATGTTTCCACGATGATGGCTCGTCTTCATGACAATGATAAACTTTTTTCTCGGTTGTTTGCCTTAGAAGCCAGCGTGCTTGCAGCAGGTGACCCTGAAGATATGTGTTTCACCCTGCTACGCGAGCTTCGCAGTCAATTTTCACTGGATTTGGTACGCTTTTGGTTTGATAGAGAAAGTTTGATTGGCGGCACCCAAATGTCTGCATTGTCCAACCAAGATTTGATTTGGATTGAGTCAGGCGAAATTAATGCTATGGGTTTGAATCGGCGTAATGTTTGGCTCTTACAAATGGAAAAAGATGGTTTTCCGTGGATGCAACCGCATGATGAATCGCTTGAATCCATTGCGCTACTTCGCCTAGGCACACAAGAAAAACCTTTTGGTGTCTTGGGCTTAGGCTCAAATGAGAAGGACCGTTTTAATCCCAACCAAAGCACTGATTTTTTACAACATCTTGGCCAAGTCATCAGCTTAAGCCTAGAACATGCGGTAACTCATGCGCGCTTGGCGCGGCTTGCCATCACCGATGCCTTAACAGGCACGCAAAACCGCCGTTTTTTACAACCTTATAGCCACCAACCACTATCCAGCTGGTTTGGCAAAGGTGTGCCCGTTGCTGCTTTGTTTCTTGATATGGATGATTTCAAAGGTGTGAATGACCGCTTGGGTCATGCCGCAGGAGATGACGCGTTGACCAAAACATGTGATATTATTCGCCAGCATGTCCGCGCCCAAGACCCTCTGATTCGAATGGGTGGTGATGAGTTTGTTCTTTTGCTTCCAAGCTGTGAACAAGAAAAAGCACAAAGTGTTGCCCATAAAATTTTACATGATGTCCAAAACACCCCCATCGAAAATGAAAAGATGAGTGTCAGCATTGGGCTTTCTTTTTCTGCTAAGCATGATGATTTAACTTTGACCCAACTCATCAAGAATGCAGATAAAGCCATGTATGTTGCCAAAGCTTTGGGTGGCAATCGGCTGGAAATAGCGCAAGCCAAACCTGCGGAGTAATTGCTCTGCTTTTTGTCGAGCTAACGCCTTTGTTCACTGCGGAACTCAAGCAAGTCCGCCTTGCATCAGCACACACCATCAGCAACTATCAACGTGACTTAAAAGGTTTTATAACCTTCGCCGTGATGATGTGTCGCCAAGACAAAAGCACATTAGAAATCACACACGTTAACCGCGAACTGATTCAAGACTGGCTTGTTGATGGACATAGCCAAGGTTTAGCGCCTGCCACATTGGCAAGGCGGTTGTCTACGCTTAAAAGTTTGTTTGCCTTTGCCCTTAGACAAAAGCTTTGCACTGATAACCCCGCTGCAGGCATACGTGCGCCCAAGCTGGGCAAACGATTACCCAAAACATTACCCCAGCATCAAACCCAAGCGTTATTGGAGACCACCAACCGTAAATTTGATGCCCGTGAGCTTGCTTTGCTCGCGTTTTTGTATGGCTGCGGGCTTCGTGTCTCCGAAGTCGTGGGGATCAATCTCAATGATTTATCCTTAAACTTTAGGCAAAAAATCGGTGAAGTTCGGGTGCTGGGTAAAGGCAATAAAGAGCGCATTGTTCCCTTGCCTGAAGTTGCCGTTGAACTGATTGAAAGCTGGTTACAACAGCGTGACAACTTATTGCCCAAAGAAGATGCTTTGTTCCTCAATAAGTTTGGCAAACGTTTAAGTGTGCGCTCCGTGCAACGTATGCTTAAAAGCAGGGCGATGGAAACAGGTGCTGATATGAGCATCACCCCGCACAAATTAAGGCATTCTTTTGCCACTGATATGTTAAGCGGTGGCGCGAATTTGCGAACCATTCAACAGTTTTTAGGGCATGCATCTTTGGCAACAACCGAGCATTACACCCATGTCACCCTGCCTCAGTTGCAGCAGTCATACGAAAAATCACACCCTCGCGCCAAAGCGAAGAAAGTATGAGTCATTCAGTGAATTTGCGAATGTTTGCGTTGAATATTTTACATGCCGTGTTGATTCAAAAGCACAAAGCCAAAGCAAGCTTGATTCACCTTTTAAGCCAGCATGATTTAGAGCCTAGAGATGCCGCCTTGTTGCGTGAAATGGTGTATGGCGTGTTGCGCCATTATTACTCACTTGAAGCCGATGTTAGCCGCTTTATCAAACAAAAACCCGATGACCATAGCCGCCTTGCTTTGCTGCTCGGTGCATACCAAATTCGACACATGCGCGTGCCAGCTCATGCCGCCGTCAGTGAAACTGTGGCAGCCATCAAACCTTATGCACCGCAAGCCGCTGGTTTCGTCAATGCTGTGTTGCGCAAAGTGTCCAACCAAGACGCACCCAGCAAACTTAAACCCCATCAACGCGCCGAATTGCCCAAGTGGATGTACAACACTTGGCGCGATGCTTTTGGTGCGGATGCGGCGCAAAGTATCAACCAAGCATGTTTACTTACGCCTGACTTGTGCCTTGCCGTGTTTGAGAATCGCACAGACTGGGTAGAAAAGGCACGGTTTGATAAAACACAAGCCCAAGGTTTTGAAGTGCGAGAAGGTGAATTATCACCCTATGCCGTGTTGCTCAGTGCCAATACCGATGTCACTCAACTTCCCGAGTATGATGAAGGTGGATTTATCGTCATCGACCAAGCCGCCCAAGCCGCCACTTTGCCCATCACTTTAGCCGATGACACGGGGCATATTTTGGATATTTGTGCCGCACCTGGCGGCAAAACTGCCATGCTTGCCAAACGCTTCCCCAAAGCAGTAGTAACTGCCATAGAGTTAAACCCGAAACGTATCCCCCGCTTGCAAGACAACCTCAATCGCTTGCAACTTGAACATGTTGATATACTTCAAGCCGATGCGTTAAATTTACCTTATCAAAACAACAGCGTGGATGCCATTTTCCTTGATGCACCATGCTCGGCATCAGGCACGCTCAGGCGACATCCTGATGCCAAATTTTTACATGATAAACAAAGTGTTGAAGACGCAGCCAAGCTACAAACACAACTACTCAAAGAAGCATTGAGAGTGCTCAAAGTCGGTGGCTCGCTGGTGTATGCCGTCTGCTCCATTCACCCCCAAGAAAATGAGGCGGTGGTGAATCAATTTGAGGGTGTTCAAAGTATCCAGCGCCTACTTCCCAGCGAAGCACATGATGGTTTCTTTTTTGCGCACATCATCAAATCATGAAGTTATTTTATCACCACGAAGAACATCATGCTGTTCCTATCTGTCACCTCGAGCGTAGTCGAGAGGTCTTGAGATTTCTCCACTACGGTCGAAATGACACCCCCCGGCTATAGCTGTGCCGAAGTTGTGGGGTAAAAAAGGAAACAAGCAAAATACTTGCTCTATTTTGCGCCTTTTTTAGCTTACAAATGAGGGTGTACACAGCTATTCTAGGGCGATTTTTTTGGTTCGTTTTTTGTTCGTACAAAAAATGAACAAACACTTACACTTTTGCGGTAATTATAGGAACATAAAATGAACATTGACTACAAAACAAATACGCAAGTCTCGAGTAAACAATTTATTGCCCTATTGCAGGCATCTACTTTAGGTGAAAGACGACCTATTGATGATGCTCAATGTATCAATGGCATGTTAACGAATAGCAATTTGACCATAACAGCATGGGTTGGTGAAGAGCTTGTTGGTATTGCCAGGTCAATTACAGACTTTCATTATGCTTGCTACTTATCTGATCTTGCAGTCGACAGTAAATATCAAAAACTTGGTATTGGTAAACAATTACAAATCTTAACTCAAGAGCAATTAGGAGAAAAACGTAAGCTTATTCTCATTGCTGCGCCTGATGCTCATACATATTACAAACATCTTGGGTTTAGTAATAATACGCGATGTTGGATTTTAAACCCTGAGCAAAAGATTAAGGAATAAATATGAAAATAGTTAGTTGGAACGTAAACTCTTTAAACGTGCGCTTGCCGCATGTGTTGGACTATTTAAAAGAACATCAACCCGATGTGTTAGCACTGCAAGAAACCAAACAAACCGATGACAAGTTCCCCAAAGATGATTTGGAAGCCGCAGGTTATCACGTTGCATTTCAAGGGCAGAAAACCTACAACGGTGTCGCCATCATCAGCAAACATCCGCTTGAAGATGTGAGCTTTGATATTCCCAACTTGGATGACCCACAAAAGCGCGTCATTGCCGCCACCATCAATGGCATTCGTATCATTGATATTTATCTGCCCAATGGGCAAGAAGTTGGCTCGGAAAAGTATGCCTATAAAATGAAGTGGATAACCGTGCTTAAAGCGTATGTGCAAGACGAACTCAAAACACATGATAAACTTGTGTTGCTCGGTGATTACAACATCGCCCCTGCCGACATTGATATTCACGACCCCTCACGCTGGGAAGGAAAAATCATGTGCAGCGATGAAGAACGCGCTCATTTTCAAGACTTATTAAACATGGGTTTACACGACAGTTTGCGAGAGTTGCACCCAGATAAGCCTATGCACTCATGGTGGGATTATCGCGCCAACGCATTTCGCCGCAAGTGGGGCATTCGCATTGACCACTTGCTTGTGACATCCAACATTAAGGTTATTGCGGGTGGTATTCATGCTGAAGAACGCGCCAAAGAACGTCCTTCCGACCATGCTCCTGCGTGGATTGACATACAGTAATATAACATCCAACTTACGACATATGATAAACTTGATGAAATATACTGGTCTTTTCCTAATCTTGGTGTTTGTTTCTGGCTGCGCCTCAAACCAAGTTTCACTAAGCGAAAGGCCTCAATTGCTTCATTTTTCAACACCCGAAGCATCGGGCGGCTTCGGCGAAGGTGATATTGCATTGTCTTTATCCATTGCCCAACCTGAATATATGTTTGGTACACTAACTGTATCTAACCGACCACCCAACACAATAACAGGTTACGAAACCAGTGTGGATAAAGTAACACAATCCTTAAACCTTTCTTTGAGAGCTGGCATATTAAAATATCTTGATTTCTATGTGGATAGCAATGCTATTATAGGACTAAAATATCAACTGTTGGGAAGCCCTCGAGACACCAAACAAACGGGGCTAAAATTCGCCGTTGCAGCAAAAGCTGGCAGCACTCACCATGCTGAGCCTGGCATTTTTTCAGACTCCCCTCACGCCAACGCACAAAGCCAAGATAGATTGCTTGATATATCCGCCAACCTTGGTTATCGCTACAATCCAAAGCTAATTGCCTATCTCAACACATTTATCAATAAAAATGATTTTTCTGGTGAGCTTTGGTTGGATGGTTCTGGTATTTATCGTACTGTCTCCGCAAGCAGTAAATCGTTTGGTTTCCTTGTTGGGTATCAATTTGACACCGATACTAACGGCTTCTTCAACCTCGAAATAGGTTCAACTCGAACCATTTGGGATAACCGAGAAACAACAACTGCTTTTCCTATTGGTGTTCGTTTGGGTCGCCACTGGTGAATTCTGTGCTGGGAAATATAATAAAATATACTGGTCTTTTCCTAATCTTGGTGTTTGTTTCTGGCTGCTCAACCAAGGTTTCGCTTATAAATCAACCTCAACTACTACACTTTTCAACGCCTGAAACGTCAGGTGGCTGGGGCAACGGTCATATCTCCGTATCTCTTGCCTCTGGCGAGTCCAAATACCTGTTTGGCTCTGTTGATAGCCTAGACCCGACAAGTCTAAATGTTACCAACAGCACCAAAGAAAGCATTGAAAGAACAGGAGGCAGGCTCGACCTAAACTTATGGGTTGGTCTGCTCGAAAACCTTGACGTCTTCATCATACCTAAGGGAGGAGCAGGTGAAACTGTTGGGATAAAAATACAACTTCTCGGCAGCCCTCACTCAGCCAAGGAAGAAGGTTATAAATTGAGTGTTGAAGCGCGGTATAGCTCTATTCATGAGACAGACACTGGTGGCACCAATATTGGTACAGTGTTGATAGATTCACTGTTTGGCGGCAACACACCCACCGCCGATATAAATACCAATGCTAAATCATCCGATTTCTCTGCCAATATTGGTTATCGCTATAACCCAAATGACCTCATATATTTTAATACCTTTATTAATAACAATAGTTTTTCTGGTGAATTGTCCTATGACGCCTTGGGTGTTTATCGCGCCGTCGCCACCAGTAGTAAATCCTTTGGCGCTTTATTAGGCTATCACTACACTACAGATGCCAATGGTTTTTTTAATGCCGAAATAGGCTTAGCAAAAACCTCTTGGGATAACCGCGGCTCAGTGACTGCAACACCTGTTGGTATTAGCTGGGGACGTAATTGGTAGCAACCTTGTCTTTACGAAGAATATCATTCACACTTATCCATCATTAGATTGAGGAGAAGCCTATGTCTGCCACGATGAAACTTGTATGTATTACTTTTATATTCAGCCTGATGGTGTCTTGCTCATCCAAAAAAGATGATGCGCTTGAGCCTGCGGGCATCGCTTATAAAACCAGTGAAATCACGGTGCGCCAATGCTCAGATATTGGTAATGCTGAATTTAATGCTTTGCTTGAAAAACATGAAGTCACCATCAAAAAACAAATGTCACCTCATCTTTATATCATTGCTTGGGACGATGACCGCAACGCTGATGCCGTGGTTCAAGAGTTAAAAAACACCACCATGTTTTGCGGTGTTGATAAGCTTTTACACTAAAACCTATGGCTATGGAACGAACATCTCGTTTAATGAGTGATTAATCCAAAGTGATTAGTTGTGCTATTTCTCACTGTCTTCTACATTAGGGCGGGACAATGGAGAAATCATCATGAAATGTAATCAAACAAAACAGCAAGGATTCACACTGATTGAGCTTATGGTTGTCGTTGCCATCATAGGCATCTTGGCTTCCATTGCCATACCACAATTCAATAGTTTCCGCCTTCAAGCTTTTAATTCAGCAGCAGCTTCAGACCTCAAGAATTTTACGATAACTGTGGGTTTTTTTGGTGCAAATTACCCTGACCCAACATCTGCCACAGCACCCACTAACATTACGCTAACCAATGGTTTGGAAACAAAGAGTGTAACGCTAAGCAATGGTGTCACGATTATTATGATTGCAGCAAGCACCGCCTCTAAACGCTGTATGTTTAGCAAACACATCAATGGTGATACGATTATGTATGCCAACACAAACAATATGTTTGTGCTCAAACAAATTCGTGAACCAAGTGACGTGGGTGTCGAGCTAAGTACTGCGTCTGGATATGCCGCAGCTCAAGCCGATGCATGTAATATTTAATAAGTATGCTTAAATATCAGAAATAAGCCTTGCGTGTTGCTACGCTTTGTTTGCGAAAAAAGAATAACCAACATAAAACCATGCCCAAACCAACATAAATAATATTCTTAGCGACGGCTTGCTGAGCTTGTTTCATGCCTTGCAATCGCTGCTCAATTTGCTCTGAATTTAGTATAGGCAGCCCGCCAGTATCAACAGACCAAACCTGATGATGTTCACCTATCAACATAGTCACTTCTTGGTGTAGATAAGGTTTAAGCCGCTCTTCCCATGTGTGTAAACCATAACGCAGATAACCATGTCTCAAACCACCTTGTTTCTGATAAACAACCATTTCAACCAAAGTTGGCGACTTCGCGGGAGCACTATACGTTACCTTTTGTAATATGCCTGTATGACTCCTCAACTGTGCATCGGGTGGTTGGCGGAATGCTCGCTCATCCCAACTGGATGATAACCCCATCAACAACAAACCAAGACCACATAACATCCAAATCCAAGCTAAATACTGTTTCACCTTTAGTTTTCCGTACCACCCACGGTTAGTTCATCAATACGAATCGTGGGCAGCCCAACCCCCACAGGCACAGATTGCCCCGCTTTGCCGCAAGTGCCCACCCCTGGGTCGAGTGCCAAATCATCGCCAATCATGGATACCCGTTTCAGCACTTCATGCCCTGAACCAATCAACGTGACACCTTTGACGGGGTGCAAAATTTCTCCGTTTTTAACCCGATAGGCTTCGGAAGTGGTAAACACAAACTTGCCTGAAGTGATGTCCACCTGCCCACCACCGAAGTTCACCGCATAAATCCCATCATCAAGGCTTGCCAGAATATCATCAGGTTTATCCTTACCCGCCAACATAAAGGTATTGGTCATGCGCGGCAACACAGGGTCGGCATAGGATTCCCTTCGACCATTACCCGTGGGCGACACACCCATCAAACGTGCATTTTGTTTGTCCTGCAAATAACCCACCAGCACACCATCTTCAATCAATGTGGTGCATTGGGTTGGCGTGCCTTCATCATCCACATTTAAAGAACCTCTGCGCTCAGGCATAGAACCATCATCCACCACCGTCACACCTTTAGCAGCAATCTGTTGCCCCATTTTTCCAGCAAATACAGATGTGCCTTTACGATTAAAATCACCCTCTAAACCATGACCAATCGCTTCATGCAATAAAATGCCCGGCCAACCATTGCCCAACACCACAGGCATAGTTCCCGCAGGGGCTGCTTCGGCTTCAAGGTTTAAGAGAGCAAGACGCACAGCTTCCCGTGTTAATCGTTCGGCTTCTCCGCTTTCCAATAATCGTTGCAAATCAAAGCGTCCGCCACCGCCTGCACCACCTGCCTCGCGTTTTCCCTTATCTTCCACCACCACAGAGATATTAAAACGCACAAGCGGGCGTTCATCGGCAAAAGTTTGCCCATCCATGCCAATAATTTGCACTTGTTTGAACACCGATGACACACTTGCCGTCACCTGCTGTACCCGCGAATCAATGCTGCGTGCCAAAGCATCCAACTTTTCAAGCAGTGCTTTACGCGTTTGTTTATCCACCTGCTGCATGGGATTACCCGCAGGATACAAATTGTGTTGTAACGCTTGTGGGCGAATAGCAAGCGGGGCAACTTCTTTGCCACTGCTGGCAATGGCTTTCGCAGCCTTGGCGGCATCCATCAGTGCTGCGGTATCAAAGCTATCCGTGTAGGCATGACCCGAAGCCTCGCCCATAATCACCCGCGCCCCAATGCCTTGATGCGTGCTTGCTGATACATGTTTCACCCTGCCTTCTTCCAGCGATACCGATTCCGACACGCTATGTTGCAAATACAAATCCGCATCATCTGCGCCCGCAGGTATCATCTGCTGCAACATTTGGCTTAATGTGGTCTCTGAAATATGGTTAAAGATAGGTAAGGTTAATGAATTCATGGCAACACTATCCTTAATCTGATAATTATAGTCAAAGCTCACTTATTTTTACTGGAAACCTTTGCCGAAGGTATAAGAGCCAAAATATAATTAGCCCCACTCCGATATATAGTATGTTAGTCGCTAGGCTCTGTTCTGCGGCATAGCTTTCTTGATATTTTACTATCATGTCTTCTTGAGGAATAAGCTCCATATCTTTCACATCTACACTGGTAACTACGTCATCCACAGTGAAAATAGTTACAATCTCCCCTCGATGAACCTTCAGTTTTTCAAACCACTCGTTTGTAAATGGATTCAACTTAACCCTTTTAAAGCCCGCTTGTTTATCATAAAGAACCATCTCAACATACCGTGGTCCCTTATTAAAATGAATTATTTTCACACGTTGCAGCTGACCCGTAAATGGAACCGCCTCATCTAATGCTGGCAACCCTCCATCTAATAACTTAAATCCACTCAACACTGACAAAAAAATGCCTAGAATTATAATGCCCCCTGATAAACGAGCACCTAAACTTGGTGATTTCTTCTGTGTCTCCATATTATTTCGCAAGCTCACTTAATGATTTCATGGCAACATCGTCTGCAATGCGTAGGTTTTGGTCAAGTTTGAACATATTGAGGTGCTTATGCTTGAAGGTATCACGACATTTTTTTCAGGTTTTATGATGATGTGGCAAGAAGCCAGCTTACGCGCTGTGTTGTGGCGGATGTTGGGGTTGCTTGCTGTTTTGATGTTGGTGTTGATGAGTGGTGTGTTTTTCTTATCCGATTATTTGGTATCGGTGTTTGTGCCCACAGGTGATGCTTGGTATTGGGTAATTGTGGGTTATATCGCATCATTTTTCACTGCAATACTTACCGTTGCTGTGGGCGCAGTCGCGTTTGTGGCATTGGCATCCGCCGCCGTTGCACCGTGGCTTGATACTTTGGCGTATCGCACAGAAAAAATCATGGGTTTTGCAACCGTTGAAAATGATGCATCTTGGGCAAACCAAGCCTTAGCCGCAGCCATCAATTCGATTCGCCCTTTGTTTGGTTTAATGCTTTGGGGGCTGTTGGCGCTGGTGTTTTTCTGGTTTCCACCGCTGATGACAGTCATTTGGACATACGGCAGCATCCAGTTCCTTAACTATGAATTGTTTGATACCCAAGCATCTCGAAAAGACATGCCTTTCAAGGCTCGCAAACAAAACATGAAAGAACACCGCTGGTTTTGGCTTGGTTTTGGTGGCACATCGTTGCTGCTGATGGCTGTGCCGGTTTTAAACATCTTTGTATTGCCTGCGGCAGTGGTTGCCCTTGCCAAAAAAGGACACCCAGAGGCTTTGTCTCATACCTCTGAAAAAAATAATCCAGATGTGTTCCCAACATGATGATAACAAGGAAAAGTAGGCAAAGCATAGCATCGCTATGGTTAAGTGCTTTGACAAAGTTAGCACATGTTTGGGGGCGCATCGCTAAAGGTTCAATATGCCAGTATTAATGTTACACGGCTTGAAAAAAGCCTTCGGTCATCAGGTCTTATTGGACAATGTGGACTTACGCATCAGCGCAGGTGCGCGTGTCGGATTGATTGGACGCAATGGCGAAGGCAAATCAACACTCCTCAAAGTCATCGCTGGGCAAATGGATGTGGATGATGGCAACGTGCAAATTAAGAGTGGCTGCAAAGTCGCCTACTTGCATCAAGACCCTTATTTTGAGCCGGGTCAAAGTGTGTTTCATGTGGTGGCTGAAGGTTTGGGGCATGTCGCAGAAACATTGGATGCTTATCATCAAGCCACATCTGATTTAGAACATGACTATTCGGATAAAGCATTAAAGAAACTCGAAGATTTACAACATCAGTTGGAACATTTGGGTGCATGGAAACTTCATGCCCGAATCGAAACAGCCATCACCAAATTGGGATTGGATGGCAACCGTGATGTGGGTGAACTATCGGGCGGCTGGTTGCGCCGTGTGGCTTTAGCCCAAGCTGTGGTGGTTGAGCCTGAAATCTTGTTGTTGGATGAGCCCACCAACCACTTGGATATATCCTCGATTGAATGGTTGGAAGATTTTGTCGCATCATTCAAAGGTGCGGTTCTATTTATTACCCATGATAGATATTTCTTGGATGCGGTGGCTGAAGAAATCATTGAATTGGACAGAGGAAAACTCACCCATTTCCAAGCCAGTTATGCTGAATATTTACAGAAAAAAGCCGAACTATTAGAAATCGAATCACGCGAACACAAAAAGTTTGATAAAATGCTCGCGGGTGAAGAAAAATGGATTCGCCAAGGTATTCCAGCACGGCGAACCCGTAATGAAGGCAGGGTGCGTGCGCTTGAAGATTTAAGAAAACAACGCGCTGCCCGAAAACTGCGTGGTGGTGATGTGGATTTGCGTGTGGCATCAGGTGTCAAACCTGGCAAATTATTGATTGAAGCGATTGATGTCTGCCACAGCTTTGAAACAGCAAACATCGTTGAAACATTTAACTGCAAAATCATGGCAGGCGAACGCATCGGTTTCTTAGGCCCCAATGGTATTGGCAAAACCACCTTGCTCAAAATCCTTTTGGGTGAACTAGAAGCCGATAGTGGCCGCGTCAAACATGGGGTGCGCCTTGCCCCTGCATTTTTAACCCAAATCCGCACCCTTAACCCTGAATCCAAACTCAAAGATGTGCTTGTGCCTTCAGGCGGTAATTACGTGCATATTGGTGGGCATGAACCACGCCATATTGTCAGCTATATGCAAGATTTTCTCTTTGATAAAGAATTACTGAATGCGCGCGTTTCTGCACTTTCAGGTGGTGAGCGTGGTCGTTTATTACTCGCCAAACTATTACTCGAACCTGCCAACCTTTTGGTCTTGGATGAACCCACCAACGATTTGGATATTGGTACACTTGCCGTGCTCGAAGAAGCGTTAGCCAAGTATCAAGGCACTGTGATTATCGTCAGCCATGATAGAGCATTTATGGATAGAACGGTAAGCAAAGTGCTGGCATTTGAAGGCGATGGTAAGATTGTACCCATTGAAGGTGGTTATTCCGATTATTTGGCATGGAAGGAGCGCGCTGCTTTGCACGAAAAAGAAGAAAAAACAGCTGTAAAAACGACCAAAGAAGCCGAAAAAGAAGTCAGGAAACCTAAAATTGCCAAAAAACTTAGCTACAAAGACCAAAAAGCACTGGATGATTTACCCATGCAAATCGAAACATGGGAAGAGGAAAAAGCAGAAATTGAAGCGCGGTTTTGTGATGTTGATTATTTCAGCAACGACCCGACATCCTTCCAAAATGACCAGAAACAATTGGATGCATTAAACACCAAACTTGAGCAAGCTTATCAACAGTGGGAAGCCTTAGAAGCCAAACAAGAAGCACTCAATGGCGAGTAATATCAACTTCATTCGTAAACTTGGTTTTTTATCGGATAAACGCCGATTCTCACTGTTTCTGCCTTTTTTATTGATGCGCGCATCATTGCAAGAATACAATGAAGATTGGAGCAAGGTACGCATTCGGTTGCCACTGAGTTGGGTCTCAAAGAATGCAGCAGGTAATATGTTTGGCGGCTTTCAAGCCAGCCTTGCCGACCCTATTCCAGCCATGGCGTGTCTCAAAAAGTTTCCCGATTATCGCGTGGCGACCAAGAAGTTAGAGATTGATTTTATCCGCGTTGGCAATTCCGATTTAATGCTGCATTTCGACTTTTCTACCGAACAAGTACAGCAAATTCGCAAAGAATTGGCAGAACATGGTCGCGCCACGCCTTGCTTTGATATGGTGTACATTCGCGCTGATGGAAAAGTATGCAGTAAAATCAAAAACACCGTTGCCATTCGCCCCAAAGGGTATGTTAGCCCTATCGAAAAAAGTTAGTGGCTACGATTTATTCTTGAAGTGTGCCCAACTTTTGCATCAGCATCATTTGCGCACTTTTCACATCCGTTCGCGCCTTCACACGCTGATAACTGCCATCTGATTTAAGCTGCCAAGATGCTGCAGTATCGGAAAAATAGGGTGTAAGCCCTTCAGCAATCACATCACGCTTTAAGGCTGCATCACGAATCGGGAAACATGTCTCCACACGGCGCAATAAGTTGCGCCCCATCCAGTCGGCACTGGCACAAAAGACTTCCGTATCCCCATCATTATCAAAGCAATAGACCCGCGAATGCTCTAAGAAACGACCCAACACCGAACGTACCCGAATGTTCTCAGACACACCTTCAATACCCGGACGCAAACAACAGATACCACGCACCACCAAATCAATTTTCACACCCGCTTGGGAAGCACGATATAAGGCTTGGATAATTTCAGGCTCTTCCAATCCGTTCATCTTAGCACGAATGCGTGCTGGCTTACCTGCTTTGGCATTGTCTGCTTCTCGGTTGATACGCTCAATCAAACCTTTGTGCAGCGTGAATGGCCCTGCAAGCATGGCTTTGAGGCGCAATGCTTTGCCAAGACCTGTAAGCTGTTGGAATAATTTATGCACATCTTCACCCAACTCAGGGTCACAGGTTAATAAACCAAAATCGGTGTAGAATTTACTGGTAAAGGTGTGGTAATTTCCTGTGCCAAGATGCACATAACGGCGCAACTTACGACCTTCTCGGCGCACAATCATCAGCATTTTACCGTGTGTCTTAAAACCCATCACACCATACACCACTTGCACACCTGCGGCAGACAACTTGTTCGCCATGGCAATGTTATCTTCTTCATTGAACCGTGCCATCAGCTCAATCACAGCCACCACTTCTTTGTTGGCGCGCGCCGCACGAATCAATGCATCCACCATAGGCGAATCAGGCACAACTCGGTACATGGTTTGTTTAATCACCAACACTTTGGGGTCGGCAGCAGCTTGGTTAATCAACTCAACCACAGGGTTAAAACTTTGGTACGGATGGTGCAATAAAATATCATGCTGTTGGATTTGCTGAAACATATCCTGCTCTTCATCCAACAAACGGGCTGGAATACCAGGCTCAAAAGCAGGGTATTTTAAGTCTGGACGATTCACTTCATCATAAATGGCAGACAAACGGTATAAGTTCACCGGACCATCCATACGGTATAAATCGGTCTCTTGCAAACCAAACTGCTGCAACAAAAATTTATAGAGTTTGGCAGGGCATTTATTTGATACCTCCAAACGCACAGGCTGACTAAAGCGCCGCTCCAACAACTCGCCCGCCACAGCCTGCTTTAAATCCACTACATCTTCTTCATCAATCACCAACTCACTGTTGCGAATGATACGAAACTGATGACATGCTTTCACCGTCATGCCCGGGAAAAACTCACCCACATGTTCATGGATAATGGAAGATAGAAAGACAAAACTATGCTCTACATCGCATAGCTCAGGTGGTAGATGAATCATACGCGCAATAGAAATCGGTGCTTGCACAATGGCGTGCTTGGCTTCACGCCCAAAGGCATCTTTACCATCCAAAGAAATAATAAAATTTAGAATTTTGCTTAAGATTTGAGGGAAAGGGTGTGCCAAATCAAGTCCAACCGGTGTCAATACAGGCAATAATTCTCGCTTGAAAAATTTACGAATCCAGTCCGTTTGCGCTTCCGTCCACTCTGAACGCTTGAGAATACAAATACCTTCATCCCGTAGCGATGGCAGAAGGTCATCATTGAGCAACTTATATTGCTCTTCCACCATCACTTCGATGCTTTCACGCATCTGCAACAGCATATCCGTTGCCGTCAGGCCATCTGGCGCTGTTCCCAATGCGCCCAGAGCCAACCTATGCTTTTGAATCGCCACCCGCACCTCAAAATATTCATCCATGTTTGAGGTGTAAATACAAAGAAAACGCAAACGCTCTAACAAAGGAATACTTATATCACTCGCCATCTCAAGTACACGGCGATTAAATGCCAGCATACTTAAATCACGGTTTAAGTAATAGCCCTTATTGTTTAATACTATATCTGCATTATCACTCAATCTCATCACCCTCTTCATCATTCGCATCAACCGCGAACCTGACATTATACGCAAAATTGCCACTCTATAAAGCCACCAAGACATCATCATGACAAATCATCCAACATAAAAATAATGGTTGCACAATACACCTAACTGCTGTACGGTTAGCATGAAAAGCAGGTGCGTAAGCCAATTTGTACTTTTAACCGCACAGAATGTGGCTTCATCGCTTATCAACCAAACCTTTTCACCAACAAATCATAGGCAAGTAACAAGGAAACTACTTTTGTTCCCTTGATATTTTATTGTCTCAAATTAAAAGGTGTAAATCAGAAATGAGCAAAGACAAGAAACGCAACAAAGAAAAATTAAAAAAACTTCTCAATAAAATGAGCAACCCGAAAAAGGTCTTGGCATCACCTAAAGTCATTTCAGGGAGCAAGCTCTTGGCACTCAGTCATGAGATGGGCACATACCCATACCCTGAAAAAATGGGTTTAGAAGAGTATGAAAGTGAAAAGCACTTGCTGCAAATCGAGTTACTTAAAGTGCAAGCTTGGGTAAAAGAATCAGGGCAACGTATTCTTGGCATTTTTGAGGGTCGGGATGCCGCAGGCAAGGGTGGTACGATTAAGCGCTTTAATGAGCATTTAAACCCGCGTGCTGCGCATGTTATTGCCCTAGAGAAGCCTAATGACCGTGAACTCGGGCAATGGTATTATCAGCGTTATATCAAACATTTACCCACCAAAGGTGAAATGGTATTTTTAGACCGGTCTTGGTATAATCGCACGGGTGTTGAGCGTGTGATGGGTTTTTGTACGGATGAGGAATACTTAGACTTTCTTCGTCAAACACCACAACTTGAACGTATGTTGGTGAATTCGGGTTTACATATATTTAAATACTGGTTCTCAGTGAGCCGCCATGAGCAGCTTCGCCGCTTTCATGGTCGCACCCACGACCCACTGAAACAATGGAAACTTAGCCCCATTGATATTCAGTCCTTGGATAAATGGGAAGACTACACCAAAGCCAAACAAGCGATGTTTTTCTATACCAGCACAGCTGATGCACCATGGACGGTTGTGAAGTCCGATGATAAAAAACGGGCGAGAATTAACTGTATGCGTCACTACCTGCACAACTTGAATTATCCCGGTAAAGATGAGCAAGTTGCCTGCGCACCCGACCCGAAAATTGTCGGTAATGTGCATAGGAAGCTAGATTATTCTAACGATAAACACGCTGAGTAAAATAAGATAATAAACCTACGTTGGCACTTGCCAGCGTAGGAAAATAAGGATGATAATAATGAGTGCCAGTAAACATGATAAAGAACTACATCAAGCTTTAGAAGAAGCCATTAAAAAAGCCGATAAAGCGGCATCCAAAGCAGCAAAGGCTGCCAAAAAAGCCAAGAAAGCAGCTAAAAAAGCCAAGCGTGCTGAAAAACGCATGAGCAAAACGGCGAAGAAAGTGGATAAACAACATGCCTTGACCAAACGTCATCTAAAGAAATATGATGCCGACAAGGTGAAAAAAATCGCCAAGAAGAAAAAAATTCAGAAAAAGGTTCGTGAGAAGCAAAGCGGCTTAACGTAATGCCAACCTTTTAAAGGCGGTTTCATTTGAATATCACCACAGGTCATCATATTGCTGCAATAGATATGGGCACCAATTCTTTCCATATGATTATTGCTCAAACCGAAGCCCATGGTGCGTTCCGCATTGTGGATAGAATGAAGCACTGGGTTCGCCTTGGTGATGGTGTGGATAAACGTGGGCGCTTAAATAATGATGCCATTGAACGCATGGTTGAGAGCCTACACTTCTTCAAACAGTTGGCTGAAAGTTACGATGCTGAAATGCATTGTATTGCCACATCTGCCATGCGCGATGCACCCAACCGTAATGCGATTGCCAAACGGATTCGCCGCGAGTTGGGGCTGGTGGTTGAAGTCGTCAATGGTGATGAAGAGGCGCGCATTGTGTTTCAAGGTGTGCGTTCAGAAGGTTATATTCGTGATGAGCCTGCCCATGTCATTGATATTGGCGGCGGTAGCACAGAAGTGATTATTGGTGATGAAACAGGTGTTTTGGTTGCTGAAAGCTTGAATATGGGTGCGCGTAGATACTCGCGTCAATTCTTTGCTGCGGGCAACTACACCACCCGCCAAATCAACATGTGCCACCGTTCTGCTGCCAGCAAAATTCAATCGGTTGCCTCAGAATATCATCCATTTGAAGTGTCTGCCGTGTATGGAACATCGGGTACGATTCGCACACTGGCGGAAATCACCGCTCTTTTTCAAACTCATGATGACACTGCCCACCTCACACTTAGTGATTTGAGAAAATCATTGCCTAAACTAATTAAAGCTGTCAAAAACAATGATTTACCCACCTCCGTAGAACAAGAGCGAAAAGACACGCTTGTGGCAGGAAGCATTATTTTACAAGAAGTCATGGGTGCGCTAGGCATCAAATCGCTTCGTGTTTGTTTAAGCGCGTTACGTGAAGGCATTATCTTTGACCGCATCGCCAGCTCTGGTCGCCTGCCCTCGCGACCCATCAAAGCAGCAAGCAAAGCCATGGCAAAGCGGTTCAATCTTGACCGCACCCAAATCAAACGCGTAACCCAAACATCAGAAATCATTTTTGAAGCGTATGCAGGGCTATTAAACTTAAACCATGAGGCATACCGCCTTCTCATTGCCGCGTGTCAATTGCATGAGGTTGGGCTTGCCATGAACCATAAAAAAATACATCTGCATGGCAGCTATATCGTTGCCCATTCCAACTTAACAGGGGTGACCCAACGACAGCAGCAAATGCTAGCGACCATTGTTCGCTTTCACCGCAAAGCAAGCCCCAACAAAAGTCACACCATGCTAAAGAACATGCGTAGCCAAGATATTAAAACAACCATTGCTCTTGCAGCGATACTTCGCTTGGCTGCTGCACTCAACCGCACCAAAAGCGGTGAAGCTGCCAACCCTGACATCATCGAAAAGAAGAAAACTTGGCAGTGGAGTTTTGATAAGGCGTGGTTTGAAAGTCATGACGTTTGCATTTGGAATGCTGACCAAGAAAAACGGCCGCTAAGCAAACTGCTGGGTAAACCAGTTCGGTTTCAACACAACGCATAAAAAAAGCCGCCTCAACCCAGAAGGTTAAAACGGCTTTGAAGAATCAAAAGATTCGGTTTACTTCTCTTAATATTCGCGACGTTGACGTGCGCGGATACGACGAAGACGTTTCATAAGACGCTTGCGTGCAGCGGCTTCTTTACGTTTCTTCGCGATAGAAGGTTTTTCATAAGCTTCACGACGACGGCATTCACTAATAACACCACCACGCTCAACTTGCTTGCGGAATCGCTTAATCGCCATTTCAATTGGCTCATCTGTACTCACTCTAATTCCTGGCATGTAAAACATCACCTCCTTGGGCAAACCGTAAAACTTGTATCCTAAAAACCGTAGCTCAGTCTATACAACCCTGCATAAGCTTGACTATAAGCCACCCTGTGCAAAGGGTCGCGCATTATGGGTGCGGAATCAGTGAAGTCAAATCAGAAGAACAGTTTATTCAGAGCTGCAGCGAAAGTTGGCAGTTGGACCATGTTATCCCGTATTTTAGGTTTCATTCGTGACATCTTTATCGCCCGCCTTTTGGGTGCAAGCCCGCTTGCTGATGCCTTTTTTGTTGCCTTTAAGCTGCCTAACTTTTTCCGCCGTATGTTTGCAGAGGGAACTTTAACGGTTGCCCTTGTGCCTGTGCTTGCTGAACAACGCAAAAAAAGCGAAGAAGATGCCCATGCCTATTTGAATGCGCTTGCAGGCTTACTTCTCGCCGCATTATTGGTGTTCACCATTGCAGGCATGACATTGATGCCGTGGTTGCTTTTCGCATTCGCCCCAGGCTTTCATGATGATGCCACCCGCTGGGAGCAAGCTTTAACCCTTGCCCGCATTATGTTTCCCTACCTTGCTTTTATTTCTCTCGCCGCCATGTCGTGGGCAGTGCTGAATGCTTACCGCAAGTTTTCCGTGGCTGCGGCAAGCCCTGCCTTGTTAAACATCGCCATCATCTTTGCCGCCATCATTTTAGCCCCCTTGCATGACAACCCTGCCGAAGCTTTGGCAGTCGGTGTGATGCTCGGCGGTGCTTTGCAACTTGCGATTCAATTCCCTGCACTCAAACGTATTGGCTGGATTCCCAAACCCACTTGGAATCCCAAACTCCCTGCCATCACAGACACCATGCTTCTTTTTGGCCCTGCCGTGCTTGGTATCGCTGCCGTGCAAATCAATATTTTGGTTGGCACGATTTTAGCCACATTGTTACCCGTGGGCGCAGTCTCATATTTGTATTACGCCGACAGAATTGTACAGCTTCCCCTTGCTCTTTTTGGTATCGCCATGGGCACAGCCTTATTGCCCGCATTATCCGAGCATTTAGCCAACGGACGCAACCAAGAAGCCACCCAAGACTTACGCCAAGGTTTAACGTGGCTGACATGGATTATCTTACCTTGCATGGTGGGTTTATTCTTTTTGGCAGAGCCCATCATCCGCACCTTGTTTGAGCATGGTAAATTTAGCGCCCAAGATGCAGCGAACACTGCCCACGCACTTCAAGCTTATACCGTTGGTTTGCTGGTCTTTAGCTGGGCACGCGTGTTGTCCACGGCATGTTTTGCAGGCAAAGATGCTAAAGCGCCCATGAAATATGCGATGTACACCGTGGCGGTCAACATCATCCTTGCCGTGATTCTGATGCAGCCTTTGGGTTATGTCGGGCTAGCACTGGCATCCGCCTTGGCATCATTTTTTAATGTGGCTTTATTGTGGGCGCATTTGCACAAAAAACATGGTGTAATCTTTGATACACAAAGCTGGAAACGTATGGCATCCGCCGTGCTTGCCTGTTTGCCTATGGCAGCACTACTTTATTATTTACCCAACTACTGGGCATTCCCCAGCGATAAATTCATGCAGTTTATGTGGCTCACATCTCTAGTCGTTGGAAGTATGCTTACTTTCTTCGCATCCGCTTGGGTTCTTGGTGAGCGCAAAATTCTTCAACCACAAAAGCGCTAAAACACAAAGCACTATCGTCATGCCGTACTTGATACGGCATCCAGTCACTTCAACAAGATAAAGCCGTCATTCCCGCGAAGGCGGGAATCCATGTTGTTTCGATATGGATGCCCAGTCAAGCTGAGCATGACAAACAAACACCCCCCCCATTTGGACATTTCCCATTTTCATGTAAGCTTCAACTTCATCTAGGGAGCAAACCATGCAACGCGAAATCTTTGTTTATGATATTGAAACCGTACCCGATGCCGATGCCACTCGCCGCTTACTTGGCAATCAAGATATGGACGATTTTGAAGCCCGCGATGCCTTATCCGCTCATTTTTTAGAAAAAACAGACGGCAGAAATGATTTTCCACGGCAGCCTTTCCACCAAGTGGTTGCCATCAGTTATGTTCACCTCACCCGCGAAATCGGCGAAGAAGGTTCTGAACTCGCCATCAAACGCATTGCCACAGGTGGCACAGCCGAATCCAGCGAAGAAGAGATGTTACAAGGTTTCTTCAACATCATCGAAACCCGCGCCCCACAACTGGTCAGTTTTAATGGCAAAGGTTTTGATATGCCTGTACTCAAATATCGTGCCATGGTGCATGGTTTATCTTGCCCAAGGTGGTTCAAAGAGGGCGACAAATGGAATAACTATGAAACCCGTTATTCGCACAATTATCATCTCGATTTGCTCGAAACCTTATCCGACTTCGGCGCATCCGCCCGCTGCTCCATGCATGAAGTCGCCACGGCATTTGGCATCCCCGGCAAATTGGATACAGCAGGCGATGATGTGCGCGGCATGTTTGAGGGTGGTGAAATTGATGCCATCCGCAATTATTGTGAAACCGACGTCTGCACCACCGCTTTAATCATGTTCCGCTGGATGTTGTTCAGAGGCGAACTCTCCGAAGGCGCGTATGCTCGCGCCATCTTAGGTATGCGCAACTATCTTGAGTCTGAACAAGAACAGCGCCCGCATTTGGGTGAGTTTCTAAATGCTTGGGAGAGTTCAGTATGAAAATCGGGAAGTTGGTTCACTTATTTATTCCTAAAATATTTGCTTACTGTGAGAAACATGACTCAAAAGAGCTCAATCGCTTAATGGACCTTGATTATTCAAAGTCCACTTTTCACCTGTCATCATACCCATTCTGTTCGCCATCTCCCAAGATTTTAAAAGAACAATCAATACGATATTGGGCAGATGAATTCGATGTTTTAAATAAAACTGTTCGTGTATGTAGTCAGTGGACAATTGCTCATAAAGAATATTTTGTTCAATACTTATTAGAAAAAGGGATAGCAACTCAGACCGAATTACAAAATGAATTTTTGTCTTCTGAAGAATATGTAGCCAAACAGAAGCAACAAGCTCTTAGAAAGAACTCTCGTTTTAAAAACAGTGCCATAGGAAATGCCCAAAACTTATTTATTCGCAATATTCTAAGTCATTTAGGAAATGAAAATTTTACCAAAAACGATTGGGAGGAGACAAAGCAATTTTTTTTCAATAGCTGTGCTTATTGTGGTTCAAGTGATAGCTTGGAAATTGAACATGCTATTCCAATAAATAAGAAAAATATGGGGGAACACCGACTGGGCAATTTAGTACCATCTTGTAAGTCATGCAACAAGAGAAAAGCATCAAAAGACTTTCGGGACTTTCTCGGAGAGAATGAAGGAAGAATTCAAAAGATTGAATTATATATGAAGAGTAGAGGCTACGCCTCTCTTGAAACAAACGAACAAGTTGCCGAACTTCTTGAAATGGCTTACAGAGAAGTTGCAGATGTAGCTGCCCGCTACATCACCATAATTAATCGAGTCCTAGAAAAATAAATGGTGAAAGTTCTGGGGATACGACACTTAATTTAAGTCCCCCTGTAAATCCTATATATTCTCTTATGATTCCAGCCAAACTCTTTTACATTGCGAAGAAAAAAGTAACATAAAACACCTGCTATTGCCTATTTGCCCCACCTTTTTATATTCCCTCTATGTACACCAGTTATTTCGGATTAAAGCAAAAGCCTTTTACCATTGCGCCTAACCCGCAATTTCTGTTTATGAGCGCACAACACAAGGAAGCTTTGGCGCATATGTTGTATGCCATGCAGGGCGAAGGTGGCGTGGTGGTGCTCACGGGCGAAGTGGGTACAGGCAAGACCACCATTTGCAGGCAGTTGCTCAATCAAATCCCTGAAAACACCGATGTCGCATACATCATCAACCCCAAACAATCCGAGACTGAAATGCTGGCAAGCTTATGTGATGAGCTGCATATCACATGCGATAACACCACCAGCATCAAAGCTCTCACCGATGCGCTCAACCAGTTTCTTTTGGATAATCATGCCCAAGGTCGGCACACCATTCTCATCATTGATGAAGCGCAAAATTTGGATACATCCGTGTTGGAACAGTTGCGCTTGCTCACCAATTTAGAAACCGACGACAAAAAACTGCTGCAAATCATGTTGCTTGGGCAACCTGAATTATCCGAGATGTTGCAACGCCAAGATTTGAGGCAGCTCGCTCAACGCATCACCGCCCGCTACCACTTGCATCCACACAACAAACAAGAGGTTGTGAATTATGTGAACCATAGGCTTGCCGTGGCAGGCTGCAATCAACAAACCCTTTTCCCAACATCCGTATTGCATAAGTTATATCAGTTGACTGGCGGTGTGCCGCGCTTAATCAACCTGATTGCCGACCGCGCATTGTTGGGCGCTTATGCATCGGAAAATAAACACATCACCCATACAATTTTACAACAAGCCAAACATGAGGTCTTGGGTGCAAGCGAAAGCCATGCACACAAAAGCCCTTGGAAACTTATCGGGTTAATCTTATTGATTGTGGGGGTCAGCCTTTGGTTGTGGCAAAACCCACCCGTACACACACCAACGAAACCCAAACCAATAACCCTTGCTCAACCTGTGGAACTTACGCCCAAACCTGCTGCGCTCGCTCCTGAACCCAATGTGAAACAAAATACACCACCTATTAGCAAACAAACGATAGAGCCTGCTGAATCCGAAACGATTGCGCCAAGTGTTGTTCAACCCATGAAAGCGCCTACTTTGCCAAC